>JALHFZ010000098.1 GCA_022837505.1 Synergistaceae bacterium
ATACGGAAGATGCAGTAGTTTGAAAGAAGACGGAGAGGCCGGAGGGAAAAATCCCCCCGGCCTCTTCCTTTGTCCCGAATCAGGAGCTCTTTTTCTTTCCCCGGGAGAATTTTCCCTCCGGAAGCCACATCCAGGTCACCATCCCCGCCGCGGCGATGCAGAGAAGGGCAAAAAGGCGGAAGGCGGTCTGGGTGCCGAAGAGGGAGGAGCCGAACCCCATGTAGAGGGGCAGGAGGAACCAGCTCAGGTCCATGGAGAAATGCACAAGGGCCGACGCCTTGGCCCGGAGGGGAGGGGCGGCGAGGTCGGCCGTGAAGGCGAGATGGGCGGGGTAGGCGAACCCCATGCCGAGGCCGTAGAAGAAGCCCCAGGCCACGAGGGAGGCCGGGCTTTCGGCCGCGGAGACGCCGAGAAGGCACAGGGCCATGAGCAGAAAGGACGGGCCGGCGAAGGCGGTGCGGCTGTACCGGTTGAAAAAGTTCCGCCCGGCGATCCGGATGATGAGGGCTCCCCCTCCGAGGGAGAAGATGAACCACGAGGGGACGAGGTTCCGCTCGAGAAAGACGTTTCCCACGAAGACGATGGATGAGTCGCAGAGGCCGAAGAAGAAGCAGGAGAATATGATTTTGCCCGCGGGAGTATCCCTGAAGAGGTCCCCGTAGCTCCCCCACTTCATGGGAGATCCGTCTGCGGAGGGGTGGGGGTTTTTCGCAGGGCGAAGGCGGAGGGCAAGAAAGAGGGAGACGGCAGCGGCAGCGATGGGGAGAAGGTAATAGAATTGTCCGAGATCGTTCCGGACGAAATAGTCGGTGAGGGGCACCACGGTGAACATGGGGACGAGGCTCCCCACGGAGACGAGGACAAAGGCAAGCCCCCGTTTCGATTCCGCCACGGAGAGGGCCTGGTATGTGGTGAGGGCGACCATGAAAATACTGTACCCCACCCCCATGACGACCCGGACTCCCACAAACCAGAGGAAGGGCCCCTCATAGAGCTGCAGGGCAAGGGCGCAGACAAGGCAGAGGAGGGCGGAGAAGATCATGCTCCGCCGGACACCCGCATGCTCGGTGATCCACCCTCCGAGGGGACGGACGGCGGTGGTGGCGGCATAGAAGGCTCCCACCAGAATGCCCGCCGAGGCGGCGGAATACCCCCGGACGGCGAGATAGGGGGCCAGGAAGAAGAAGGCGTTCGAGTACGAATAGATGGCGATGTTGATTATGATAAGCGAGACGATAAGCCTGTCCATAGATCTCCTTCCTGACGTGGGGGGTGGTTTATCCCTCAGTCTCCTGGTGCCGGCACGACGGCGGAACGGGTCATGACCCGTCCCTTGCCGGCGGTCTTCGCGGCGTAGAGTGCCTGGTCTGCCCGGGCGAAGGCCTCCGCCGGGTTGGTTCCTGCCGCGACGTGGACCATTCCGACGGAGACGGAGAGGGGGGGAGTACAGAGAGTTGCCTGCCGGCAGAGGTTTTCCGCGATGACATGGCCGTTCTTCTCGGGGCATTCGGGGAGGATGATGGCGAACTCGTCCCCTCCGATCCGGGCGGCAATATCCCCCTTCCGGATGACCCGCTCTATGGCTGAAGCCATGTTTTTCAGCGCCTGATCCCCTTCCGGATGTCCCCTTGTATCGTTGATGGCCTTGAAATTATCCATATCCAGCAGGAAGAGGGCGAGGTCCCTTCCCTCCCTCAAGACTCCGGAAAGGCATTCATCGAAGTGGCGCCGGTTGAAGAGCCCTGTCAGGGGGTCCCGGAGGGCCAGGGCTCTGGCTTCCCTCTGGGAGTGGAAAAGGGAGGCGATCTCAAGGGTTTTTTTCCTCTGGAGAAGGGAGAAGAAAAGCATGGAGGAGAGGATGAAGAAATAGCAGACGGCGAGGTTGACCATATGCCCCCGGAGATCGCCGGCGAGGAAGAATGCCCCTCCGAAGGCGAAGGCGTTGATCCCCATATAGGTGAAAAAGACGTCCCGCCGCCGGAATTCCATGTAGATCCCTGACCCGAGGAGAGTCACGATGTGGCGCAGCAGCAGAACCTCGATATCCGCCTCGAGATAGAAGGCCCCGAGGGGAAGAAGGTTCAGAAAGAGAAGGAGAGGGGGGAGAAATCCCCGGATTGCCGGAAGGGATAGGGCCTCCATCCGCCACCGGAAAAAAAGAAAGAGAAAGGCGAAGAAGAAGTCCAGTATCGCCAGGAGGACAAAACTCAGAAAGACGTCCGCGGCGGCGCAGGCGAGAAACCAGCCGGCGGTGATGACGGACAGAATCCGAAGGGCCGGAAGCTCCTTTTCTGCAGAGAAGCTCGAGAGGAGGTTTTTTCGGGCCATGGGAATCCTCCTTACATTGAATTTTTCAATTAATAATTATACAGCCCGGGAGAGGAAAAACAAATGCCCCTTCCGACCGGAATCGAAAGGGGCTCCGTCAACTCAACAGCAGACGCCGGAAACTACTGAGAGATGGCGTCCACGGGGCAGACGGGAACACAGCTGCCGCATTCAATGCAGGTTTCCTGGTCAACTTCAGCCTTGCCGTCGTTCATTGTAATGGCCTCAACGGGGCAGGTCCCTACGCACGTTTCGCAGCCAATGCATGTCTCCTTGTCCACTACTGCCTTTGCCATAGAACATTCCTCCTCGCAAAAAGTTCATATTGATTTCAACAGTCCGGATTATACCCTACTTTATCCTCCGGTACAACCGGAGGCTCCCAGAGAAGCCCGGCAGAGTACTCCGGTTTGAGGTCCCGGGCCATGAGTTTTTCAAGCTCTTCCTCCGGTGAGGCCCCTTCGTAGAGGAGGCGGTAGACCCCCTCGGAGATGGGAAGCTCCACTCCCATCCTCCGTCCCATCTCCACCACCGCCCGGACGGTGAAGGCCCCTTCGGCCACCTCGCCGATCTCGTCCTTCGCCTCCCCGAGGGTGAGCCCCCGGCCGAGGGCCTCCCCAAGGCGGAAGTTCCGGGACTGGCTGCTGTAGCAGGTGAGGACGAGGTCCCCCATCCCCGCAAGACCCGCCAGGGTGAGGGGGTGAGCACCGAGGAGACGGCCGAGGCGCATGATCTCCGCCAGGCCGCGGCTCACGAGGGCAGCCCGGGCATTGTCGCCGAGGGAGAGGGCCGAGGTCATCCCCGAGGCGATGGCCATGACGTTTTTGACCGCCCCGCCGACCTCCGTTCCGGCCACGTCTGAAGAGGTGTAGATACGAAGGCGGGAGGTGTTCAGCCGGGACTGCCAGAAGAGGGCCGATCCCTTATTTTGTGAAGCGACGGTGACCGCCGTGGGGAGGCCCTCCGCCACCTCTCGAGCGAAGCTCGGTCCCGAGAGGACGGAATACTGCCCCTTCGGGAGAAGTTCCTCCGCTATCTCGCTTATCCTCTTCCCCGTGGAGATCTCAATCCCCTTTGCCACGTTGCATATCTCCGTCCGGGAGGTGCACCAGGGGGAGAGGCGGGGAAGAAAGCCCCGGAGGGTTTGGGTGGGGAGGGCGAGGATCCAGTAATGAGAGAAAAGCGCCCCCTCCCCGGGGTCATCCGTGGCGGTTACGCCGGGGGGAAGGGAGACGGAGGGAAGATAGTTCGGGTTGCGGCCGGAGGCATTGATGGCCCGGGCCTGTTCGGGCCGCCTGCACCAGAGGAGAACGGAACATCCCGACCGGGCAGCCGAGGCCGCAAGGGCGGTTCCCCAGCTGCCGGCTCCGAAAATAGTCACATCCGCCATGGATATTTCCTCCCTTTTATTCTTCTCAATTTGAAGCCGCCCCGGGGGCGGTTCTTTCTTCCGGAGTGAAGAGGAGCATTATGGTACCACTGCGGAGGACATGATCGTTCCGTTGAAAAACCCCACGGCAGCTCCCATGGACCCGGGGTGCCGGCGGCTGACGATGTCCCCCACCCAGGAGACGGCGATGGGGGAGAAGGCCGTGTTGCTGAAAAGGCCGAAGAAGAGGAGGACCGCTATGATCTGCCCGGAGGTGGCCGCTCTCGTGAGAAGGAAGAGGGCGGCGGCGCTGACGGGAAGGACGAAGAGGGCGATCCTCTTTCTGCCGAGCCTGTCGGAGAGGCGCCCCCAGAGAACTCCCCCGGGGAGGGCGGTCAGGGCGATCAGCCCCGTGTACAGCCCGGATTTCGACAGGGAAAAGCTCCGCTCTATCTGGAGAAAGGTGGGGCCCCAGGTGGCGGCGACCCAGAAGCCGTAGAGGGATGTGAAGGTGGCGATGTTGATCTTCCAGAGGTCCCGGTCCTGGAAGAGCCTTTTGTAGGTCTTCCATGAGGGGGAATCGGCGTTCCGGACGTCGGGAAGCTTTTTCAGAAAAAGGGCGATCATGAGGGCCGTGGGGATTGTGAGAAGAAGGAAGGGGGCCCGGTAGCTGCCGAAGAATTCGTAGACCGGCCCGCTCATGGCCATACCCCCCAGGATGCCGAGGGCCATCCCCATGCCGATCAGCCCCGAGCTTATACCTCGTTTTTCCGGAGGGACCGCGGCGAGCATGGTGGCGAAGGAGCAGGGATAGTAGGCTCCCGCTCCGAATCCGTGGAGGGCGGAGAAGAAAAGAAGGAGGGAGAAGGAGGTCCCGAAAAGTCCGAGGCCGAAGATGCCGATCCCCGACAGGGAGAACATGACGAGCAGCACCCGCCTGGTGCCCCATCGGTCGGCGGCGAAGCCGCTCGGGATCTGCAGAAGGACGTAGAAAAGAAAGTAGGCGCTTGTGATGGCCCCTGCCTGGACGGAGGTGATGTTCAGCCTTTGCGGTCGGCATAGAGCACGGCCCAGCCGAGCATGAGGGCGGCGATCACGGGACATTCCTCCAGAAGGAAAAGATCTCTCTATTGTATCCTCTTTTCAGCGAAATTGAAGGCCTCCTTAATTGCCATCAGCAGGATTAAAAGCTACAATGACCTGTACGATATTTCTGAATGTACAGGATGGGGGGGTGCACATTGCCCGGCGAGAACTTTGCCCTTCGGCTCAAGGAAATACAGGATAAGGTAAGCGAATCCCTTCAGTTCAGCATCGACAGCATTTCAGCCCTCCGGGAGGACGAACGGCAGCGCCTCGACGAAATCCGCTCCCGGCGGGAGGTTGTGCAGAAGGAAATAAAAGAAGCGATCGCCTCCGTCGACAGGGCCGAGAAAGAGTACAGAAATTCCCGCCTTGAGCTTCTCGCCGCAAGCCGCACAGGGAACGAACAGGCCGAGAAGGAGACCTACGAGAAGGCCATGGCCCTTATGAAGGCCCGGGGAGCCTGCGAAGAGCGGGAGAAGTTTCTCTCCGGCCAGAGGGAGGAACTGGCCCGGGAAGAACGCAGATGTGAAAAGATGATCGCCCGGAGCGAAGAGATGGGCAACCGCTTCCGTATAGCCCTCAACATGCTCAGTTTTGATTTTTCGGAGGACTCCGCCGCGCCTCTTTCCCCCCGGGAGGAGGACATCTTCACGGGGCTCCGCCTTGCCGAGCGGGAGAGCATCTCCCTGGCCAGGGACCTTCACGACGGCCCGATTCAGACCTTTTCCGCCACCGGCCTCATGATGGATCTGGCCAGCGAATACCTTGCAAGAAATGATTTCGAAAAAGCCCGGCTGGAGCTGGCCCGGAGCAGAGAAAATCTTGCCTCGGCACTGTCTGACTTCCGATCCTTCCTCTTTCAGCTCAACCCCTCAGGGCTGAAGGAGGGGCTGGACGTCGCCTTGAGCCGCCTTGCCTCCCAGTCGGGGAAGGTCAAAGGGACGGAAGTCCGGTACGCCGTAGAGGGGAGGGCGGATACCCTGTCCCTTCCCCTCCGGACAGCCGTCTTCAAGATTATCCAGCAGGCCGTTCTGAACGCCGTCGGCAGCGGCCGGGCCGGCAAAGTGCGGATCGCGGTGAGCATCGGGAAAGAGGTGCTCCGGGTGAAGGTGGCGGATGACGGTGTGGGGTTTGACGTGGAGAAGGAGCGGAGGGAGGCCTCCGCTCGGGGTTCCTGGGGGCTTGTGAACATGGAGGCCCGGGCGCAGACGATCCGGGGCGAGCTCTCCATCGAAAGCGAACCGGGGAGGGGAACAGTGGTCTCCCTCACCGTCCCGCTGAACGGAAGGGGAAAATAAAAAATGCCTCTCCCGGTTAGCCTGGGAGAGGCATTTTTTCATCTGCCGGCTTACACCGGGATTTTTTTCGCGGCCTTCCGCCGCTCTCCGTCATCCAGAATCTGCTTCCTGAGACGGATGGATTTCGGGGTGATCTCCACAAGCTCGTCCTCGGCGATCCACTCCAGGGCTTTTTCCAGGGTCATCTTCCGGGGGACGTCCAGCTTGGTGGTGAAATCCTTCGTAGAGGCCCGGTAGTTTGTGGCCTGCTTCTTCTTCGTGGGATTGCAGGGCATATCCCCCGGGCGGGAATTTTCCCCGATGATCATCCCGGCGTATATGCGGTCCATGGGGGCGATGAAGAGGGTCCCCCGCTCCTGCAGGTTTTCGAGCTGGTACCCCGTGGCCTCCCCGGAATCGAGGCTCACCAGGGCGCCCCGGTTGCGGGGGATGATCTCCCCTGCCCAGGGGGCGTATCCGCAGAACCGGGAGGACATGATCCCGAGTCCCCGGGTATCGGTGAGAAATTCGCCCCTGTAGCCGATCAGTCCCCGGGTGGGTACGGTGAAGAAGATGCGCATCAGGCCCGTCCGGAGATTCTGGATCTCCCTGACCCGGGCCTTGCGCCGGGAGAGCTTTTCGAAGACGACCCCCTGGTATTCCTCGGGGATGTCCACCACCAGGTCCTCAATGGGCTCGTGAAGCCGGTCCCCCCTGATCTCGGTGATGACCTCGGGCTTGGAGACGCAGAGTTCCATCCCCTCCCGGCGCATCTCCTCGATGAGGATGGCGAGCTGCAGCTCCCCCCGGCCGGATACCTTCACCCCGTCGGGGCGGCCGAGGTCCTCCATCCGGAGGGAGACGTTCACATGGAGCTCCCTGGTCAGGCGGTCCTTCAGCTGGCGCAGGGTGATGGCCTGCCCCTCCTGGCCGGAGAAGGGGCCGTTGTTCACGAGAAAGAACATGGAGACGGTGGGTTCCTCTATGTCGAGGGGGGGAAGGGGGAAGCCCTCCAGTTCGGAAGAGGAAAAGGTGTCCCCGATGCCGATCTCCTTCGGTCCTGAGATCCAGACGATATCCCCCGCCGCGGCCTCTTCGACCTCAAGGCGGTCGAGGCCGCTGGTCACGTAGATATGGACGGCTTTCGTCTCCTCCGTCCCGGTGATGACGAAATTTTCGTTTTCCCGGTCAGTGGGGTCCTCCCATTTCGTAGCCGTGCGGAGGAAGTTTTCACCCTTCCGCAGTGTTCCGGACTGGATCTTCCCGCACCCCATCTGCCCCGTATATTCGTTCCAGGCGAGGGTGCTGACCTGCATCAGGAAGGGGGACTCCTCGTCGGCCAGAGGAGGGTCCACGTGCTCGATGATGGCCTCGAAGAGGGCGTCCATCCCCCTGGCTTCTCCTCCGTCGATCTCCTCGAGTTCGTTGACGGCCCAGCCGGTCAGACCTGACCCGTAGAGAACGGGGAATTCGGCCTGCTCGTCCGTGGCGCCCAGTTCGAAGAAAAGGTCGAAGGTGGCGTTGAGGGCCATGAGAGGGTCGGCCTCCTTCCGGTCCACCTTGTTGATGTAGACGATGGGCTTCAGCCCCATCTTCAGGGCATGGGAGAGGACGTATCTCGTCTGGGGCATGGGGCCCTCGCCGGCGTCCACGAGGAGGAGGACGGAGTCGACAGTGGAGAGAATGCGCTCCACCTCGCCGGAAAAGTCGGCGTGTCCCGGGGTATCGATGATATTGATTCGGTAGCCCTTCCACTCCACGGTGCAGTGCTTTGCGCGGATGGTGATCCCCTTTTCCCGCTCGAGCTCGTTGCTGTCCATGAAACGCTCCTCCACCTGGCCGTGTTCCTGGACACCCCGGGCGGCGCGGAAAATTGAATCGATGAGGGTTGTCTTCCCGTGGTCGATGTGGGCTATAATTGCGATATTGCGGATGGATTCGGATCTTTTCATTACCTGTTGAGCCTCCGGTGCAGCATAAGGTGAGAAATTTTTTCTCTGCAAGCACGATATCATACTCCCTGGGGATTTGAAAAACAAGGGCAGTCTTACCTACGGCCCGGCCCCCGACGGAAGGGGCGCAGAGAAGGAGGGGTATTTTGATGGATGAGGATAAAAAAGTCCCTGCCGCTTCAGAAGAGCCGCAGCCTGACCCCGGTAAGGGGAGGGAGAGGGGCGGAGCCCTGCGGATCGGCACCTGCTCCTGGTCCGACAAAAGCCTGACCTCAAGCGGCTGGTACCCCCGGAGCGCCGGTTCACCGGCGGCCCGACTCTCCCATTACGCCCGCTACTTCGACACGGTGGAGGCCGACAGCACCTTCTATGCCATGCCCGACCGGGGGACAGTCTACCGGTGGGCAGCCCGCACCCCTCCGGGATTTCTCTTCAACGTGAAGGCCTGGGGCCTCTTCACCTGGCATTTCGTACGCTATGAAACCCTTCCGGCGGATATCCGCGCCGAGGTGCGCCGCCCGGAATCGGGAAGGCTCGACTTTTCCGCCCTTTCACCGGCCCTCCGCCCTCTCCTCTGGCAGCGGTTCACCTCCGCCCTCGCCCCCCTCCGGCAGATGGACCGGATGGGGTACCTCCTCTTTCAGCTTCCTCCGAAGGCGGTCTACTCCCCGGTGATGATGCGGTACCTTGAGAGGGTCGCCGAGGTGACCCCTCCCTTCCGGACGGCCATAGAGGTGCGCCACCGGTCATGGATGGAGCCTGGGAACCGCGAGTCCTTTCTCTCCCTGCTCCGGCAGGCCAACATGGCCTACGTGGCGGTGGACGAGCCGGAATTGACCTGGACGGTGGGGAGGGATGCCCCCGTGACGGCAACCTGGGGGACGGTCGTCCGTTTCCATGGAAGAAACAGGGATGCCTGGACTAAAAAAAACGTCTCCGTGGCGGAAAAATTCCGCTATTTCTACTCGGACGGAGAGCTGCTCTCCTGGCGGAGGACCCTTCTGGAGGGGGCGGAGCAGACAGGCCGGGCTTATGT
>JALHFZ010000026.1 GCA_022837505.1 Synergistaceae bacterium
CCTTCGCAATGACATTGCGGCACAATCTCTAAAGAGGAAAAGAGGGGGATTTTATTTCATATTTCGTATGCGGACCTCGATTCCCTTCTCGTCTTTCAGCAATGCGACAAGCTTCTGCACGTCCGTGTCACCGTAATGGTAGGGGTAGAGGATCTTCGGCCGGAAGGCCTTCGCGGCGTCGGCGACCATCCCGGGCGTCATCGTGTAGGGAAGGTTCATGGGGAGAAAGGCCACGTCGATGTCCTTCAGTGCCTTCATCTCCGGTGTATTTTCCGTATCCCCCGCCACGTAGAAGCTGGTATCGCCGAAGGTCAGGATATAGCCGTTGTGCTCCCCCCTGGGGTGGAAGGGCTGCCCCTTCTCCCGTTCATGAAGGATGTTGTAGGCAGGGACGGCCTCAACTTTCACGCCGAGGAGCTCCGTCCTTTCTCCGTTCTTCAGCACCCTCCCCCGGCCGAGGATTTTTTCGCTGGCCTCGTTCAGGAGGATCTCCGTATGGGGGGTCACTATGGCGTCGAGGGCAGACCGGTCGAGGTGGTCGAAGTGCTCGTGGGTGATCAGTACGGCGTCGGCCTTCGGGAGAGACTCGTAATCGGCCACTTCACTGAAGGGGTCCACATGAAAAACCTGCCCTTTATGAAAGAACATGAGCGTTCCGTGGCCGAGAAAAGTGATCTTCACCTCTCCCGCGGAGGTGGGAAAAGAATCGATCTCGAAAGGCTGCTGTGCCGCTTCGGCTGAAGCAGCCAGGAAGAGGGTGGAAACGGCTGCAATGAAACAAACTTTCCTCATGGTTCTGTGCCTCCTTTTCGGATAATGGGCCTGCTCGCAGCAGAGTCTTCAAAAGGGTGAAATAATTGACTACTTTCCTGAAGAGCCGGCAAACAAAACTGCAAATCATTGCATTCAAGTCAACTAATTAACCATTTTATATTCCTTCTTCAGATTTTGTTATAGCATAACATAACTTGATGAAAAATATATTTTTGTCGATTGATTTTTTCTGCCCATACGGGTCCAGAATGGGCCCATTCATCCATCCAACTGGATATGGACCTCCGCCAGAGGCGAGGAGGTTCTCAGGGCCTATACCATCTGGTCGGAACGGTACGCCTCGGAGGTTTTTTCAGCCTTCACAAGGGAGACGGGGATTCCGGTGAAGTATCTCCGCTTCTCCTCTGGAGAGGTGCTGGCCAGGATCATCGCCGAAAAGGACAACCCCCAGGTGGACGTCTTCTTCGGCGGCATCGCCGACGCCTTTGTCGCCGGAAAGAAGGAGGACGTCTTCGAACCCTACGTTCCGAAGGGGGCGGAGGCCATTCCAGACAAATACCGGGATGGGGAGGGGTACTGGACCGGGGTGGCCATCGACCCGATCTGCTTTCTCTTCAACGCCTCCTTCTTGAAGGAGCACAACCTGAAGGCCCCCGACTCCTGGGCCGATCTTCTGAACCCCGCCTTCAAAAACGGCCTCCTCATGGCCGACGCCCGCACGTCAGGCACCGCCGTCTCCCGCCTATTCAGCCTCGTGCTCGCTCTGGGGGAGGATGAGGCCTTCGCCTATCAGAAGAAGCTCGACGAAAATGTCCAGCAGTACACCGAGAGCGGCGCGGGGGGAGCCCTTCCCATCGCACGGGGACAGGCCGCCGGAGGGATCTTCTTCATCGTGGACGCCCTGGAGATTCAGCAGAAGGGGTACGACGTGGTCATAAGCTATCCGAAGGAGGGGGTCGTCTACGGCGTGGAGGCCATGGGGCTGATCCGGGGAGCGAAAAACCCCTCTGTGGCAAAGAAGTTTCTCGACTGGGCTGCCGGCCCCGGGATGCAGAGGATCTACGAGGAGAAGAAGATCAACCTCATCCCCACCCATCCCGAGGTCTCCCTGGAGAACCCCGCCCTCGACATGAAGGACGTCCGTCTTCTCGATCTCGACATCGAGTGGTCCGGTGAGAACCGAAAACGCCTCGTGGAACGATGGGTGAAAGAAATCCTCCGCTAGAAAAGAATCTCCCCTCTTTTTGGGGAGGGCGGATCTTCGAGGGGACGATCTGGCTGCTTCTCGGCCTCTTCGTCCTCTACCCTTTGTTCCGCCTTCTCCTTCTCGTCTTCTCCGGCGACGGCGCGGCCCTCGGCAACCTCCTCCGCCCCTTCACGGACAGCTATGCCCGAAGGGCCCTTGTCAACAGCCTCATCCTCGCCCTCTCGGTGGGAACCCTGGGGACCGCCCTCGGATTTCTCTTCGCCTGGGGGGTCACCCGCATCCCCCTCCCCAGGGGCGGGCGGATCTTCTTCTCCTCCGTCACCGTCCTCGCCTTCGTCTCCCCCCCCTTCACGGGGAGCATCGCCCTGACCCTCGTCCTCGGACCGGGGGGGATTCTTCCCGAACTTCTCCACCTCTCGAATTTCTCCATCTACGGCTTCCCCGGCACCCTGCTGGCCGAGACCCTCACCTATTTCCCCCTGGCCTTCCTCACCCTCGGAGGGATCCTCGGGGCCCTGGACCCCTCCCTCGAGGATGCCGCCCGGAGCCTGGGCTCAACGGAGGGGCGGGTCTTCCGCACGGTGACCCTCCCTTTGTGCGTGCCGGGGCTGGCCGCCTCCTTTCTGCTGCTCTTCGCAGAATCCCTCGCGGATTTCGCCACGCCCCTCGTCATGGGGGGAAAGTCCTTCCCCGTTCTGCCCACGGAGATCTACCTCCAGATAACGGGGATGTACGACCTCCGCGGCGGGGCGGCCATGGCCTTCGTCCTTCTTCTTCCGGCCCTGGGGGTCTTTCTTCTGCAGCGGCACCGGACGAACGGAAGAAGCTACGTGACCGTCACGGGAAGGGAGACTCCCCCCTCCCGGAGAGTTCTTCCCTCCCGGAGGGTGAAATGGGCGGTCCTCGGGGTCATCTCCTTTGTGACCCTCTTCATCTTTCTGCTCTATGGAACGATCCTGCTCAGCTCCTTTGTGAAGGTCTGGGGGGTGGACAACAGCTTCACCCTCGACAACTACCGGTTCGTCTTCACCACGGGGCTGAACTCCATCACCGACTCCCTTCTCATCGCCCTGACCGCCACGTTCTTCGGCACCCTCCTGGCCCTCTCCGTCGCCCTCCTGGCTGCGGAGAGAAAGGGGAAAAGGGGCGGGGCCCTCGAGTTCGTCTCCCTGCTGAACTACGTCCTTCCGGGCACGGTCCTCGGCATCGCCTACCTCGTGGCCTTCAACTCCGGCCCCATTGTCCTCACGGGGACCATGACCATCCTCGTAGCCCTCTGCGCCTTCCGGTACGATGCGGCGGGGATCCGGGCCATCCTCGCCTCCCTGCGGCAGATCGACCCATCCCTCGAGGAGGCCTCCCTCGGCCTCGGGGCCTCCCGGCTGACCACCCTGCGGAGGATCACCCTCCCCCTCATCCTCCCGGCTGTCAAGACGGGGATGCGCTACCTCTTCACCGTCTCCCTCACGGCCATCAGCGCGGTCATCTTCCTCGTGTCGGTGGACTGGAGCCTCGTGACCGTCCGGATCCTCCAGGCCATGACCGAACTACTCTTCGCCGAGGCGGCGGCCTTCTCCGTGGTGCTCATCCTCATCGTCTTCACCGCCATCGGCGGGATCAACCTCTTCTTCCGGCTGCTCTTCCCCTCAGGACGGAAGGGACCCGGAGGAGACACCCTTTCTCACGGACAGGTGGAATAGGGGTTAGCGCACTGCTTCATCGGATCCAGCCATCCCGTAATCACCCCTCCGTCGGGGAGGGTATATTCCACCAGAGCCCACTCCCCCTCTCCTCCCAGGAGGGCCACTTCGTCATCCCGGAAGATGTCCCCTAAAGAGGGAGAATCCCCGTCAGGACGGCAGCGAAGGGAGGTCACGGAATCGGGCGCATAGTTGCGGAGGCTCATCCCGAGCATTTTGCCGAAGATCCACCCTTTCTTTCCGTCATGGAGGATCACCGAGAGCCACCCCTTTTTATGGCCGGTCACCTTCACGGTGATGATGTCGGAGTTTTCAGGGCGGTGGGGAAGGACGGCGATCACGGCGCCCCCCGGGGCGCTCCGGACGTTCGTCCCCTTCGGATCGGGGTCGATGATATAGGCGCTGAAATCGCATTTCCCCTCGGCGGGGGAATAGAGGGATCTGTCCTCCTCCCGGGCCCCACTGCTCTTCTGCCCTTTCTCCGGTGAGGGCGTTTCTTTTTTTCCGCCGATCTCGCTGATCTCCATTCCGCCGGTGCGCATGTCCTGCAGCAGCGTCTCCAGGTTAGACAGCCGTCCTTTGTCCATCTGCAGACCAAAATGGGCTCTGACCTCTTCCTTCTCTTTGCCGCCATACAGCAGGGAGAGCAGGGCGATGTTTTCATCCCGGTACTTCTTCCAGGCAGACAGGGCTTCAGCTGATATTTTATTCCCCTTCTCCCCGAGCTTCTTTCCGAGGAGGGCCGAAAGATATTCCATTTTAAAAGTCATGTCCCCGTATTCCTTCATTGTCTTTTTCGAAAGGTCGCCGGGCAGAGAGAAGGACCCCTTCTTCACAGTTTTCAGAAGCTGGTCCAGCTCAAGGGTTCTCCGCCGGACAACCTCCATGTGAGCGATGGCGTCGTTCACAACCCACATAGTACCTCCGTCAAGGACGGTGTAAATGGTGGAATAGACTTCACTGCTGAGGGCGAATTCACTGTCCCTCAAGGGGATCCACGCTCTCTGGGCGGTGCGGAGAGCGGTCTGCCCCTCCTTTGGAAGAACGGTCATCAGCTCCTTATAGAGTCTGTTCAGCTCCCGGTCCCACTTTTCCATCCCTTTTGTGGTGCATTCCATCATTCCGTGGGTGGAAGGAGATTTATCCACGCAGCGGTTTATCTCGGCATCGATAGGGTGAATCGCCTCTGAGGCTTCCTGAAGGCTGAGGAATTTTCCGTAGATCCACCCCTCGCCGAACTTCGCCGAGCTCACCTGATACCAGGGAAATTCCTCCCCTCCGTCGAACGCAGCGGTCACGAGCAGTTCTCCCGCCTCGTCCTTTGAGGGCAACTGCCCCACGATCTTCCCCTCCGTGGAGGGCTTCTCCCGGAGATTAACGTAGATACCCGTCAGAAAGCCTGACCGGGGCACGTCGTATATTTCCTCCCCGCCAGAAGCGGAAAGGGCCCCCGAAAGAGCAAAAAGGAGAAGCAGCGCCAAAACCATTCCTCTGCCTGTCATTGTTCCCTTCATATTATCCTTCCTCCCTTCTAACTGCTGTTCGCCCTGCCCAGGAGGCCAGGGGGTGTAAAAAAGCCGTCCTTTTAGCTCAGGACGGCCCTTTTAAAGCGTTTCTGCTGCTCCGCCCAAACTATAACTAATTCTTGACCGGCGGCTCTTCCTCTTCCACATCGGAGTCCTCAGACTCTTCTTCTTCTTCCTCTTCCTCCTCAGGAGCCAGCTCCTGCCAACGGGCCGCGAAGGTATCCATCTGCTCGATCTCCTTCGGATCGGGGAGAGTGGTGTAAACCGAGAAATCCGCCCGGTCCGCCGCTGCCGCCTGAATATTCAGGGAGTCGATCTCGGCTGTCAGCTTCAGCCCCTCGAGAATCCAGGGGAGCTCTTCTGCCATATCCATCTCCATCAAGAGGGGGGCCATGGGGCCTTCGGGGTTCAGAAGGGAGAGAAGGGCCGACCGGACGGCAGCCATGTCCAGATTGAAGAAGGCATAGAGATCCTTCCGATCGTAGAGGGCTTTCATGTTGGGGGACAGCTCGGGGGCGGAGGAGAGCCCCTCGGGGTTCAGCAGGCCGAAGACAATGGTTCCATCACGGATTCCCATGACGAAGTCCCCCGGGTCCTTCATGACGTACAGTGCTGTCCAGCCGGGAAGGGCCAGAGGTTCGAAGGCCATTCCGCTCTCCTTGGCCGTCATCTCCAAAAGGGGAAGGAGCAGGGCTACGTCCTCTTTTTTTCCGGAGAGGTAGAAATATCCTCCCGGCAGGGTGTTCCCGAAGGCTCTGGTCTGCCCTCCGAGGACAATGCCCACCGTCTTCAGTATGGAGATAAGGGCGTCATCATCGATGCCGAACTGCTTCGCGGCATCGAGAAGCTCCACTACCTCTGCGGCGTCTTCATCCCCCGCTGCGGCGGAATCCCGCAGGGCCTGGATATGGCTTTTTTTGAAAAAGGACTGGCCGATGGCGGAGAACCAGGGTCTTCCTCCTCCGATGAGCAGCAGATCCTCCTTGAGAATGGGATGGGCGGCTCCGTCCGGCTCAGCTACGCCGAAGACCTTCGCAAAGTTCGAGAAGACGGAGAGGTCAAACCCCCTGTCGGTCAGTTCATATCCGACTTCAGCCCTCAGAGGCTCCACGGGAGCCTTCAGGGCGCCCATGGAGTCAGCCTGGATCTCGGCTGCCACCATACCGTTGTCGTGGAAGCGGAAAAAACTTCCCTGGGGGAGAGAACGGGTGACCTTCATGCGCTTGGATTCGCTCTGCAGGGCCTCCCGGGCTGCGGCGAGATCCTCGGGAGAAAGGCCGAAGAGGACCATGTCCTTCTCCACGGTGAGCAGGACGAGGGCCATTCCGTCGGCGACCACTGCATAATTCGATCCCTGATCGGGGACAAGGAGCAGCATTCCGGGAATCGGGCTGTCCACCAGGGCGTCGAAATCTCCCTCTTCACCCTTGCCCCCCGCCAGTTTGGCGAGGAGTTCCCTTTTCCCCTCCGTAAAGGTCGCCGCTCCCTGGACGGAGTACCCCTTCTCCGTCTGCCCTGCCGCGAGGGAGAGGGAGGTCACGGGAAGCTTTCCCAGCCAGCCGGTGAGCATCTCCATCTCCGGGACGTAGGCCGCTGCGGAGCGGTAGAGGTAGGACGAAACGACCCTCTGAAGAACTGCATTCGGCTGGTCGATATGGATCACGCCGTAGAGATCGCTGTCGGACCAGGGGGGAAGCGCGTCGAGAGTGCCCGCACCAGCGGGCAGAGCCAGAAACAGTGTGAGAAACAGGAACAGAAATGCTACGGAAAATCTTTTTTTCATTGAAACTCCTCCTTGGAAAAAATCCTATTTCCGGACGGACCGGATTCGTCCATTATTGCAGAAATGGCCTGATTGTCACGCTTTTTCCAGCTTCTTCGCCAACTCGCTCGTCAGGCCGTCAGTGACCTTGGGGCCGAAGATTGCCTCCTTTCCCTATTTCCAGAAAATGGCCACTGCGATTCCCACTATAATGAGCCCGATTCCGAGGTAGAGAAACATCTTCACTTTGCCCTGCTCTCCCGCCGTTACCTCCTCCTCGCTCTTCACAGAGATTATGAAGGGTTTTCCTTTCTCAGACGGCCTTCCGATGTGAAGTTCTCCGGCGGAAGAACGAAGTTCTCCCACCACGTAGAGGGGATGACCAAGGGGAATGACCCTCTCCCTGTACCGGAAGCCAAGAGTCCGGACTTCCGAGGGCGCCGAAAAACGAACGCCGAAAAATGAATAGGTTTTGTTGTTGTCATAGGGCTCGAACCGGTCCGTTCCGTCCTTGAGATGGAGATCCGCCCCGTCAAGATCAAGGGCTATCCGGATATCTCCGTCTTTCAGGTAGAGAGGCGACGGGCTCTGCTGGGAGGAAACCTGCTCGGAAGCACGGACGCGACGCGTTTCGGTGTTTCCGTCCTTGTCTCTAATGACTTCTTTATGTTCGTACTCCCGGGTCACCGTGGCCTCGTAGTAGGCGCAGATCTGGTTGCTGTAGGGGGTCCTCACCTCTCCGTCCGTATCGGCCTTCCCGTTCGTCTCCACCATATCCCGGTATCCCTCGCCCAGTCCTTCCTTCCGGAGATCTTCCAGGTTCGCCTCAAGCTCGGGAAGGGAAACGGCCTTCATGAATTTGAGTTCCAGTACCGTCCCTTCCGTCTTTTTTTTCTGCACAATAGCCAGATAGGCCCCCAGTGCCGCGATAAGGGCTCCCACGAGAAGACCGGTTAAAGTCATGGTTTTCTCTCCTATTGGATTCGGGCGCAGGGTTCGGAGCCGTACTGCTCCTTCAGGATATCGTCATACTGGTCCGCGTAGGCTGCCACCGTCTGGAGAGCCCCTACAAATTCACTCCTGTCGAGATTCGCGCAGGGAAGGGAACAGGAGAACATGACGGTATTGTCGAAGATGAGTGAAAAGCGACCCAGGGGAAGATCGGAATTCAGCCGAAGGTAATCTCCGGCCACCTTGCAGGGATCTACGTTCTCCGCAAGGTAGGAAAAGATCTTCACGAGGACGTCCTCAGAATGCCAGGGGATCACCATCACCTGGATAGTGGCGCTGCCGAAGGAGAAGGACGTGATGTTGTCCACCTTCGTCAGGTCTCCTTCGTCGAAGAGTTCCTTCAGCCAATCGTCAACTTTTTGTCCCGCCTTCTTCAGAAGCTCCTCGTTGATTCCGTCCTTGAGCAGTGGAAATTTATGCATTCGCTCCGCCTCCCATGTTCATTTTTTCCAGCAGCTTCGCCATCTCCGTGTCCACCTGCTGGTCCTTTTCCATGGTCTTGAAGGGGTCGTCCGCCGGCCCTTCCCCGGAGAGCTCTGCAAAAGCCTGGGCTTCCGCTTCCATGCCTTCAATCTTTTTCTCCATCTTGTCGAACTTCGCGAAAGCCCCCTGGCCCACGTTGGTACCAAGGATGGTGGAGAATTCCTTCTGGGTTTTAGCCGTCTGGGACCTGGCGACGAGGGTCGACTGTTTCATTCTCGCTTCGTCCAGCTTCCCCTTGAGGGTGTCAAGCTGCATCCGAAGCTGGGACGTGGTATTAGAAGCCTGGGTCACCATTGCCTGGTACTGCTGAACCTGTCCGTCATAGATCACTTTTTTGGAGAGCGCCTGCCTGGCCAGATCGGTTTTCCCGCTCTTAACGGCCAGGGTGGCTTTTTCTTCCCACTGCCGCGACTGATTCGTCAGGACGGTCTGCTGCTTCCGCAGGTTCTGCTCATTAGCCATGGCCTTGGCCAGGCCGGAAGTGGCCTTGACCAGGGCCTCTTCCATCTCGATGATCATCTGCTTCACCATTTTTTCCGGATCCTCCATGCGATCAAGCATGTCGTTCACATTCGCCTTGAAGATATCCGTCACACGAAGAAAAACACTCATACTGTCCACTCCCTTTCGATCAGGTTGATTTTTACCGGCGGTTTCATCCCTGTTGCGGGATTGCGATTCTCCTGTTAAAACTATGCCGGAATACAACTCCATCCAGCTCAGTATAACTCCGATAGTCCGATTCTTCTCACATTTGTTCTTCCAGTCCTTTCCCTCTTCAAAAATCAGAGGTGAGGCCGAGGGATTTTTTACGCTTCTTGTGTTCTTCCATGATTTTACCGACTTCTTCATAGACTTTTTTCGTTTCGGCTTCAAATTCATCTATGGCCCTGGCTGCGGCGAGCTGATCGGGGTGGCGGAAATCGGCGATAAGGACAGCCTCTTCCGAGGCTTTTTTATATTCCGGCGAATCAAGGGGCAGCCTGCTCATGATAAGCTGCAGTTCCCTTACGCGGGTTACTCCCCCTGCCGCCCTGACACTCGCGAGCTGGAGCGCCCTGGACTTTTCAGGGGAAACCTTCTGATAAAGGACACGGACCCGCTCCCGCTCTTTGTTGGACAACTCTTCGTCCCTTGCCAGTTCCTTTCTGAGTTCCTCTACGCTCTTCTCTTTCTGCACCGCTGCGGCAAGAGCCGTCCTTAGATCCACCTGGAGGGCGATGACGGGCCTGGCCAGTTCCTCGTATGTATAGTCCCGGAAGACGGGAATATCCTTCATGATCTTTCCCTCGAGGAAGGGTCCGTAGGCCGTGTCAAAATCCTCCCTCGTCTTCTCGAGGTTCTGCCAGTGCTTCTTTGCCAGGGGCACCCATGCGATGGGGGCATCGCTCAGCTCTGCGGCCACATTGGGATGGCGGGCCTTCATGTTCTTCCAGTTCTCCAGGATTTTCTCTATCCGCTTGTCCATTTCCTTCTTGAGCTTCACATCTTCCTCAAGATATCCGATTTCCCGCACGATGCTGCCCGAGATATTCTCGGCGGCAATTCTGATCCAGCCCAGCTCTTCCAGGCACTTTTGGATTTCTGCGCTCGAAAGCCTGCCCGACGTGAGATCCTTTGCGATGGTCTCGAGACGGGGACCCCGTTCCTTCAGTCTGTCAGTAAATTCTGCAAGCCTTTGCGGAGCCTTCTCGATATCGTACTCCCTTTGGAATATATCCCTGTTGATCTGCCGCTGCCATGCCACGACCTCACCCACGGCCTGCAGGTCGTGGATGAGCAGGATCATGCTGTTCGCCCATTCGGCGGCCCGGTTTGCCTTCGACTCGTCTTTCTCCTTTTTCTGCAGGCTGTCGAACTCAAAATGTCCGATCTTCGAGAAGACCGAGATGAACCGTTCGTTCAGGTCATCCCATACCGCCTCGGTCTCCGACTTCTCCTGCTTCGTCGACTTGAGAAGGGTTGTTACTCCGTCCATTCCCTGCTTCACAAGAAAATCGTATGCTTCCATAATAGTTTCCAGCGTCCGTTCGTTCTTCCCTTCAACGGCAAAGGCGCCGGGGGCAAATATTGCCCACAGCAGGAGGACCGTCAGTACCATCTTTCTTTTTGCTGCCCTGTCCGCACGGCTGTTCATAGAGCGCATCCCCTCCATCAGGCTGAGGATCTTCAGTTTCTCTAGCTCCCGGTTTTGATCGTATTATACACTTTTACTTTTGCTAACTTTGCTTCTTTAAGGAGAGGCTCGAGGCCGAATTCTTTTTTTCTTTTCCCATGATCCTGTATGATCGTGTCCATCCGCTTCTGGGCCTCCGCTATTCCTTTGTAGAATGTCTCCAGGGCTGAATCGGCGGCTTTCTGATCCGGGTGCCGCCTTTTCCTGAGATTGTCGAGTTCTTCCTTTGCCCTGTCGTACGATCCGTCCTTTATCTCCGACTTTTTAAGGAAGCGTTCGAGTTCCACCAACCGGCCATATCCTCCGCCGGTCTTGTAGACTGAACGGATGAGGATCTTTTCTCGCTCGGGACCATACAGATTCTCCAGGTTCCGTATCTCTTCCTGTTCCTTGCGGGTGAGGGCTTCATCCTGTTCCATTTGTTTTTTCACGGCTTCAGCCTTTTTTTCCTGGTTTTCAACCATGAATCTCATCGCCATCAAATCTCTATGAATGGGAGGGAATATCGGGGCAAGTTCGTTGTACTTCTTTCCCTCAAAATAAGAAATTCCTTTGAACAGCTGTCCTGCCAGCAGGGGCTCATATACTTTGTTGAATTCCTTTTTCGACTCGAGATAATCGGCCCATTTTGCCTTCGGACCGGGCGCCCAGCGGGTTGCTCCGTCAGCGATCTCCACCTTCAGGAGAGGATAAAGATTCCGGACGTCCTTCCAGTAGTCCGCGAGCACTTCCATCCGTTTCAGTTCTGTTTCCGGTATCACATACCCTGCCTGGGGTTCAAGATACTGTGCCGTGTTCACAAGACTCGAGGCAGCATTGATCGTAACGATATGCATCGATCTGGCAAAATCTATAGCATGGGCCAGTTCTATTTTGAGATTAGCATAGGAACGCTTCCCGGAAGAGGCTTCTTTGATTTTCCTGTAAAGGAAGGTCAGACTTTCGCTCACTTCCTTCATCTGTTTCACATAGGCCTCGACCCGCACAGGGGCCGTACCGATGTCGAACTTGAGAGATTCGATGTGCCTGTTCACCTTCAGCGTCCAGGCTACGGCCTCCTCCACGGACTGAATCTCCCGGGCAACTCCGGTCAGTTCTTCAGCCTCTTTGAGAATATCCATCGCAACGGCACGGGTCATGCGGGAGTTTCCGGAGGGAACAGGAGAGGACTGATTCTGGCCCGTGTTTTTTCCAGCACCAAGGGGGGAGGAATTGCGCGGTCTGAGATTGCTCCCGGCAGTATCAGGCGTATCGATGGCAAGTTTAAGCATGGGACAGATCATAGCGAGATCCTTCACCGCAGGCGCTGCGAAGGACTGCTCTTTAATCTCGTTCCATTTCCCGGCCATCTGGGCCGCATCGGTCTTCGACGACTTCAGAAGAACCTCGACCGCAGCCACTCCCGCCAGAATCTTCTCCTCCGCCTCCTGCAGCTTCTTTTCCGCTTCGAGGGCAAGCCCCTAGTAGATCACAGGTTTGGTTATCAGTTCCTGAGCAACTCCTTCTAAAGAGTAGATCAGGAACAGCACCAGCAGGATCAACAGTATTTTCACCCCGGAGAGGGTCTGTCTCTTCATTCAAGGCACCTCCGTTCCGTTGTCTAGAAGGGCTGCTCGAAATTATTGATATACCAGCGCCCCTGGTCCCTGCGGATAAGGTAGTGGGGTTTCGGCGAACCGTACTGCCTCCCCCGCTCATCCCACGCACGGGTTGTTACGAGGGCCTGTTCCACGATTTCGCCGGAAATCTCCTTAACCTTTTTCTTTTGCTCGTCGTCGAGAAAAAAGTCCTCCACGCCCGTCCCTGTGTCGAACCCTTTGATCGCTTCGATTTTCGCTTCCTCGGTGGTGACATGGACATAAAAGTTCGCGAATCTCTCAAGGTGAAGATCCCAGTGATACCGGATAAGGGACAGGGCGTTTCTGCCCTTCTTGCGGTCCGGGTCAATGCAGTCGAGAAAGAGTTCGTAATTCTTTTCCTTGACCGAGGCGGCAAAGATCTCCACGAGCATTTCGGGGCCCACATCCCGGGGCACAAGGCGGACGGTGTAGAGGGGATCCTTTATCTCCTCCATGCGCTCCTCCCCCGCGAAACTGCCTCCCTCTTCTATAGAGGAATCGTAGAAGGCGAAGGTGACCCCCGGAATATATACGGCCACGGGAGTGACAACCCATCCCCACTGGGGCGCCACCGTCTTCACCTTCTCCGCCTGGGGGATGACCATCTCGATGCCGGTCACCCGACCGAGGAGCGTCCACTTCCCCTCCTCGGGAAAGTCTCTGTTGATCAGCCTGCGGTAGCGCTTTACCGCCTCGTAGGGGCCAAGCCAGCTCCGGTTTGAGATCTCGACGAAGTAGTACCCCCGCGCACCGGTTCCCACGGAGACGAATTCCCGCTCGAGGTCGATGAACTGGTTCGCCGGGTATTCGAATTCATCGAGGATGACGTAGCTCCCCTTTATGTTCTCTATGGACACCTGGGTCCGGTCCGGCGCGGGGAAGGCTTTGGGCAGAACTGTGGGGCCTGCAAGAATCTGTTCGGTAAATTCCTTCCATTCCTTGTCGGCGATATCCCCGAAAAGTTTTTTCAGCTTCTTCTCGTTCTCCCGGAAGGTGAGCATATCGGGGGTGATCTCCATGAAGTCACCCTTGCTCTTCATTAGGGCAAGCCGCCCCCGCTGGAAGAGCTCCTCCACTGCCGGGTCCTCGGGATACTTTTCCTTAAGAGTTTTGATGCGGTTCAGGGCTTCCTGATCGTCGTATCCGAGCCTGAAGGCCTGCCCCCGGAAGCGGAACAGTCGATCCTCAAATTTTTTCAGAAAGAACTCCGCCTTGGTCAGATCGTTTTTCGGCGCCTGGTCGGCACATTCGCCCCTTAGGGCGCCGTAGAAGAGCGGTACGGTAAGAAGAAGGAAAAGAAGAGAGCAGAGGAAGGACAGGTTTCGCCGGTTCCCGGTCATGAGAAATCACTCCTGCAAAATTAAGTCTCTGGTCATTCCCGGTAAGTATATACCTAAAAGTTTCATTCGCCCTCACCCTGAAGCGACGGGAAAGAGGTTGTTTTTCCCACCCCTGAAAAGGGTGAGATCTTCCACCCTGCGTCCGAATTGTCTGACAGAGCATGGTCAAGAGTTCACTCTGAAAAGATCCCCGTTTCCGGTACGATTGGGATTTCCGATTTAACGGGAGATGTTCGGGGGGAGGTAAAACTTCAGGGTGTTCAGGGAGATGAAAAGGGACAGGTCTAAACACCGAAGCTCCCGCATCCGGCAAGGGCACGAGAGCTTCGAGATTTTTTCGGAACGGGCTATGCAAAAGCCCCCCGGTGTAGTGAGGGCCCGTGGAAAATACAGCCGGCCTGTTCTCTAGCCTGCCGCGCTCTCCGCTGCGTCGAGCCTTGCGTTCAGCCAGTCGAGGATCATCTTCACCGGCTCGAAGGAACCATCCTTATACCGTCTCAGCCAGAAGGAGTAGAGCCATCCCTCTAAGGAAGAATCAGCCTCTCCGAGGGAGAGCGAGTCATCCTTGAGCGACACGTCAATAGCCCCGACGTACTCTTTTTCCCCGTTGACCTTCGGGAAGCCCGCCAGATGAAAGGTTTTGCCCTTGTTGAGTGTCGGGCCCCAGTCATCTCCTGTCTCGAGGATAAGGTCAAACTTCTCCTGCCAGTCTTCTTTGGATTTCACAGCCTTGTAGTACGCGGGCAGCTCCCTGATAAGAGGTTCAAGTTCCAGAGGGAGAATTATCTCGAAGACGATAAAGTCACCGATGTTGAAGGGGGCACCGGCCGGCTTCAACGGACCGCTTGAGCCGGCGGACATCATCATCCAGACGAACTTTATCCCGTTGACGACTGACACCGGCTCATCCCGGGTCACGGCGCCATCCTCGAGCTTTCTGAAGATGCGGGCCAGGCGGAGCTTCGCCCGCAGCAGTCCCATGAACTTTGCGTCCTCTTTCGAGACAGGGTTTCCGGAGCTCACAATTTCCATGTTTTCATCGCTCAGGTCCAGATTCACAGAGCCTTGGATGGCCGAGAAAATCTGGTCCATGAAAGGATAGCTGTCGGCCGCCGCCGCGATCCCCCCTGTCAATGAAGCGAAACCGAAGAGTGCTGCAGCACACACGCAAAAAAGGAGTACTTTCCTTGTCATCGCCGAATCAACCTTTCCTTAAATAGTGATGAATTTGCTTTCGGAACTCCTGCGAGGATACTTTCCAAATCGGCTGGTTCAATTTCCAGCCGCTAATGGTAAAAATCGAAGATGCCCATGGAGTGTTCTGAACGGGTCTTTCCGCTTCTGCTTCCGAGGGCCGATATATACCAGAGTATTGCGGAACTTTTATCCCGCTGCCGGCATGGGAACCTTTATCTCCCGCTCCTTTATCTTTTCCTCCTCTCCCCAATCTTTGGAGGATTGGACAGATGTTTCGGTGAGAGCGATATGCTCCCCGTCCTCGGAGACTGAGTCGAAGGAGAAGTTTTTAGTGTCTGTGGATTCTTTCAGCGGTATCGCCTCTTCTATGGCTGAATCGTACAGCACGGCGGACAGCTTGAGACCATAGGGAAGATCGGAGGGGGGTACTCCCTCTCGGATGTCGTCGATCCGGGTGAAGACGAATCGCATGCCGTCCTCCAGCCACGCAAGACTCGCCCGAAGACCCCTGAACTCCGCCTTTTTTTCCATATATTCAGCGTACAGCTCGAAGACCAGATCTTGCTCCCCTTCGATCCCTCTGACGAGGACCAGACGATCACCCGCAGGGCTCCAGAGGAGATCCTGATATTCCTTCTCGTTCTTCAGAAAGATATTTGTTACGTATTCTCCGTGCTCTCCGAAAAACCAGACACCGGTCTCCTCCCCGGTCACGACGTCGGAAGTTCCTGTCCCGATCACGGTCCAGAACTTGATATCGTTGTCCAGCCCGGATGGAACTTCATACACTTCACAGTCGAGAAGAGTTTCATTTTTATATACCTGGCCGTTTTCCATAAAAAAAGGATCGTCCGGCACGAAGGCTTTGCTGTCGGTCCCTTCACTTTCGGTCCCTTCAGAAGAGGACAGCTGAAGGGTTTTCTCCATTTTTGCGGCTATGGCCGCGAAACGCTCCCGCTCCTCTGACGGGTAGAGAAGAATGAAGGTCGCCCAGTTTTCACTATCAATAATTCCATATTCGTAGAAAAAACTTTCTGTTCCGTCCACTCCGCTTTCGATGGTGTGTATCACTCTGTACCAGCCGGGACCGCTTTTCTCCGATCCGGGTACAATACTGGGGATTTCTTCAAGTCTGTTCCGCAGTTTGCTTTCGGCGTCCTCTTCCAGGACATTGTAACCTCCCGAGAGTGTCAGCGCGTATTTGTCGGTTTCAAAACTCAGCCACACGCCGTCGCCGTTGTCCGACTCCTGGATATCCGAGAAAATATCAGGGTATTCAATGGAGTAGCCGAAACGTTCATTGACGTAGGATATCCATTGTTCTTCTGCCGCGTCTGCCCCGGGAACAAGGATGCTGAACAAAGAGAGCACCGCGGCTGCGAAAAATAGAAGGGACTTTTTCAACAGGTATCGCTCCTTTCTGTTTTGCTGCCCCTTCGCAGGGAGTTCATCCGGATACGGGACGGGGTTGAACTCCCAGCGCAGGGGAAAAAACTGAAAACTAAAAATTCAGGAATTTCTCCGAGAGACCGGTTCGGTCCGCTACCCCCAACTTTCGATAAATCTGGCGGATATGGGACTTCAGGGTGTTGTTGCCGATGGAACATCTCGCGAGAATTTCATCCCGTTTCCACCCCTCAAGCAGCAAAAGGGTGACTTCGGTCTCCTTTTTCGTCAGGGAGTAAGGGTCAAGACGAAGCCGGATCTTCATCTCCGCCTTTGAAGGCCCTTTCCGTAGGATTTTACCCCCGGGAAGGATTTTTTCTCTTTCATCAAGTATTTTTTTTGACATATCTCCTTCACCCCTTCTGAGGAAAGGGCACTCTACTTCTCTACTTTTGCCTTCTCTCCATAGGGCTCGATCTGCTCCTTCGGATACTGGTCGCCCTTGACATAGATATACTTCAGTCTGGGCAGATCTTTGAATACGGAGAAATCGGCAATTCCCTCTGTCTTCTGAAGGTACAGCTTCTCGAGTCGCTCGAGGCCGAGAATCCCCTCGGGATTTTTTATCTTTGAACGCTGCAGATTCAGAGATTTCAGCTTCGCAAGACTGCTGAAGGATGTGAGGTCGATAACTCCTGTCACGTTTTCGAGGGAGATCTCCTCCAGGTCGGGGCATTTCGCCAGGGGCGCAAAGTGAATGATATCTTCGCTCATCATTCTCACAATCTTCAGCTTGGGCATGGATGCAACGTACTCCAGAGTGTCAAGCTTGGAAAGGCCCCCTCTCAGGCTTTCAAGATTGACGAGTTTCGCAAGGGGAGAATAGTCCTCGAATTTCGTGGCGTAAATCCAGATGTCCTGCAGTCCTGTGAGATTCCCCACAGGGGTCATATCCTTTGCGGGAATGGAGTACAGGCTCAGCTTCTTCAGATTCTTCAGTCCGGCAAGAGGAGAGAGATCTTCGACTTTCGTCATGTAAAGATCGAGTTCCTCAAGGGCTTCAAGGCCGGCAAGAGGGGATATGTCCGTAATTGGTGCGCCGTTGAAGATCAGTCTTTTCAGCTTCGTCTTTCCCTGAAGGGAGGTTATATCCTTGATAGTCTTCGGCTGCATGAAAAACTCGAGCTCCTCAAGGTCATTCATCCCCGTGAGGAAAGCGAGGTCGGAGTACTCACCCTGTTTGATGACAAGCTTTTTCATATTGACGAGGGCGCCAAGGGGCGCGAGGGTCTTCACTTCCTTGAGCCGATCCAGCTTGAGATATGTGAGGCCGGTAAGGGAGGAAATTGGAGAAAGATCCGTCAGATCGGTGGATTCGATCTCGAGCCCCGTGAGTACATCCGCCAGGGACGCAAGTTTCGCGAGGTCGCCGTCTTTTATGCCGCTGCCGAGGCGAAGGGGCTTCCCCTTCTGGATGGCCTCGTCTTCCCGTACCATGGCAACAAATTCTTCAGTTATGCCATTAGTGAGCTTGGGACCCATAGAGCTTTTCGAATATCCCGGATCAGCCGCCCAGACCGACCCCGCAAAGAGCAGAATACACGCCATTAAAGCAAAAATTATTCCGGATTTTTTTCTTACCATCATGATTATGCCCTCCCTTTCCTACATCCAGATTATCGCGATAGCAATTCCCGCCACCACGAGAGCGATGCCGCCGTAGAGGAACATCTTCGCCTTGTTCTCTTCCCCAACCGTCACTTCGTCCTTTGACTTCACAGAGATGATGAAAGGTTTTCCCTTCTCTGAGGGCTTACCGATGTGAAGTTCATCGGCGGAGGAACGAAGCTCTCCCACCACGTAGAGGGGATGATTCAGGGGGATGATCTGCTCTTTATACCGGAAGCCAATGGTCCGCGCTCCCGCATGGTTCGTAAAACGAAGACCGAAAAACTCGTAGGTATTGTCGTCTTTATAGGGTTCGAACCGGTCGATTCCATCCTTGAGCTGGAGATTCGCTCCGTCGAGGTCGAGGGCGACCTTGACGTCACCGTCCTTCAGATAGAGGGGGGCGTCACTCTTTTGGCTTCCGACTTCCTCGGAACGGCGGACGCGGCGCCTTTGGGTGTTTCCGTCCTTATCCTTGGTAACTTCTTCCTCTTCGTACTCCCGGGTCACCGTGGCCTCAAAATAAGCACAGACTTTGTTGCTGTAGGGGGCCGTCACCTCTTCTTCAGTGACGGCCTTTCCGTTTGTCTGAACCATATCCCGGTACCCCTCGGCCAGACCTTCCTTTTCCAGATTTTCCATATTCGCTACAATCTCCGGAAGGGAGATCGGCTTCATGAACTTGAGCTCTATCACAATGCCTTCGGTCTTCTTTTTCTGCACCACGGCCAGGTAAACTCCCAGGACGGCGACAAGGGCTCCCACAACAATAGCTGTCATATTCATGATTATCTCTCCTACTGGATTTTGGCGCAGTGTTCGGAGCCGTACTGCTCCTTCAGGATGTCGTCATACTGGTCCGCGTAAACAGCCACCGTCTGGAGAGCCCCCACGAGTTCGTTCCTGTCGAGATTCGCCGCAGGCAGAGAACAGGAGAACATGACGGTATTATCAAAGATAAGGGAAAACCGCCCCAGGGGCAGGTCAGAATTCAGCCGAAGAAAATCTCCGGCAACCTTGCAGGGGTCCACGTTTTCAGCAAGGTAGGAAAAGACCTTCACGAGGACGTCCTCAGAATGCCACGGAACCACCATTACCTGGATAGTGGCGCTGCCGAAGGAGAAGGACGTGATGTTGTCCACCTTTGTCAGGTCCCCTTCATCGAAGAGTTCCTTCAGCCAGGCGTCCGTCTTCTGCTCCACGCTTTTCAGAAGCGCCTCATTGATTCCGTCCTTGAACAGAGGAAACTTATGCATTTGCCCCGCCTCCAAGGTTCATTTTCTCAAGAAGCTTCGCCATCTCGTCGTCAACCTGCATATCCTTTTCCATGGACTTGAAGGGGTCATCTGCGGGGCCCTCTCCGGAGAGTTCTGAGAAAGCCTCTGCTTCCGCTTCCATGCCTTCGATCTTCTTCTCCATCTTGTCGAACTTCGCGAAAGCCCCCTGCCCCACGTTGGTACCAAGGATGGTGGAAAATTCCTTCTGGGTTTTCGCCGTCTGGGATCTGGCGACGAGAGTCGACTGTTTCATTCTCGCTTCGTCCAGCTTCCCCTTGAGGGTATCAAGCTGCATCCGAAGCTGAGACGTGGTGTTGGATGCCTGGGTCACCATTGCTTGGTACTGCTGAACCTGGCCGTCGTAAACGACCTTTTTAGAGAGGGCCTGTTTCGCAAGGTCGGTATTCCCCCCCTTGAGGGCCATGGTTGCTTTTTCCTCCCACTGCCGCGCCTGGTTAGCCGCCACAGCCTGCTGCTTTTGGAGATTCTTTTCGTTGGCCATTGCCTTGGCCAGGCCGGAAGTGGCCTTGACGAGCCCTTCTTCCATCTCGATGATCATCTGTTTCACCATTTTTTCCGGATCCTCCATACGGTCGAGAGCCTCGTTCACGTTCGACTTGAAGATATCCGCCATTCGGTTAAAAATACTCATACATTCCCCACCCTTTCTGTAGTTGTCATTTTGTACATTCTCCCCATTCCGTGCAGGCCACAGGGGCCAGATGTATCCGAAGTCAGCGCATCCCGCCTTCTCCTGA
The DNA here is from genome assembly GCA_022837505.1 of Synergistaceae bacterium. Classification (GTDB taxonomy): domain Bacteria; phylum Synergistota; class Synergistia; order Synergistales; family Aminobacteriaceae; genus JALHFZ01. The sequence goes on from JALHFZ010000026.1 coordinate 19,885, forward strand.
GGCGGAGGGAGCAGAAAAAATTATCGTACCACCTCCTCTTCCGGCTCTAAAATGGAGAGTGATGCCAAGCCGGCCTGTTGCTTTCATTAAACTCAGCGGTCAGGAACGGGGGTCAGGGAGACCCCGAAGAGGGGGAACTGCCGGCAGTGGGGCTTTGGATTCCTCTTCACTGCCTCCCCGGGCGGTTCGTTTTGGCAGGTATTTGTTTTCTCAGGCAGACCTCGTTCAGTCTTCCCTGTTTATCTGTTTGATCATAGCAAAAACCTTTTTTTTTACAAGTTTTGTATTATTCAGCACAGGTTTTCTACAGAAATCTTTTTTCTCTCGGGAGAATCCTCAGGGAGGAAGTCCCCCCTTTTTTCCTCCCCTGACTGTCTCCAGGTTTTCCATCTTTTCCTGCCCCGGAAATTCTCTCCCTGTCTCGTCCTCCCCTCGCCTGCAGCCAGAGTACCCCCTCCGGGTGCATTTGTCCTCACCCCCGGGGGGCAAAAAAGGGGTGGGTTTTCCCACCCCTGCGGGGGGTGAGGTTCAGCACCCCTGGCCTGAAGTCTCTGATAGAGGGGGTTCAGGGCGAAAAGCTGCACAATCCCTTTTTTCCCCCCTTGCGGTTGGCACTATCTGTTCTGGGGCATATCGCGTAGAGATGAAAAACCTGGAGACAGTCAGGGGAGGGAACGGGGGATCTTCATGCGCTTTGATTCGCTCTGCAGGGCCCCCCGGGCCGCGGCGAGGTCCTCGGGGGAAAAACCGAAGAGAACCATATCCTTTTCAACGGTGAGCAGGACGAGAGCGATTCCCTCGCTGATCAGGGCATAATTCGACCCCTGATCGGGGACGAGCAGCAGCTGTCCCGGCATCGGACTGTCCACAAGGGCTTCGAAATCTCCCTCCTCGCCCTTTCCCTCCGCAAGCTTGGCCAGAAGATTCCTTTTGTCCTCCCTGAAGGCCGCCGCCCCCTGGAGGGAGTACCCCTTCTCCGTCTGCCCTGCCGCGAGGGAGAGGGAGGTCACGGGCAAATTTCCGAGCCAGCCGGTGAGCATCCCCATCTCCGGGGCGTAGGCCGATGCGGAGCGGTAGAGGTAGGATGAGACGATCCTCTGGAGAACTCCGTCCGGCCGGTCAATATGGATCACGCCGTGAAGGGCGTTGTCGGGCCATGGGGGAGGGCATCGAGAGTGGCAGCCCTTGCGGACAGCGGCAAAAGAACAGCAGAAACAGGAAAAGAAGCGCCGGGGAACATTTTTTCTTCATTGGAATCCCTCCTTGAACGTATTTTTATTACCGGACGGACGGGATCCGTCCATTATTCCGGGAATCCCTGCTTATCAGTCTTTTTCCGGCTTTTCCTCCGGGACAGCCTGCTGCTGCAGGAGGTTCTTTTCACCGGCCATGACCTTGGCCGGCCCCTCCTCCATCTTGATGAAGATCCGCTTCACCATCTTCTCAGGATCTTCATGCGGTCAAGCCTATCCTTCACACTTGCCTTGAAGAGTTCCGCCATCCGAAGAAAAATGCTTGTCCTTTCCCTTTCGTTTGTTTTCTTTTACCCCTTAAGATCAGATTAAACCCGGAGAAGCCCCTTGTCATCCCCCTCCCAGTCGAAAAAGGGTGAGGTTTGCCACCCTCAGGCCGAAGTATCCGGCAGAGGGTTTTCAGAGGGGAAGGACTGCAAAATCTCCTTTTTCAGCTCTGTGCGGTTGGCGATTTCCATTTTGCGGTAGATATTGCGGAGGTGATATTTCAGGGTATTCCTGGCGATGAAGAGAGAGGAACAGATTGAGCTGTCGTTGTTTCCCTTGAGGAGCAGAAGGGCAATCTCCGTCTCCTGCCGGGTAAGATTATAGGGCAGAAGACGCATGCGGCAGGTCATCTCCTCCTCCATCTCGTCCTTCTGAGCAGGGAGAGCCATGCTCTCGCCGGAGGGCTTACTCTCCCTTTTCCCCGGTTCTCCGGCCGAAGTATCCCCGCTCCACTGAAGGAGAAGCCCGCGGCCGTCCCACAGGGCGATGAGAAGAAGAAGAAAGAGAAGGAGGAGAAACATGAGGGTGGTGAGGGTGGATTTCCCCGGCCAGAAGCCCATGACCTCCCTCAGAAGAAGGTGAAGATGAGAACCGGCGCTTGCCAGCACTATCAGAAAGAGCCCCCCGTTGATGACGGAGGTTCGTCTCCTTCCGGCATGGGAGGCGAGGAAGAAGAGGAGAAGCCAGGCGTAGAGATCAAGAAAGGCCAGCCCCCCCTCGAGGAAAAGCCGGGAAATATACCGGAAGGGAGAAAAGGAAAAAAGAAAAAGGGAGAAGGCGAGAAAGGGAAAGGCCCCTCTGTAGAAGTTCGAAAGGTTCGCCCTCGGGTAGTATCGGAAAATCGCCGCGACACCCATGGCTGAGAAAATCCCTGCCCAGTCCGCCAGCTTGTCCCCCTGCGGGAAGGGGGAAGGAAAAAGTTCGGGAAACAGGCTCATGAGAAGACCGTTCGCCCCGTAAAAACAGAAGAGAAAAAGACCCACCCTCCAGAGGGGCATTTCCGCAGAATCGTCGGAGGCGGAAAATTCCTTATCCGGTTCCTCCCTCTCGAGGAAGAAGAGAAGAGAGGCGGTAAGGAGGGGGGCGGCCGCAAGGAAAAAGAAGGGGTTCAGAGGTGAGGACAGAAGGGTCATAAGGACCGCGGCAAGGGGGGAGAGGCCGAAGACCAGGGCTGCATCCTCAGACTCAAGGGTGCTGAGCAGTTCGCTCCACCGGCCGATGAGAAGGGCCGATCCGGAGGCGGAGAGCAGCAGCCCCGCCGCTGCGGACGGAAGATCGAGAGCCTGGGGAAGAAAGGGTTTTAAGCCCGAAAATAAGGGGAGGGCGAGCATCATACCCGCACCGATAATCAGGAGAACTCTCCGGGAAGGGAAAAAAAGATTTTCCCAGGCGGACCACGCCCTGACGAAATAGGTCAGAGCGTGCACAGCAAGAAAGAAGACGATGAAATCCGTTCTTTCGCCGCCTGTCCCTGTCGAAGGGGAAAAGAGAAAGGGAGTGAGAAAGACGGACTGCATCCACGCAAAGAGAAGTCCGAGACCGATGGAGACAGCCCCGATAGGATTGATTTTCATATATACAACCTCAAAGAGAGCAATTTGTCTTCAAATAATTTTTACTCTTATTTTCAAACTATATCATCTCTTCTACTTCCCGTCATCTTCCCTTCATCTGCAAAGGTATGGTATGCTTTCTCCGTAGGGAATATTTTCATTTCACCGGGGAGGAAAAAAAATGACAGTTAAAAATGCAATGACAAATGACAGTTAAAAATGCAATGACTACAGAATTTCTCCGTTCTGCCTACGGCGGAGAGAGCATGGCCCATATGCGCTATCTGGGCTGGGCCGACAAAGCCGATAAAGAGGGCCTGCCCAAAATAGCCCGGCTCTTCCGGGCAGTGGCCTACGCCGAGCAGGTGCACGCCACCAACCATTTCGTCGTTCTGAACGGAGACGTGGCCGACTGCGCCCTGACCGCCGGAGCGGTCTTCGGCATGAAGACCACCGCTGAGAACCTTGTGGGGGCCATTGCCGGCGAGGAACATGAAGTCGACCAGATGTACCCCGTCTATTACGAAACGGCCAAGTTCCAGGGGGAAAAGGACGCCATGCGCTCCTTCAACTTCGCCCTCCAGGCGGAGAAGCAGCACGCAGAGTTCTTCCGCCAGGCCAGGGCGAGCGCCCTTGAAGGCAAAGACCTCGAGTTCGAGTCCGTTCATATCTGCCCCATCTGCGGCCACACCATCGCAGACGAGGCCCCGGACAAATGCCCCGTGTGCGCCGCGCCGAAGGATAAATACGTCCGGTTCTAAGAACTTCTATACGCAGAAGAAGGATAAGTTCTCCGGATAATTTCCAGCCTTTGCTTTCCTCGCTGCATCACCCCGTCATAATGATATACTATGTATATTATTATGACGGGGTGATTGTATGTCTTCTTCCGTGCGTCTGTCAAAGTGGGGAAACAGCATCGGGGTGAGGCTGCCGAAATCCGTGGTGGATGCTCTGGGACTCGAGCCCGGAGGGGTACTGGATGTTTCCCTTGACGGCAACCGTATTGTATTCCGCCCTGCTGAAAAATTCCACCTGGATGACCTTGTATCAAAAATAACTGATGAGAACAGGCCCGGTGAAACAGAGTGGGGCACTGATGAAGGGAAAGAATGTTGGGAATGACGGACCGGTTCCCCGACCGCGGCGATATTATCTCCCTCGATTTCAGGCCGGTGAAGGGACACGAACAGGGAGGAGAAGTTCGGCCCGCTCTTGTACTTTCACCGTATGAATATAATATCCGTTCAGGATTGTGCCTTGTCGTCTCCTTCACGAACCGCCGGAAAGGATATCCTTACGAGACTGATTCCAGCGGTCATGCCATGAAAACCGGCGGTGTGGTCCTTGCTGACTCGGTAGGGAGCATAGACTGGAGGTCCCGCAATGCCCGTTTTCTTGAAAAGGCTGACCCGGACTTCGTCGATGAAGTTTTAGCTAAGCTTCTGACTCTGCTTGAAAAACGGTGACATTCTTGCAGGTGACGGAGTTAAAGGACCTGCCCAGTCTTTTAGTAGAACATTATTTTTTAAGACCCGGGACGGGATGTCTCCGGGCCTTAACCTATCCTTTATTCCAGCCTACTCGAGAACCAGACCGCGGATGGCTGTGATGCCCAGACCGGGGCCATCTGACGGAGCCACCATGGAGCCGGAATAGCGGGCTCCCCCCTCCACCGGGTCTGAGGCGCAGAGAATGGGGGGGTCAAGGTCGGCCCTCGTGATGACGGGCAGGGCTGACGCGAGATGGCATGCGGCGGTGACGCTGATCTTCGTCTCCATCATCGCACCGATCATGCACTCCACGCCGCAGGCCCGGGCCATGGCGCAGACTGCAAGGGCATTTCTGATCCCCCCGGTCTTCATGAGCTTGATGTTGATCAAATCCGCCGCCCTCATGGAGAGGATCGTGAAGGCATCCCGGGGCGAGAAGACCGCCTCGTCGGCGAGGATAAGGGTCTCCACGCTGTCGGTGACATATTTCAGCCCCTCGAAATCATGGGCCTTCACGGGCTGCTCCACCAGCTCTATATCAAACCCTTCATCCTCGAAAAAACTGATTGTCCGTATGGCCTGTTTCGGAGTCCACCCCTGGTTGGCATCCACCCGGAGCAGGACGTCCTTTCCCACGGCGGAGCGTATCTCCCGAAGGCGCACCATATCCTTCTGAAAATCGCTCCCCACCTTGATCTTCAGGGCAGAATATCCCTCCTGTACCGCCTCCAGGCTGTCTTTGGCCATGACCTCCGGATCGTTCAGGCTGATGGTGTAGTCCGTCTCGATTTCCCGGGCCCTTCCTCCCAGAAGGGCATAGAGGGGCTTTCCGAGGATCTTTCCCCACAGGTCGTGAAGGGCGATATCCACCGCAGCCTTCGCCGAGGTGTTGTGTACCAGGGCGGTGTCGACGATGTCAAGAAGCTCGTTCAGATTCTCAGGATCCCGGCCTGCAAGAAGAGGCCCGAGACGATCCTGCACCGCCCCCCGTATGGCACCGTTGGTGTCTCCTGTGATGACTGCCGTAGGAGGGGCCTCTCCGTATCCGCAGATCCCCTCATCGGTCTCCACGGCGACCACGTTGGTGGTGACCTCCTCCACAGTCCGCAGGGACGTCTTGAAGGGTTTTTTCAGCGGAACGGAAAGGCGCCCCAGCCGGAGCCTGCGTATCTTCATTCTAGACACCCGCCATTACGGAGAGCACCTTGGCTACAAAGAGCCCTCCCATGGTGCCGACCACATACCCCATGAGGGCCATGAGAACGCCGATGGGAACAAGGCTTTCCTTATAGGCGGCAGCTATGATGGGGGCGGCCGCTACAGCGCCGATGTTCGCGAGGCTCGCCACCGCGCAGGTGAAAAGGTCGATCTTCAGGATTTTCGCTATGATCGCCATGAGGAGGGCATGAATTCCCAGGACGACGAAGCCCGCCGCGAGATAGTAGGGCGCGTCCGTCAGCTCTTTGAAGGAGGCTCTCGACGCGATCAGGCAAATCATGATGTAGAGCATGGTCATGGAGACGGGTGAAGAACCGGGGATGCTGTTCATGGGGGTCATGGCGCAGAGGATGCCGAAAAGGGTGGCCAGGATGATGGTGACGGTGCTCACTGAGAGGAAGTCACTCTTTCCGAAGACGTCCATGAGCATGGGGGAGATGAAGGAGGCAAGCCAGGAGGAGAGGGCCGAGACGAGCAGGCCGGCCCCTATCAGGAGGGCGAGATCGGACGTCTCCATCTTCGTCCGGGCGTTTGCATCCAGCTCAGAGAGGGAGAGTCCCACTGAATCGATGGTGGAGGTGTCCGTCTTCGTCCATTTGTTGAAGTACCTTGCGTAGGGGACCGTGGCGAGGAGGAGGATGACCCAGATGGAATAGTTCACATTGTCCACGAGGAGGGTATACCCCATGGCGGCTTCATCCACCCCAAGGGCCCCCTGGATGGCCACCATGTTGGCCGTACCGCCTATCCAGCTTCCGGCCAGGGCTCCCCAGGTCTTCCACGCCTCGGGGGGAAAGCCGTTCTTCATGAGGGCGAACATCACAACGAAGCCGATCATGATGGTGACGGTCGCAGAGAAGAAACCGATGAGCATCCGCGGACCGAGCTTGAGTATCTTCCTGATGTCGCACCGGAGAAGCATGACAAAGATCATTGCCGGGATGATATTTCCCCGGACGACCTTGTAGGCCGCGTTGACGCTGTCGGTCTTCTGCCAGAGGTCAAAGGTGGCGAAAACCATGCACATGAAGTACAGAATTACGGGAGTCGGAACGTACTTGAAAAACGTTGTGTCCTTGTACTTCCTCTCCAGCGTGGAAACTACCCCTGCAAAAAAGAAAAGAAACGCGACATAGGCAAAACCGTTGGTGATCACAGTACAACCCCTCCTGCTTTTCAGATATGGATCTTACGGGGACAAAGTCCCTGTAAACTAAAAAATCCAGCGGTCACCTGCGCATTGCCGCGCATGTGACCGCTGGATTTCATTCCCTGTTGTCCGTGAGGGCGTACTCAAACGAACCGGAGAACGAAGCAGCCCGTTATTTTATTTTTTTCTCTCCGAGGTAACTTCCCGGTATTTTTTCATGGCATCCCGATAGGCTGCGATGACGGCCTTCTGGGAAGAACCGAAATACCGGGACTGAACTTCGGCGACAACCTTTTTCTCGTCTTTGAGGAGATGCTTTCCCAGCAAGATCCCCCGGAGGAACCGGCCGGTGACCGGGAGGGTTACAGACACGCCGCAGTCTATAATTTGCCCCGTTTCCCTCAGAAGTATGAAGGTGATGAAGAAAGACCCGAACTGCTGGTTGATCGGGTTGAACCCGGTCGTCTGGGAATTTCCCACCACAAGGATGGAATTCTCAGGATACTCCCCATCATAGGTCATGAAACCATTCTAGCATAAGACAAAATCTTTTGTCTATCTTTTTACGGTTTTTTTCACCCTCTGCTTCGGGCTCCTCCGGACGCCGCCGGAATAGATCGGAGGAGGGTTGTATCCCTGGTTATGCAGTTGCCGAATCTGCATTGGAACAACTTTTTCTTACTCTTTATGCAGCCAGCACGCACAGGAATGACTTTCCCCGATGACTTTAAGTTGAGGGCGCTTCGAATCCCTGGTGCTGAAAAGGCATCCCTGTGGAGGGGCGTAGGGAGAGGGTAGTTCTCCTCTCAGCAGAACCGGGGGCTTTGTACTCCCTGTGGACACCCCTATGGCAGGGACGGCTGAGAGCAGCGCCTCTGTATAGGGGTGACGGGGATTGTCGAAAATAGAGTCCGTAGGTCCTATTTCCATTATCTGACCGAGATACATCACCATGACCCGGTCCGCAATGTGTCGAACTACAGAAAGATCATGGGCTATAAAAAGGTACGTGAGCCCCCGGACCCTCTGGAGCGTTTGAAGAAGGTTGATGACCTGGGCCTGTACCGATACATCAAGGGCGGAAACGGGTTCATCACATATGACGAGTTCAGGGTCTACGGCGAGTGCCCGGGCAATGCCGATGCGCTGCCTTTGTCCTCCGGAAAACTCGTGGGGGTATCTGTCCATGTATTCGGGCTGCAGCCCCACTTCCTCAAGTGCCTGGGCAATCCTGGCCCGTTCAAAGGGGAGGCCGTGTATCAGAGGTCCTTCGGAAACGGCTTCCCCTACGGTCATCCTGGGGTTCAACGAACTGAAGGGATCCTGGAAGATCATCTGAATGTTTCTGCAGAGGTCCTTGTCTTTTCGTCTGTCCGCATGCCTTATTATCCTGCCCTTGAAACGGATAGTTCCTTCGCTTGGTTCTTCCAGGGAGACGAGCATTTTTCCGGCAGTGGTCTTGCCGCATCCCGATTCGCCCACGATACCCAGAGTCTCTCCCTTTACGACTGAAAAACTGATCCCTCTCACAGCGGTCAGGACCCTTTTCTCCCCCTTTTTACCAGTTGAGAGAAAGTCTTTGGTCAGATCCGCGACATTCAAAATCTCCTTTTTGCCCGATAATGAAAGGTAGGCGGCGGACGGTACTTTTATGGAATAGGCCTCCCTGATCTCCGCAGCAGTCGGAGCCTTTGAGCCCGGCTTAAAAAGCCAGCACGCAACCTTATGATCCTCCCGGGCTTCAAAGGCAGGCGGGGAGGATTTCCTGCAGATTGCCGAGGCAAAGGGACAGCGAGGGGAGAACCTGCACCCGGGGGAATAGCCTGCGGGGGAAGGGACCATGCCGGGAATGGTGGATAACTGGTTTCTGTGCTCTTTTTTTAGATCCAGACGAGGAATACTCTCCAGCAGGCCGATCGTGTAGGGATGGCACGGCGAACTGAAGATGCTCTCGGTCCGGGCATTCTCCACAACCTTTCCGGCGTACATGACAACCACCCTGTGGGACATTCTGGCAACGATGCCGAGATTGTGGGTTATGAAGATTACCCCCATCCCGAACTTCTTCTGCAGCTCCTTCAGCAGATCAAGGATCTGGGCCTGGATCGTTACATCCAGGGCCGTGGTCGGCTCATCTGCGATAAGCAGTTCAGGGTTGCAGGCGATGCTCATGGCGATCATCACCCGCTGTCTCATGCCCCCTGACATCTGATGAGGATATACTTCGAGCCTGTGGTCGGCATCCGGTATCCCCACAAGTTCAAGAAGTTCGATTGTCCTCTGCCTTCTTTGTCTGCTGCTTAAATCAGAGTGAAGGCAGAGCACTTCCTCAATCTGGTATCCGATCTTCAGAACGGGATTGAGGGAGGTCATAGGCTCCTGAAAGATCATCCCGATGCGGTTTCCCCGGATAGATTCCATTTCCGACTCCGTCAGTGAGGAGAGGTCCTCACCTTTCCAGAGAATCTTGCCGGATTCTATTCTTCCGTATCCGCCGGGCAGGAGCCTCATGATGGAAAGGGCGGTAACCGATTTTCCACAGCCAGATTCACCTACAACGCCGACCATTTCCCCGGGACGAACGGCAAAACTCACGCCGTCGACGGCCCGGATCTTCCCGTTGTCTGTATCAAAACAGGTTTGCAGGTTCTCTATCTTCAGCAGATTTTCCATACTTGCCATGCACCTCAATGCTTCATACGGACGTCGAGAGCGTCTCTGATCCCGTCTCCAAGGAGATTGAAGCCCAGGACAAAAAAAACGATCGCCGCACCCGGGAAAATGGCCGCCCATGGAGAAGAGAGAAGGAGCTTTCGCCCGTCGGCGAGCATAGCTCCCCATTCAGGAGCGGGAGCCTGGGCACCCAGGCCGAGAAAACCCAGGGCAGCCGCAGAAAGAATTGCCGACGCAAATGTAAGGGACGTCTGCACGATAAGAGGAGAGAGGCTGTTCCGCAAAATATGAATCCTGATGATGTGCCCATCGGAAGCTCCCAGCACTTTTGCAGCCTGGACATATTCCAGTTCCCGTACTGTCAGGACCGATCCTCTGATGACCCTTGCAAACTGCGGAACCTGGACAATGCCGATGGCGATCATGGCGTTCCAGATCCCCGGTCCGAGAATGGCCACGATCAGGATCGCCAGAAGCACATAGGGAATCGCCATCAGAATATCCATGCTTCTCATTATGAAACTGTCAATCCGCCCTCCCCAATATCCTGCGGCCAGACCCAGGGGCGTTCCTATGCAAAGTCCGACGAGAACCGAAATCAAACCGATTACAAGGGAGTATCTCGCACCATGAAGAACCCGGCTGAAAACGTCCCTCCCCACATCGTCACTTCCAAACAGATAGCGGCGATGGGCTTTTCTTCCTTCATTTAAAGGTCCCTGATCGAAAGTGAACACAGTAGTTTCCTGTACGCCTCCATCCAACGGGGCGGACAGCGACAGGCCGGACTCCTTCGCTTTCTGCCCGGACAGGACTTCTTCCAGGGAAGGCTCTGAACTCCCCCACCAGAAGGGAGGAAGGTTATTGTCCTCAATTATTCCGTGAAGGGGATCATAAGGGGCAATCCAGGGGGCCAGAATCGCAATCCCGACGATGAGGAGCACAATCACCAGGCCCAGGCCTGCGTTCCTGCTCCGCTTGAGCCTTCTCCATGAATCATGCCAGAGTCCGCGCCTTTGGGAGAAATTTTGCAGTTTTTTCACCTCAATACCGTATCCTGGGGTCTAAAAAAACATAAAGGATATCAACTACCATGTTGACCAAGACAAAAATTGACGCCACGAAGAGCGTTCCGCCTGTTATTACCGGAAAATCTCGTCCGAGTATTCCGTCCAGAAGCCATCTGCCTATGCCCGGCCAAGAGAAGACCATTTCCGTCAGGATGGCCCCTCCCATGAGATAGCCGAACTGAAGTCCTACAACCGTCACCACCGGTATTGCAGCATTCTTGAAGGCATGAACGCTGAGAAGCCTCATAACTTTTACTCCTTTTGCCCGTGCCGTACGGATGTAATCCTGGTTCAGCGTCTCCAGCATGGATGACCGCGTCATGCGGGCGATGGTCGCCATGGGAACCGTAGCAAGACATATGGACGGCAAAAGCAGATGTCTGGCAACATCGGCTGCAACGGTCCAATTCCCCGCCGCCAGTGAATCCAGCAGCAGAAAGCCGGTCGTGGATTGAAAATCAATGAGAGAGGAGATCCTTCCTCCCGTGGGAAGCCACCCCAGTGTGAGACTGAATAGAATTATGAGCATGAAGCCGAGCCAGTAGATAGGGATAGATACGCCCACAAGGCTCGAAAACATGGCAATATAATCGAAAAGACTGTTTTGCTTCCAGGCAGAGATGAACCCCGCCAAAATACCCAGGGTTACTGCGATGAAGAGGGCGAAGATCGATAGTTCAAGAGTTGCCGGCGCTTTCTCGCCAAGCTCTGATAGAACTGTTCGTCCGGAAAGTATTGAGGAGCCCAGGTCCCCTTTCAGCAGCCGGCCAATAAAGAGTGCATACCGGGTAAACCATGGCTGGTCGAGCCCTAAAGAATGGCGCATTCTCTCAAGAGCCTCAGGCGTTGCATGCTGCCCGAGCATTATCTGGGCCGGGTCACCGGGAATGGCTTCAATGATCATGAAGATGACGAAAGACAGGACAAGCAGGACGGGGATCATATACAAAACCCGGCGAAGAATATAGGTACCCGTTCTCAATGTATTTCCCCGCCCTTCCTGCGGCTTTTATCCAATTGTATTCTCGAGGACTCTCATGAAGTTGCCCCCGACAATTTTCCGGATATCCACCTCGCTGTACCCCCTCTTCCTCAGGGAGCTGATAAAAAGAGGGGTCTCCCTGTGTCCGTCGATCACGTCATAAACATCAATAGCCTTGCCCATGCCGGTATAGTCGAGAAACGTTCCGTCGAAATCAAAACCGATACCTATGTGATCAGTCCCCACAAGACTGGCCAGGTGGTCTACATGAGAGACGAGATCATCTACTGAAGCTTTTCTTTCCACTGAAGAAGGAAGAACAAAAGCGCTGAGGGCGTTTATTCCGATAACGCCGTTTTTTTCTGCAACAGCCTTTATCTGTTCGTCTGTGAGGTTTCTCGGATGATCGCAGAGGGAACGGCAGTTTGAATGGGAAGCTATGACGGGGCCCCTGGCGATTTCCATTACGTTCCAGAATCCCGAGTCGTTCAGGTGGCTTACATCGATGAACATCCCCAACTCTTCCGCATGCCTGACGAGGCTGAGGCCGAAAGCGGAAAGCCCTCCCTCACTTCCTGCCTCAACGGGGTGAAAGGTACACCCTTCGGCGGCTTCGTTCCGGCGGCTCCACACAAGGCCAACACCCCGGACACCGAGAGAATGGAAGATTTTCAGCAGACGCATATCTCCCATAAGGGGTTCGACCCCTTCAAAGGAAAGGACTACCCCGAGCTGCCCTGTTGAATTGGCTTCCCGTATCTGGGCCGTGCTGGTACACAGCTTCAAACGTCCGTCGCTTTCAATGATTTCGTCATGGAGAACAGAAATCTGACATAAGGCCTTTCTCAGGGCCATTTCCGGAAGGAAGTGGTTGTGCAGGAACAGGGCGGAGAATACACAATTGATCCCGCCGGCACTGAAATCTCTGGCGTAATGGTTCAGGTAGACGCCGGTCTCCCCTCTCTCCCTGCGGTCAAGCATATCCATGGTCAGGTCGAAATGCCCGTCAAGGATAAACAGGTCCTTCTCCGAGTCCGTTTCATTCATTGAAGATTCCCCCTTCATAACGTCTGCAGCCTGAAGAATTTATCGCCCTGCCGGATATTGGTGAACTCCCCCCGAAAAAACAACACCTCGAAAAACGGGGCAGAGAGTGAACCTCTGCCCCAAGAACGCCCTTAACCTGCGCTATTACCGTCTCTATCCACAGTTCTTCGATTCCCGCTATTTCTGCACGGAAACCTCGTGGAACCAGAACTGGGCCGTCGGGTGAAGATAAAAGCCTGCCACTTCCTTGCGAAGAAGTACGACATTGTTTCCATGGGCGATTGTAATCATCGGCACCTGGTCATTGACCCGTTCCTGGGCTTTCTCGTAAAGGGCTATTCTTTTTTCCTGATCAGATATCCTTCGTGCATCGGTAACGAGCTTGTCGAATTCCGGATCAGACCAGTTCGGGAAATTAAAAATGCTCCCCGTTACAAAGGGACCGTACATGAATGCATCCGGATCTATATAGTCTGCAGTTCTGCCCAGGAAGCACATGGTATGCTCAAATTTCATGGCTTTTTCAACGTAGGTACCCCAGTCGAATGTCACGAGCTTCACATTGATTCCCACTTTTGCAAGATCTCCCTGGATTATCTGGGCAACAAGCTTGCAGTCGGGGAGGTAAATCCGGGGCACAGGCATATACCAGAGCTCCGTCTCGAAGCCGTCCGGCAGTCCGGCTTCATCCAGAAGGCCCTTTGCTTTTTCGGGATCGTATTCGTATGCCTTCAGGGAAGAATTGTACCCCCAAAGCGTCGGCGGAACCAAGCCTTTTGCAAAAGAACCCATCCCCCTGTATGTCTCTTTTATTATCCGTTCGATATTGACGGCATGGGCGACAGCTTTTCGAACCCTGACATCGTCAAAGGGTTTTTTTTGCGTATTCATGGCCATAAACCCTGTGTTCAGCCCGGGGGCTGAAAGCATCTTGATATCGCCGGGCTTTTTGTCCTGGAGTATCTTGATCGTATCCGGGGTTACCCCGTCCATACCGTGAATTTCACCGGCCAGCAGGGCCATCACCCTGGCCGTATTGTCAGGGATTGACCGGATGATCACCCTCGGGGTGGAGGGTTTTTGTCCCCAATAGCTTTCGAACTCTTTCAAGACAAGCTGTTCGTTCTTCTTCCATTCCTCCAGCCTGTAGGGGCCGGTTCCGACAGGATTCAGGTTAAATCCGTCCGCCCCGGTTTTCTGCATGGCTGCAGGGGAAATGATCATAGCAAGATTGTTTGCCATGATCGAAAGGAATGGGGCGTAGGGTGAGGAGAGCTTGATCGAAACTGTTTTGTCGTCGATTTTGTTGATCTCTTCTACCTGGCTGAAGCTGGATTTCCAGAAAGCTGCGTTTGCAACCGCATAGGGGTGGGAAGGATCCTTCTGCCTCATCAGCGAGAAAATCACCGCATCAGCGTTGAAGGGCGTTCCGTCATGAAACTGCACGTTTTCACGGAGATGAAAGGTCCAGGTATTATTTGATTCTTCGAATTCCCAACTTTTTGCAAGCAGGGGCTCGATTCTTTTCCCATCCTTGCTGAACCGTACCAGGGTTTCAAAAATCTGATTACATGAGTTGATCGATTCGTTATCGGTTATGGTTGCCGGGTCGAGACGAACAGCATCCGCCCCTCTCGCGAAAATAAACGTCTGTTCCGCTGCATAGGCACTGCTCCCCACAAAAAAGACGATAAAAAGCAGGGTAAAAATAAGCCGCGATCCTTTCATTGCATTCTACCTCCAGT
>JALHFZ010000254.1 GCA_022837505.1 Synergistaceae bacterium
GCATGGAGCTTGAGCAGGCTGCTGCCGGCGGGCCCCGCCGCGAGGTCAAGGTCGACCGGCCGGAAGACCCGCGGGCCGAGATCGAAAGGCTCCGGGCCGAGGAAGGGTACGATCCCTACCTGGTGGAGAGGTGGGATCGGAAGCACGCCCTCTCCTGGGTGAAAAAGAACTTCTCCCACCTCGCCGACGACGAGCTTGACGACTCCGTCACTCTCACCACGGCGGGCAGGATCATGACCCTCAGAAAGCACGGCAAGGCGACCTTCGCGAATCTTGCCGACGAGACGGAGACCCTGCAGCTGTACTTTCAGTTCAATACCATGGGAGAGGAGAAGTACTCCTTCGTGAAAAAATGGGTGGATTCTGGAGACTGGGTCGGCATCGTCGGTCACCCCTTCCGCACCCAGAGGGGAGAACTGACCATAATGGTCAGCGACTGCGTCCTTCTGTGCAAGGCCCTTCGCCCCCTTCCAGAGAAGTGGCATGGCCTCAAGGATACAGAAGTCCGGTACCGTCAGCGATACATGGACCTCAGTTCGGGAGAACTTCAGAAAGCGGTCGAGGATCATCTCCTCCATACGCAAGACTCTGGAGGATCACGGTACCCTTGAGGTGGAGACCCCCATCCTCTCCGTCCTCGCGGGAGGCGCAAACGCCCGCCCCTTCAACACGTTCCATAACGCCCTTGGTATGGGGATGTTCCTGCGAATTGCCACGGAGCTGTACTTGAAGCGCCTCATCGTCGGCATGTTCGGGCGGGTCTACGAGATGGGGAAGAACTTCCGGAACGAAGGGGTCAGCATCATGCACAATCCCGAGTTCACGTGCATGGAGGTCTACTGGGCCTACTCCGACTATGAGGATATGATGGATCTCACCGAGGAGATCATCCGGAACGCCGCCAGAGTGGTGCACCCGGGGGATGAACCCCTGATCGTGCGGTATCAGGACGTCGATCTGAACTTCGAGAAGGCCTTCCGGAGGGCGTCCATGCTCGACCTCGTGACGGAGTACACCGGGACGGACTTCCGGACCGTCAAGGACGACGACGAGGCCCGGCGCATCGGCCGTGACCGGGGGATCGATCTCAAGGGGACGGAGAGCCGCTTCGCGGTGCTCAACCTCATGTTCGAGACCTTTGTGGAGGAAAAGCTGATTCAGCCGACCTTCGTCCTCGGCCACCCCACGGAGATCTCCCCTCTGGCCAAGCGGGATCCTGAAAACCCCGACTATACCCGGCGGTTCGAGCTCTTCATCTGCGGCAAGGAGGTCGCCAACGCCTTCAGCGAACTGAATGACCCCCTCGACCAGAGACTGCGCTTCGAGGA
>JALHFZ010000099.1 GCA_022837505.1 Synergistaceae bacterium
GGGCATCAGCCCCCGGAGCCCCTCTTCTTTCATCCGGAAGCGTGAGACGGACTGCTCCATCCCTTCGCTCAGACGCACAAGCTCCTCGGAAGAAGCGGTGATGGAGGAAAGGGCTTTCGACTGTTCATTCATGGAAAGGGCGATCCCTCCCACCTGTTCGGAGATCTCGAGGCTGTTCCTAGAGGCGCTGTCCATCCCCGCGGTCATCTCCTCGGCGCTGGCGGACTGCTCCTCCATGGCGGCGGCGATGGTTTGAATCTGCTCAGTCACCACGCTGACCCGCTTCACCACGTCCTCTATGACGTGGTTTGTCTCCTCCGCCCGCTCAACCAGCTCTTCGAGAATGGATGCCGAACCCCTGGTATCCTTCAGGGCGCTCTCCGTCTTATTCGTCACCTCGCCGATGAGTTTTCCGATCTCCCCCGCGGCGCGGTTGGAGTCCTCCGCGAGCTTCCGAACCTCCTCGGCGACACTCCGGCCCGGGCAGCCTCGATGGCCGCGTTGAGGGCCAGCAGATTCGTCTGGTCCGCGATGGACGTGATCGTGGCCACAAACCCGGAGATATTCTTCACCGTGCTGGCGAGATTTTCAACAGCTTCGCTGACTTTTTCACCAGCAGAAGCCGTCTTGCCGATGAGGACTTCAATGGCCTTGACTGACTTGCCTCCGGCGTCGGCTGCCTGGGCGATCCCTGCCGCCTCTTCGCCTGCGGCAGCGGCCGACCGGGCTCCCGCCTGGGCTCCGGCGGCAACCTCTTCCACCCCGGCATTCGTCTCTTCAAGGGCGGCGGCAGAGCTCTCGGTGTTGGCGCTCGACTTCTCCGCCCTGGCAAGGACTTCATCGATGGACGCGGAAAACTGTTCCGCTGCGGCGCTCATATCCTCCGCCCGGGAGAGGACGGAGTGAGAATTAGCCCGAATCTCACCGAGGGAGGCGGACATGAGGGTGATCATGGAGTTTATCGATTCCTCGAGCATCCGCACCTCCCTGAGGGAGGACTTTATGCTTACCGTAGAGGTAAGATCCCCCTCGGCAACTTCCTTCATTTTTTTCGCCGCAAGATCGATGGGCTTCGCGATGCTCCCGGCTATCCAGAGGGAGACAGCGATCACGAGGAGGGCGACGATCAGCCCGGCGATCAGCAGGGCATTTCTGACCTCCCTCACGGGGGCGAGAAACTCATCCACCAGGGAGGATACGCTCAATACGCCGCCGAGGGTCGGCACGGGGTGAAAAACGACATATTTATCCTCCCCCTCGAAGGTGTACTGGGCGAGCCCCTTCTCACCGGCAAGTCCCTTTCTCACTGATTCGGCAAGGGGGCCCGAGATAGAGCCGCCCTCCGCGGAGGTATTGAGTACGCCCACGTGCGCCTTATTCGGATGGGCCGCGATGATTCCTCTTTGATCGGCTACAAAGGCATACCCCGTCGCCCCCCACCGGACCGGTAAGATGATGGGTTCAAGGGAAGCAGTATCTACCGCAGCAGCGAGGAGTCCCAGAGTGGCCCCTTCAGCTGAGAGGATCGGGACGGCGAAAAGAAAGATTTTCTTTCCGGATTTCTTCAGTGTAATGACCGGAGAGACGATCCGTTTCCTTTCATCCAGAACTTTTGAGACGTCCAGGGACTGCGCCGCATCCTCCATCGCGCCGGTGAGATATCGCTCCACTCCTTCAGGTGTAAGGACGAGGACGTCCAGAATGCCGTCATATTCTTTTATTGCCTCCTGCAATCCTGTCTTCTGAGTTTCCCACTCCATGGATCTGACAACGTTCCGCTGAGACTGAAGACGAAGAAAATTAAGCCGTTCCCGAAAAAAAAGCTCCGTCTCTCCGGCAACTCCCTTGCCGATGGCCATCCCCTCTCTTTCCGCAGACTCAATCAATGCCTTCCCAGAGTTGTTCAACCCCAGAAAACCAATGACTGCAAGCCCCCCAAGACTCAAAATCATAAACACAATTACCAGTCTTCCCCGAAGTGTATTCATAAAACCCTTCCCCTTCCGCATCCAATTTCCGCAATAAGCGCACATGATTCAAAATAGCACTTCCTACAGACCGAGCATTATACCATTGGAGCCTGGATGGGGTCAGACCTACAGGGGGCAAACCGGGGGTCTGCCATTGAAATATGCGTGAAAATAATTCGTACACACTCTTTCAAAAACTGCCTCAACGTCGCAATAAACATTCTTCCATTCTGCGACAAAGAAATAATTTCACCCTCCAAACAGCAAGAGATGATAAAATATTAAAAATTTACGAAGTTTTTTTGTTCATATTTCCGATATTGCTTTATTGTCCTTGCGCATAGGGTACTTCAGGATTTTTTTCCATCAATAAAGGAGGACTCCGATTGAAAAAATCACTTCTTCTATGCGTATTATTCCTGGTCACTGCATTGGCCGTTCTTCCGGGGGAGAGTGCCGACGGCGTCCTCGCCCTGAAAGAGGCCTACATGTCGACGGGACTCAATAAGGACGGCAGTCCGAAGGCCAGGGTCCCCGCCTATGTCCCTTCTACCAGGATGCTGGCCGCCATAGCTGAATGCACAAACGTGACGGATCGCACAAAGATCACTTTCCTCTGGTATTATCTCGAGTCACCCTCAAAAAGAATAAAGTTCGCTGAAAAAACAGTGAAAAGCCCTATCCAGGCAGCTTTTATGACCTTTTCCTCCACAGTGGAGATCGAGAAACCATGGCCCGAGGGAAACTACGCAGTGGATGTCTACGTCGCGGGAAACAAAAAACCGTTGACGACAATCCTTTTTCCTATCCGCAAGGAGGTCAAAAACAAACCTGCCCCCGGGAAAAAGGTCGAAAAGAAGCCCTCTCCTCAATCATCCCCGGAAGGCGTTTTCTGGACGCCGAAAGACGCTGCTGCAGAGAAGCAGAACCGGGAGAAGCTGGAAAAAACAGCTGTGAAAAAAGAGGCCCTCTTCTGGAAGAATCCTGAAGATTTCACTGCCGCGCTTGAATTTGCGTCCGCCTGCGCAGCTCTGAACGATGCGGCCTCTCTGGCTCTTGCGAAGGCACTCTACGAAGGTCTCGCCGAGACCTCCCCCTCGGATACGGTCCTTGCGGGCCTTGCCGACTGTTATGCCAGGCTCTTTCTCTACGAGAAAGCTTTCACCGCGGCTCTCCGCCGGACGTGGAACCCTCTGGTCCCACCGACGGGCGCCGTTTCTCAGATAGTTTTTTTCGCAGGAGTTGCCGGCGACTGGGACAGGGGGATTGATTACCTCGAGCGGATACTCGCCGACAGGGAGGATGAACGGGAAGACACCCTTCTCGCCCTCGCGTCCCTCTACGCTGAAAAAGCCAGGGCAGCACAAGACCCTGCTGTGCAGAAGGAGTGCCGCAAAACTGCGGATGAAATTCTTGACAGAGTGATAGATTCCCTGCCTTCTTTTTCCCCGGCGGCCCAGAACGCGCTCGTGCTCAAAAAGGAGCTAGAGAGGAGATGAAAGATATGACAGGAAGGAAAATCCTCACCACTAAAAAATTATTCCCGGGGCTTTTTCTGCTGGCATTCCTGCTTTTCTTTCCCTTCGCCTGCCCGGCAGCCGACGACAAAACCCTGCTGAAAGCGGCGGAACTTGTCGCGTCCGGCAAGGGAAGCGCTACCGATGAGGCCCTGCTCTTCATGGAAAACCGAAGGTTGAATCATCTTGCCATGGAGGGTAAGGTGAGCGGCGGGGCATATCAGAAACTCCAAAGGGCTTACGACAGGAAAAACCGTGAGATCGCCGCCATGGCCGCGAAGGACGCCGGCTTCTCCACGGCAGAAAGCAAAGGGGGTAAAACCTACCGCCCCGGAACGGACACGGACGCCCAGCTCAGGGGAAACGACCTCACCGCGGCGGACGTGGAGAACTCACGGATGGCCTACAATAAAAGAGTTGAGAATTACCTGCGGGACAGCGGACTGACCGTCGACAAGAAGACAAACTGGGCAGCCCGTACAGAGACGGACATCATGCCGTCTCCAGGGCAGATGAAAAATTCGCAGGAATTCGCCAAGGCCGCTGCATACATAAACGGAGACGGAGGAAACATGTACGTCTCTCCGCTGGCGGCCGAAGCCCAGGGAAAACTGGATGGAGGAGACGCCGTCAGTCTGGTTGAAGGTCAGGCCTTCACAGAAGAGATGAAAAGCAAGGTTGCGAAAATGAAAAAGGACAAGACAGCCCTCATGGAAAGGTACCGGGCATCTGAAAATTCCGGAGAGAGAGACGTCCTGGCAGCGGAAATCCGGAAAGCGGAATCCCACGAGGCAAAATACATCGACAGGATCAACCGGCTGGAAAAGAACATCCGGAATTCTGCAGGACTCGCCGGAAATGATCAGCCCTCCTCCCCCCTCATCGAAGCCGCCACGGCCCGGGGCAAGGAGATAATCCACAAGCGGGGAGAGGCCGCGGTGGATGCCCTCAGCGGCCATCTCACCGAGAAAGCGGTGCGAAACTATGCAGACACACTGGGAGATATGGCAGCGTCCTCGGCAGGGGCTGAACGGCGGGGTGCCCTGAAAGCCGCGGCGGATGCCCTGAAGATGCTTCCGCCTTCCCGGCAGAGTGATGCCCTTTCTCAGATGCAAAACAAGCATGGAAATGACTTCGCTCGGGAGATAGGCGCCGAGATAAAGAAACCAGCGACAGGCGGGAAACCCCCGGCTGCCGGAGTTAAGCCGACGGGCGGAAAAGAAGTTCGTCTGCTGAAGGGCCTCGGGGTGGTGTCTACCTTGGTCGCGGGCTACAACGCCATGATGGAAGAAAACAGAAAAACATCCGGCAACCCCGACTACGGCAAAGTCGCCCTGAAC
>JALHFZ010000100.1:0-1026 GCA_022837505.1 Synergistaceae bacterium
GTGGATCATCCTCTGGGCCATGAGCACCCGGCCGAATGCCCGGGTAGTGGTCACCGCGAACACGGGAGGGCAGCTCAAGACGAAGACCTGGGCGGAGCTCTCAAAGTGGAAGTCGCGGTGCATCGTCGGGCACTGGTTCGACCTGACGGCAACAGCCCTTTTCTCGAAGGAGGAGCGGTACGAGCTCTCATGGAGGGCGGACGCCATCAGCTGGTCCTCTCACAACACGGAGGCCTTCGCCGGGCTGCACAACCAGGGGAACCGGATCGTCGTTATCTTCGACGAGGCCAGCGCCATTGACGACACCATCTGGGAGGTCACCGAGGGAGCTCTTACGGACAGCAACACGGAGATCCTCTGGCTCGTCTTCGGCAACCCTACGCGAAACACCGGCCGCTTCCGGGAGTGCTTCCGAAAGTACCGCCACCGCTGGAAACACTACAAGGTGGACGCCCGGAACGTGGCCATAACGAACAAGACCCAGATAGCCAAATGGATCGAGGACCACGGAATCGACAGTGATTTCGTTAAGGTGCGCGTTCTGGGGGAGTTCCCCGAGGCCGCGGACAACCAGCTGATCTCCGCAGACCTGGTACGAAACGCCTTCGAGCGGATATACCGCCCCAACGAATTCGACGCAGCGGCGAAGATTCTGGGCGTGGACGTGGCCCGCTTCGGCGGGGACTCCTGCTCCGTATGGATGCGGCAGGGGCTGGGAGCACGACGTCTTTACAAGAAGGCGGGGATCGACACCATGACCTACGCCGACATCATCGCGAAGCTCATCGCCGAGCACTCCCCCGACGCTGTTTTTCTGGACATGGGCGCCATGGGTGCCGGCGTCTACGATAGATTGAACCAGATGGGGCACTCCATCCAGGGGGTGAGCTTCGGCTCCCGGGCGCTTGCCGAGCAGCTCTACGTGAACAGGCGCAGCGAGATGTGGGACGGAGTGAAGAAATGGCTGAAGGAGGGAGGAGCCCTGCCGGGGAAGTCCGCCGAGTCCCAGGACATCGAGGAAGATCT
>JALHFZ010000100.1:1154-5530 GCA_022837505.1 Synergistaceae bacterium
ATGCTCGAGTCGAAGGACGACATGAAGGCCCGAGGGCTGACGAGCCCCGACGACGGGGACGCCCTCGCCCTCACCTTCGCAGCCCCGGTGATGCCGGCCCGGAACCTCGCAGGCGGAAGGGCAGAAGCGGAATTTGCGCAGATGAAATACAACTTATTTGATTGATGAAAAGGGGGAATTGCAATGTGCTGGCAAGCACTGATACCGGCTCTCATAGGAGGGGCGGCAAGCGTTTATGCGGCAAAGCAGTCGGCTCCGGATATTCCGCCTCAGCCTCAGCAGGATCCCGCTCCCGAACCGGAACCCACGCCGCCCGCTCCCACCCGGGAGACGATTGACACCACTTCGGCGGCAGGGCAGGCAGCGGCGGATCTGCGAAAAAGGCAGAGGCAGGCGAACCTGCGCTCCACGCTCCTGACCGGCGGGCAGGGTCTTGGAGGGGGAGGATACGGTCCCACAGGCATGACCCGGAGAAACACCCTCCTCGGCGGAGGCCGATAGCCCCATGGCGGCGCCGAAGGACATCCGCCAGTCCCTGGAACGGAAGCGGGCTGCCCTCCGCCGGGAGATAAGCTCCTGGGAGCCCACCTGGAAAGAGCTGGCCCGCTATCTGGCGCCGTACCTGGGATATTTTGAGGGCGATCAGCGGAATGAGGGGAACCGCCGGGACGATGAAATAATCGACGGCTCTGCCCTGCGGGCGATAAGCGTCTTTGTCTCGGGGCTCCAATCCGGCCTGACGAGCCCCGCCCGGCCGTGGTTCCGCCTGACCACCACGGACCAGCAGCTGGGGAAGTCGAAGCGGGTGCGGTCGTGGCTGGACGACGTGCAGCGGATCATGTTCGACATCTTCAGCGAGTCGAACTTCTACGACGAACTTCTCCGGGCCTACGCCGAGCTTGCCGTCTTCGGTACGGCCTCCATCCTGATCAGCGAGGATTATGACACAGTGATCCGGTGTCGGGCCTATACGGCCGGAGAGTACGCCATCGGGCTGAACGCTGAACGGCGGGTTGATACCTTCTACACGCTCTCAAGGCTCAGCCCCCGGCAGATGGTGGGGCGGTTCGGAATTGACGCCGTAAGCGAAGCAGTACGGGAAGCCTACGAGAATGACCGGGGGGACGACACCTACAGAGAGGTCCACTTCCTCATTGACCCCAACGACGGAAAGGTTCCCTTTCTGGGAATGGAGGACCGCCCCTGGAGGGGGATCCACTGGGAGACCACGGCGGAGCCGGGGAAGCTGCTCGAGGTGGCGGGGTTCCATGAATTCCCCGTGCCTGCGCCGAGGTGGAACGCCACCGGAAGGGACGTCTACGGCAGAGGGCCGGGATGGGACGCCATCGGCGACACAAAGATGCTGCAGAAGATGCAGCGGGACAAGCTCATGGCTCTGGACAAGCTGGTCAACCCGCCCATGACCGGCCCGTCAACTCTAAGGCGCACAGGGGTCAATCTCCTCCCCGGGGGGATGAACTACTCTGACGCCATGACTACCGGCGACGGGCTTCGGCCCGTCTATCAGCTGAACCCGGACCTGCAGGCCATCGAGTACAGCATCGAGAAAACCCAGCAGGCTATCCGGAGCACCTTCTACAACGACCTCTTTTTGATGCTAGCCAACAGCCCCCGGCCGCAGATGACCGCCAGAGAAGTAGCTGAGCGCTTCGAGGAGAAACTCCTCATGCTGGGGCCCATCCTTGAGCGCACGGAGGGAGATCTGCTCTCTCCGACTATCGAGAGAGTCTTCGGCATTATGGAGCGGGTGGGGATCCTGCCGCCTCCGCCGGAAGAGGTGGAGGGAGCGCCGATCCAGGTGGAGTACATCTCAATCCTCGCCCAGGCGCAGCGGATGGTGGGCACCTCCGCCATCGAGCAGTTCACCAGCTTCGTGGGAACCCTCGCCGGAGTGAAGCCGGAGGTCCTGGACAACTACAACGCCGACGCTGCTGCGGCTCAGTACGGCGAGATGCTCGGGATCCCCGCTGACCTGATGTATGACGACGAGGTTGTGGCGGAGATCCGGGAGACCCGGGCAAAGCAGCAGCAGCAGCAGCAGATGGCGGCCATGATGCAGCAGGGAGCCCAGGGGGTGAAGACACTGAGCGAGGCTGACACGGGCGAAAATAACGCCCTCGGGGCGCTGCTCGGCGGAATGGGAGGGGGTGGAGCTCAGTGACAACCCCAGACGAGGCGCCTAAGCAGCTTGAGCGGCAAATCAAGCAGGAGGGCGAGGATTGGAAGTGGATCCTCGCGGACCCCCGGGGGCGGCGGGCGATCTCCAGGCTCCTGGACGAAACCCGGCTCTTCTCCGAGTGCCATACCGGAAACAGCGGAACCTTTTTCAACCTGGGCAAACGGAGGGTGGGGCTCTATCTCCTGGACGTAATCATGGAGGCGGCACCGGACTTCTTCGCCCAGGCATACAAAGAAAATCGAGCAAGGGAGGAAGAATCGAAATGAGCGACGAAACCAAAACCGCACAGGAAAACACCGACGCGGCAGCGGAAAAAGCACAGGGTACACAGACGCAGGAACCCTCACAGCAGGACGGAGGCATAAACGATGGACACCAGAAAGCCGGAACAGAGCCAGGTGGAGAAGGACAGGGACAGGCTGAAGAATTCTCATTCACCCCTCCCGAAGGAATCGATCTCGATCCGGCCGCGGTTAAAGGGTTCAGAGAGATCGCCAAAAAGCACCAGCTGAAGGGAGAGGCTGCGCAGGAGGTGGCGGAGTACGGAGCCAAGCTCTTTGCGCAGCAGAAGGAGGCCATCGATGCCCAGGTGACGAAATGGGCGGAGGAGGCGAAGGCGGACCCGGATCTCTCGAAGGGGTTCGACAAGAACCTCGCCCTGGCTGAAAGCGCCCTTAAGAAGTACGGCGACGACACCCTGGTGACCCTGCTCCAGAGCAGCGGGCTGGGGAATCACCCGGCGATCATCAAGTTCTGCTGGAAGATCGGCAAGGCCATCGCTGAACCGAAGCCTGCGGAGGAAAAGGACATAGGGAATGCCTCCCACATGGCGGAGACGTCGAACTTCGCGGGAGCATTGTTTGAAAAATCATTGAAGGGGGAATAAAGAATGGCCACGATTGGAACGGCTTTCACTCTGCAGGACCTGGCACGAAGACAAGATCCGAACGGAAAGATCGACAAGATCGTCGAGCTTTTGAGCAAGACGAACCCGATCCTTGACGACATGATGTTCGTTGAGGGAAACGACGGCAGCTCCTACAAAACCACAGTGAGGACGGGGCTCCCCGCCGGCACATGGCGCAAGCTGAACTACGGAGTTCAGTCCGAAAAGAGCACCACGGCGCAGGTCACCGACGCGTGCGGAATGCTCGAGACCTACAGTGAGGTGGATAAAGCCCTCGCTGACATGTCCGGGGAGAAGGGATCCTTCCTCCTCTCCGAGGCGCAGGCATTTCTCGAGGGGATGAACCAGACCATGGGCACCGCCCTGTTCTACGGCGATTCCACCCAGAACAAGGAGCAGATCATGGGGCTGGCTCCCCGCTACAACGCCTATGGCAGCGATAAGACCAAGACGAGCTACAACGTGATCCACGCGTCGGGGGCAGGAGACGACAATACCTCCCTGTGGCTCGTGGTCTGGGGGTACGGCACTGTCCACGGAATCTACCCGAAGGGCAGCAAGGCCGGGATCTCCCAGAAGGACCTGGGGGAGGTCACGAAGACCCTTACCGACGGTTCCATGCTCCAGGTCTACCGCAGCCATTACAAGTGGGACATGGGATTGACCGTGCGCGACTGGCGGTACGTGGTCCGGATCGCCAACATCGACGTGAGCGAACTTGCCTCCGCCGGAGAGAGCACCTACGCCGGAAACAACCTGATCAACAGCATGGTCAAGGCCATCCACAAGATCCCGAATATGCGGATGGGCCGGCCAGCTTTCTACTGTAATAGGACCGTCAGCACCGCCCTCGATCTCCTTGCCAACAATCGGAGCACTCTGGCCCTCAAGGTGGAAGAGGTGGACGGACAGCCCATCGTGAAGTTCCGGGGCATCCCGGTTCGCGAAGTGGACGCAATTCTCGACGCGGAGACCCTTGTCTCCGCTGCTGGATAGTGGAGGTGAAGACAGATGATTATTGATCGCCAGCTTCTTATGAGCGACAAGCAGGCGGTGACTCAGACAGCCCCCTCGATTGACGTCATTGATTTCGGCGTCAAGGGGAATGCAGAGGCGAAGCCTCTGGAGCTGATCATCCAGGTGAACGAAACGGTTACGGCCGATGGTGCCGCCACTGTTACCTTCGCTCTGGAGACTGACAGCGCCGAGGGCTTCGGCACTGCCACCACCCTCTGGACCAGCACTGCCATTGGCAAAGCTGCCCTGACC
>JALHFZ010000101.1 GCA_022837505.1 Synergistaceae bacterium
CCTCCGGACGGGGGACCTTCACCATGGCCTACGACCACTACGAGGAGGTCCCGGGGGATCTCGCGAAGAAGGTCATCAGCGCCCATAAGCAGGAAGACGAAGAGGAGTAGGTCTGAGGAGACGCACCTATCCGCGAAGAGCCCCGCACACTTGCTGCGGGGCTCTTCCTTACAGGGAGGGAAGAGCTGATGAAAGAAAGGAACGTTATCGTCATCGGAGCGGGAGGAGCGGGGCTCACCGCAGCCCTCGCCGCGAGGGAGAAGGGAGCGGAAGTCCTGCTCCTGAGCAAGACGGGGGCCGGGGATGCGAACTGTACGGCCCTTTCCGGGGGAGGATTTTCCCTGGCGGCGGGGAGGGTGACTCCCGAGGACCACTTCCGGAGGGTGCGGGAGATCGGCAGGTTCGTCAATGAGGATGAACTCGTCAGGGTCCTGGCCGACCGGGGGGAAGAGTCCCTGCTGCGCCTCAAAACCCTCGGGGTCACCATTTCAATCCACTCCGGGGGGCATGCCTCCGTTCGGGATACGGCCCCCTCGGAGATTGCCGGAGGGGCGGGGTTCACCCGGGAGTTGGCCGCCCTGGCCCGGGGGATGGGTGTGAAGATCATTGAAAACGCCGTCGCCACCCGTCTTCTTCTCGAGGACGGCGGAGCGGCAGGGGTCGAATGGATCGACTGGAAGACCGGAAGGGGGTACCGGAAAAAAGCCTCCTCCGTCATCCTCGCCTCCGGAGGAGGGGGGAGGATCTTCCCCCGGACGGACAACCCCGCCCGGATGACCGGGGACGGCTATTTCCTGGCCCTTGATGCCGGGCTTGACCTCGTGGATATGGAGTATGTCCAGTTTTACCCTCTCGGATGGGACCAGAAGGGGTACCCCCTCTGGATGGTGGGGCTCGACATCATCGATTTCATCCCCCTCACGGATGAAGACGGCAGGGAGTATGTGCTTGAGGCCCTCCGGTCCTGGGGCATTAAAAACGGTCGGGAGGGGAATTACGTGGGCCGGGACAAAACGGCCATCCTCATTGACCGTCACGAACGGGAGGGAGGAACGACCCTTCTCCATCTCGAAAAGCTGAGGGAGGAGGACCTTCACGACCCCTACATCACGATGTCCCTCATGATCGATCTGCCTCCGGGAAAAAGGACGGCCCCCGTAAAAGTCAGCCCCATACAGCATTACTTCTCGGGCGGAATACCCATCGACGGAGAGGGACGGACTGCCCTGCCCGGCCTCTACGCCTGCGGCGAGGTCACCGGAGGGGTAGACGGAGCGAGCCGCATGGGGGGAAACGCCCTGACGAACATCGTGACCTTCGGCTTCCGTGCCGGCTCCGCCGCCGCTGCGGAGCCCTTCTCCGGAAGGGGCGGCTCGGAGATGCTCTCCTTCGATCCCGCCTTTCCTGACTTCTCCCGGGAGGGGGGAGAGGCTCCTCCGGAGGTCCGCCGGGCACTGGGGGAGGCCGTTGCACGGGGGCTCGGCCCCTGCAGAACCGGAGAGGGGATAGCCCGGTGTCTTCAAGAGATTGCCGGGGCAGAGGAGAGAGGAACTCTCCTGAAGGTCAATACCCCCATGGACCTGCTCCACGCCCTTGAGATGAAGGGGCTCTTCGCCACGGCGAAATCCGTCGCCGCAGCGGCCCTTCTCAGGGAGGAAAGCCGGGGAGTGCAGTACCGGGAGGATTTTCCCGGCGAGCGTCCTGAGTGGAAGCGCCAGATCCTCTGCAGAAAAAAGAACGGTATCATCACCGCCCGCCCTGGAAAGACTCTGTAAGAATTCCGACAAGAAAAGGCCGGCCCCGTTTCCGGGCCGGCCTTTTCTGATCTTGTACACTGTGAATATGGAGTGAGTTCAGGGAGGCTCTCTCCTCTAAATTCGAGAGCTTCTACCCCTGGGCTAACGGGTTTGCGGGGATGCGGCCACCTCTGGCGGATGCTGCGGCGGAGAGGAATTCTGTAATATTTCCTCCGGTTTTCTTCCTCAGGGGCCCCCGGTGTATCCGGAGGGTTCTCCCCTCGAGATTGGTCACTGTTCCCTCTTTTTCGATCCAGGGAAGAAGGGGGAGGAGGACGGAGGCCTCCCTCGAGAGGGGGGAGAGGGTAGAGGAGAGCACGGCATACTCCCTGCCGTCGAGATCTTCCTCAGAGAAGCCCGCCTCTTCGGGAGTGATGCCGAGGAAGAGGATGGACCTCTCTTTTTCATCCCTGAGAGAAGCGTGAAGGTCGGCGAGGGAGGAGGGAGAGGGAAAGACCGAAAGAAGATCGGCCGTCCCGGAGCCCCGGTAGAGGAGGAGATAATTTCCTCCCGCAAGGGATTCAGCGGCGTCGAAGGACTCAGTGACCGGGGCATCCGAACTGATGAGGGTCATGGGGATTTTCGCCCCCGCGAGGAGGGCCGCTCCTCGCAGTACCTCGGCGGCATCCAGTCCCGTCCCTTCAAGAAGGGGCTCAAGGTCAAGAAGTTCCTTCTCCCTGGCCGCCTTGATCGCCAGAGTGAGGGCCTTCAGGGCCTGTTCCTTTGTACCCCCCCTGGGGGTCAGGATCACGCTGTCCCCCCTGGCCAGCATGCCGGGGGTCTCTCCCAGATAGACCAGGGCGGAATGGCGGTGGCGGGCGGCCTTCCGGAGCCATGAGGTCAGCACGGGCTGTTCCCTGTCCGTATCGGTCCACAGGAGCAGGTAGGCGTCTGCCTCGTTGAAGGTCCCGTAGGTGGATTTTCTGACCCTCTTCCGCAGGACGGCTTCCTCAAGGAAGGGGGCATATTCCGCCCCTTCCCGGGCCGCAAGGGGGGACTGGGGATCGTAAAGCTCCCGGATTTCCCTGACAGCCCTGGCCTCCTGCCCGGTGAGGGAGGAGGAGAGGACAAAGGCCGTCTGCCCCTTCTCGAGAAACTCGTGGAGGGCTTTCACCCCCTCCCCTTCGGTGACTGTCTCACCGTAGAGGGCAGGATCGAAATTTCCGCTCTCCTCCACTTCCCGGTAATCATATCTTCCCTTCGAGCAGCAGTAGCCGAAGGCGGGGGAGAGGGGGTCGTCCAGATCAGTGGTTACCCGGACGATGCGGGAGCGCTTCCGGTCGAGATTGAGATCGAGTTCGCACCCCACGGAGCAGAGCTGGCAGGTGGTCTTCTGAATTTCGGGGACCTCGAGGTGGGGCCAGCGGGGGGCCTTCCTTTCGATGAGAGCCCCCACGGGGCAGACCTGGGTGCACAGACCGCAGAAGGTGCAGTCGGAGTTCTCGAGATCGTTGAAGAACTCGGCGGTGAGGACCGACTCGAAGCCCCGCTTCGCGAAGTCTATGGCGTGGAATCCGGCGACTTCGTCGCAGGCTCGGACGCACTTGGCGCAGAGGACGCATTTGTCCATGTTCCGGACATAGTATTCGTTCACATCCTCGTATTTATCGAGATGGGCCCCTTCGAAATGTTCGGGCCGGACCTCGTGGGTTGTGGCGAACTTTCGCAGGCGGCATTCGAAGACGTCTCGGCAGCCGCACTCCATGCACCGGGAGGCATCGGCAAGGGTCTGCTCCTCCGTCAGGCCGGTGTTGTACTCCCGAAAGGGCTCCGCCAGGCGGGTGTCGCCGCTGACATGCTGCACGTACTGCCGCTCGGTCTTCTCCACGTCGGCAAAGTCCTCCGGTCCGAGGTCCTTCCGGACGATGTCGTAGAAGAAGGGCTTCTTCGGCCGGCCATGGGTCAGATAGTGATCCATGGAGTCCGCCGCCCAGTGGCCGTTGCCGATGGCCTCAATGGCGATCTTCGGCCCGGTCTGCTGGTCACCGCAGACGAGGACCCCGGGAAGGGGGGTTTCGTAGTCGGGCCCCACCCTCATCTTCCGGCCGTCGTGGAGTTCTTCCGGCAGGCCGGTGAAGTCGATGGCCTGTCCCACCGCGGCTATGACGGTATCCACTTCGAGGGTGAAGGTCTCCCCCGTGGGTACGGGGCGTCTTCTTCCCGAAGCGTCCGGCTCGCCCAGGGTCATGCGGACGCATTCCAGTCCGCGCACCCAGCCCTTGTCATCGCCCAGCACGCGGACCGGGTTGGTGAGCATGCGGAAGATGATGCCCTCCTCCTGCGCGTGGTGGACCTCCTCCTGCCGGGCGGGCAGCTCCTTCATGCTGCGGCGGTAGACGATGCTGACCTCCTGCGCGCCCAGGCGCCGGGCGCAGCGCGCGGCGTCCATGGCCACGTTGCCCCCGCCCACCACGGCCACATGATGGCCGCGCATGACCGGGGTGGACGCGTCCTCCTGGTAGGCCTTCATCAGGTTGATGCGCGTGAGGTACTCATTGGCCGAGTACACGCCCTTGAGCGTTTCGCCCGGGATGCCCATGAAGCGCGGCAGCCCGGCGCCGGAG
>JALHFZ010000102.1:0-1919 GCA_022837505.1 Synergistaceae bacterium
GGAGGAAGCTCTCAGACAGGCGGCCGTTCAGGCCAGCAGGGCGAAGTCCGAGTTCCTCGCCAACATGAGCCACGAGATCCGCACTCCTCTGAACGGCGTCATCGGCTTTGTCGACCTCCTGGTGGACACCCCCCTGGACGACCTGCAGCGCTCCTATGTGGAAAACGTCTGCGCCTCCGCCCGGTCCCTCATGGACATAGTGAGCGACGTTCTCGACATTTCGAAGATCGAGGCGGAGAAGTTCGAACTGGAGCTCCTTCCCACCGACATTGCAGGCCTCGCAAAGGAGGCGGTCAGGATCGTCTCGCCGGGGGCGGATAAAAAGGGGCTGGGCCTCTCCCTTCACCTGGGGAAAAATCTTCCCTCCTATGCCCTCGCTGACCCCCTGAGGCTGAAGCAGGTTCTGATCAACCTTCTCGGCAACGCCGTGAAGTTCACCTCCGAGGGGTCGGTGGGGCTGGCGGTGGATTTCCTTCCCATGGATGATCAAAGGGGGGCCTTCACCTTTTCGGTTCAGGATACGGGGGTCGGGATCGGAGAGGCCGACCTGGAGAAACTCTCCCATGCCTTCTGGCAGAGCGACACGTCAAACACGAGGAAGTTCGGAGGGGTGGGCCTCGGCCTTGCCATTTCGAGCGGGCTGCTGAAGAGGATGAACAGCTCCCTCGAAGTGGAGAGCCTTCTGGGGGAAGGGAGCCGCTTCTTTTTTACCCTCCGAACGGAGTACTACAGGGAAAATCCCCGGCCGGAACAGGCCGCTCCCCAAAGGGAAAAGCCCCCTCCCCTCAAGACCAGAACAGCACCGAAGATTCTTCTGGCGGAGGACACCACTCTGAACCGCTGGCTTGTCCGGAACATGATCACCACGGTCATCCCAGATGCGGTCGTCCTTGAGGCGGAGAACGGCCATGAGGCGGTGGAGCTTTTCCTGCAGGAGAACCCCCATCTCGTCCTCATGGATCTGCAGATGCCCGGAAAGGACGGCTACGAGGCCACAAAGGAGATCCGGGAGCTTGAAGGGGAGAAAGAGACAAAAACCCCCGTGATCGCCCTGACCGCCGACGCTCAGCCGGAGACCCGCTCTGCCAGCCTCGCCCTCGGGATGAACGAATTTCTCACAAAGCCCGTGGACACAAAGACCCTGCGGACCCTCCTCGCGGCCTATCTCGCCGGCGAGGAGGAGATGGACTGAAAAACCGGACCACCCCTTTCATTCAGTACGGATGATCGCCGGGTTTTTCTCAAATACCTCTATGCAGGCATCCACGACGGAGGGGTCATAGAGGGTCCCCCGGCCTGACCGGATTTCTCCAGGCCAGTCCGGCATTTTTTCTTCCCCATTCATCCCCCCATAGGACAATTCTTTTCCGAAAAGGAAGGAAAGCGAAACTTTTCGCCAGGATAACATATATTCGATATTTTGCTATAATTGGGGACCTGATTTAATACATCCCGGAGGTTTTACCATGGAATCGTCCCGCCCGCCCAGAACTCTCTATTTTCTCGCCTATGCGGCCCTGTATATCATCTGGGGGTCAACCTATCTCGCCATCGGCTTCACCGTGGAGACCATCCCCCCCTTCTTCAGCGGCTCCCTCCGCTTTCTGATCGCCGGCTCGATCCTGATGGCGTGGTGCCTCTTCCGGGAGAAGGAACGGCCAACCCTGGCCGGGTACAAGGAGGCCTTCAAGGTGGGGGGGATCATGCTTTTGGGAGGCTACGGGGGCGTAGTCTGGGCCCAGCAGACGGTCCCCTCTTCCATGGCGGCCCTCATCATCACGGTGGAGCCCCTGTGGATGGTCCTCTACGACTGGCTGCTCTTCCGCTCCCGGCGCCCCTCCCTTCCGGAGGTCGTCGGCCTGATCCTGGGGTTCGGCGGCACGGTCTTCCTGGCGGCCACCTCGCGCGGCCTTCTCACT
>JALHFZ010000102.1:1943-6232 GCA_022837505.1 Synergistaceae bacterium
AGGGTATACCCTCGGGATGGTGGTCATCCTCTTCGCAAACATGAACTGGAGCCTCGGAGCTCTCTACTCCCGGAAGGCCCCCGTCGCCCGGTCGAATCTCCTCGCTGCGGCCATGCAGATGACCGCCGGAGGGGTGCTGCTGCTGATCCTCTCCCTCGCCGCCGGAGAGGGGAGCAGGATTTCCCTTGAAACCATCTCCCTGAAATCCTCCCTCTCCCTCGCCTATCTTGTCGTCTTCGGCTCCCTCATGGGGTTCACGGCCTTCATCTGGCTTCTGAAAGTGGACCGGGCCTCCCGGGTCGCCACCCACACCTTCGTGAACCCCATCGTCGCCATCATCCTTGGCTGGGCCTTCGGCAACGAAGTCATCACCCTCCCCATGCTCGCCGCCGGAGGGGTGATCATCTTCTCCGTGGCCCTCATCCTCCGGTATCATCCCGAGGGCGAGTGATGAG
Source organism: Synergistaceae bacterium (assembly GCA_022837505.1). Classification (GTDB taxonomy): domain Bacteria; phylum Synergistota; class Synergistia; order Synergistales; family Aminobacteriaceae; genus JALHFZ01. Next base: position 2,399 of record JALHFZ010000102.1, read on the forward strand.
TCTGCCCGTAAGCAGGGTCAGCTCGAACAGGAGATAGAGAGGCACCCCGAGGAGGATCTGGGAGACTACGTCCGGCGGGGTCAGCAGGGCGGCCGCAATGCCGATGAAGAGGATGATCCAGGGGCGCAGACGGGAAAGGGTCCGCACGGAGACGATTCCGGTACATATGAGGAGGAGAAGCAGCAGGGGCGCCTGGAAAAGAGCCCCGGCGGCCAGGAGGAGGGAGAAGAGGAAGGAAGCGTATTCTCCGAACCCCCAGAGAGGCTGAATGTTGTCCCCCTCGCCGAAGGCCAGGAAGAACCGGAGGGCCAGGGGGGCGATTATCCTGTAGGCGAAGGCCGCCCCGGCGGCAAAGAGCACCGGGACGATCCCTCCGCCGATCAGGAGGTACTTCCCCTCCTTCCCCCGCAGGGCCGGTCTGACGAACAGCCAGGTCTGGACAAAGGCCAGGGGAAGGGTGAGGACCATCCCTCCCCAGAAGGCAAGGCGCATATAGGTCAGGAGCTTTTCGTAGGGCCGGAAGTAGTACAGGGAGACTCCGAGGCCGTCAAGAGGGGCGAGGAGAAACCCCGCCCCTGTCTCGGCGAAGAAAAAGAGCAGCGCTGCGGAGAGGCAGAAGAAAACCAGGACGGAGATGATCTTGCCCCGGAGTACCTCCAGGTGATCGATGTAGCTGCCGCTATTTTTCCGGTCCTGACTCCCCATCCTCTCCCTGCTCCTTCTCCTCCGGCGAATCGCCGGTCTCAAGTCCCCTCTTGAATTCCTTTACGGCGCTTCCCACGGCACGGCCCACTTCGGGCAGACGCTTCGCGCCGAAGAGCACCAGGGCCAGGACAATCAGCAGCAGAATTTCTCCCATTCCGAGGTTCATGCCATCACCTCCCCTTTATTTGCGAAACCGGCTAGAAAGGAAACTCCTCCAGAGGAGCCACTACGGGCCCCTCTCCTGCGCCGGAAAGAGGCCGTATCTTTCCGTGCACTCCCAGCCCCGAGACGGTGACGGCCTTCGGCTGGGCCGGACAGGCGTGCTCGCAGGCGCCGCAGCCTAGACAGATGGAAGGGTCAAGTTCGGGGATGGTCAGGCTGCCCCTGAAGGGGACCATGCGCATCGCCTGGGTGGGACAGTGCTCCGAACAGGCCCCGCAGGCGGTGCCGAACCGCCGCACGATGCAGTTGCGCCGCACGAAGCGGGCTTTTCCTATGGAAAGGAGCTTTTTCTCCTCCGGCTCAAGGGGCCCAATGGCTCCCGTGGGACAGGCCTTGGCGCAGGCGGTGCATTCATACTGGCAGTACCCCCGCCGGTAGTCAAGGACCGGCTGAAAGAGCCCCGCGGCTCCCCACTCCCCCAGGGACGGCCGGATAATCCCCGCCGGGCAGGCCGCCACGCAGGCCGTGCAGGCAACGCACTTTTTCGTGAAGTTGCCCCGGCTCTTCGACCCCGGAGGGGAGACGGGATTTTTTCCCTCACGCGGCCAGGCCGCAGCGGGCAGGGTCGTATCCCCCTTCAGGGCCCACAGGGCCGCACCGAGGGCAGCGGCGCCTCCGAGGGCCGTCCTGAGCATCCCCCGGCGGGACAATCCTTCCTCTTTGCCGCCGAAGGAGAGGGAAAGGGCGCCTCCGGGGCAGGAATCAACGCACCGCAGACAGAGGACGCATCGGTCGGCGTCAACCCTCCCCTCGGTAAGGGAGATGCATTCCTGGGGGCAGACGGTTTCGCACTCACCGCAGCCGGTGCACCCTTCTCCGGAGAACCTCACGGACAGAAGGGAGGACCGGGAAAAGAGGCCGAGGAAGGTCCCGACGGGGCAGAGGGATCCGCAGAAGGGGCGCCCCTTCCGGAAGGACCACAGGGCAAGAAGGAGGAAAAAGACCGCCGTGGTCCAGAAAAGAAGGGGGACGAAGGGTACCTGCCATGCCCTGGGGATGACTCCGTAGATCCCCCGGCTCTCGAGTACGCCGGCGAGCCTGTCGATCCCTCCCGAAAGGGGGGGCCGGAGGAGCTGGGTAACCCCCCTCCCGAAGATGGCGTAGGGGTCGAGAGCGGCAGGAAGAGCCATAAAGCCCGCCGCTCCCGCAGCCAGAACGAGGACCAGTATCCAATAGCGTAGCGGGGACCCCGGGGCGTATCCGGCCGATCGCCCTCTCCCTGCCCGCCAGAGTGCCTCCTGGAAGGTCCCCAGGGGGCAGAGGAAGGAACAGTAGGCCCTTCCCGCGAGCAGGGCGCTCAGGGCAAGGATGGCCGCACCGCCCCACCATCGGAGGACGGAGGGGACGGCCTGAAGAAAGGGCAGACGGGGGGTTGTCCTCCCCCCCGCCAGAAGGAGAAACCAGGCGAGAAAGAGGAACGCCACGGCGAGGGCGAGAAAGTGGCGGATTCTCCCCGCCGTCCTTCTTCCTGAGGGGCGTTTATCAGAGGGCAATCCGCTCCACCCCCAGGGATTCCAGGTCCATGGTCCCCACACCCATCTCAGCGGCGCTCCGGATGTATTGGACATTCTTCGGATCGGTGCCGAAGATCTTCGCCGCCGCCGCATCCCCGGCGACGATATCCGTGGAGAGTATCTGGGCCTTCAGCACGGTGACGTCCCGTTCGGATGTCCCCCGGGGGCCGTTGTGGGTCATCATGCGGTAGGCGTCGATGACCGTCAGGGCAGGTCTGCGGAAGAGAGAGACGTCGGCGATGCACTGGTGCAGCCCCTTTGAGTGAAATTCCCCCCGGTTCCACACAGTCCCCATGAGGTTCTTCATCCCCATGGTGATCCCCGCGCCGCCGTGGTGCTTCAGCACGGGGACGTTGATGAAGACGTCGCACTCCATGAGCAGTTCGTGAACGGAGGTCTCCTTCAGGGCCCTTCCGCCGGGGAGGGAGACCTTCTGGTAGTACCCGGAGGAATCCGCCGGAGCGACCACCCCTCCCCCCTTCTTTACCGCCTCCTCCACGCCGCTGTTCCTGTAGCAGTTCCGCCAGCTGTCGCAGGTATGGTCGAAGGCGTAGACCTTTGACGCCCCCGCCTCAAGGCACCGGCGGACGATCCTCTCCACCAGGGCGGGGTTGGTGTTTCCCCCTCTCTCCGGAGGGACGTCCCAGGACATGTTGGGCTTGATCACCACCGTCTGTCCTTTTTTCACAAACCGTTCCATTCCGCCTAGGGCAGCCACCCCCCGATCGAACATTTCCCCCGGCTCCCCGCCCCGTACAGCCGCAAGGCCCGGCAGCCCCCTCAGGGCTCCGAAGGATCTCCGGACACCTCCCGGAAGAAGCAGGGCCGCCCCTCCAAGACCAAGGGCGGCCGTCCTTCTCAGGAACTCTCTTCTGTCCAAGACGGCATCACCTCCCTTTCTCAGGAACAGGGTATCATAATTTGATTTTTCTCTACATCCGCCATTTTCCCAGAAAATGAAAAAGGACGGGGAAGAGCCCCGTCCGGAGTGGTCAGCCTGTCAGTCTGGGGGGAGCCGGGGTCCCTAGGGCTTTCCGGTCTCAGCCAGCATCTCTTCCAGCAGACGGCGGACCTCGGCGGCCTCGTCGTCGAACTTCGAGATCATCTCCCTGCGTTTTTCTACAGGGATATTTTCAGCCGCAGGATCTTCCTCAAGATAGCGTTTTTTCTTCTCGAGAATCCTCAGAAGTTCCTCCCGATCGCGAAGAAGTTTCTGCCATTCGAGGTAGTTTTGCTGATCCTGGTTCTCCTTGACAAAGGCTCTGCTCATGGTGATTCATCCTCTCCCATAGAAGTCTGAAAATATACAGAAGGCCTCGGACTGATCCGGGGCCCTGGCTTGGGTTCCATCGTCGGGACTTTTCCCGCATTTTTTCTCAATTCATTATCCCCC
>JALHFZ010000103.1 GCA_022837505.1 Synergistaceae bacterium
ATCGAGCCGGACTACCTCATCACCGACTACATCGAGGTGGGGGGCATGGGGGCGTCCTTCGTCAACAGCGGGCTGCTCACCCTCATCTTCACGGCCATCCTTATGCGCGTGAAGATCCACCTCCGGGGGATCTCCTTCGCAGCGGTCTTCATCATCGCGGGGTTCGCTTTTTTCGGAAAGAATATTCTGAACGTCTGGTTCCCCTTCGCAGGGGTCTGGCTCTTCTCGTGGTACCGGAAGGAGCCCTTCCTCCAGTTCGTCTACATCGCCTTTTTCGGTACCGCCCTCGCCCCTGTGGTGAGCCAGATCATGTTCGGCTTCACCTTTCCGCCCGTCATGAGGATCCCCTTCGGGGCCATCATCGGCCTTGCCTCGGGGTTCATCCTCCCCCCCCTGGCCTCGGCCTTCATGGCCGTCCACCGGGGGTTCAATCTGTACAATATGGGGTTCGCCGCCGGCATGGTGGGGACGATCATGGTCTCCCTCTTCCGGTCCTACGGATTCGTCGATATGAGCCGGGTGATCTGGACGACGGGGAACAATCTTTTCCTTGCGCCCCCCTGCCTGATCTTCTTCGGAGGCTTCGTTGCCGCGGGGTGGTGGCTCAACGGGCGCTCCTTCGAGGGGTACGGGGCTGTGCTGAACCACCCCGGCAGGCTTGTGGCCGACTTCGTGGACATCATGGATTTCCCCCCCACCCTCATCAATATGGGGCTGAACGGCCTCATCGCCGTCGCCTATATCCTTCTCATCGGCGGGGACCTGAACGGACCCACCATCGGAGGGGCCCTTACTGTGGCGGGGTTCAGCGCCCTCGGCAAGACGCCCAGGAACATCACCCCCATTTTCCTCGGAGTGATGCTCGGGAGCCTCACCAAGACCTGGGGGATAGCCGACCCTCCCATACAGCTCGCGGCCCTCTTCGGAACGACCCTCGCTCCCATCGGCGGAGTTTTCGGCTGGAAGTTCGGAGTCCTCGCCGGATATCTTCATTCCTCGGTAGTGCTTAATGTGGGGATCCTCCACGGAGGATTCAACCTCTACAACAACGGCTTCGCCGGAGGTATCGTAGCCGCCCTGCTCGTGCCGCTTATAGAAATCTTCAGAGAGGGGAGAAAAAAATGAGGGATGAACGGCTCATCGTTTCCCGCCTTGTCACGGAAATGATGAATTTCTTTTTTTCCATGGGGGCGAAAAACATCTCCGCTTCCGTGGCAAAACTGGAGGACCGCTACCAGGTGACCCTCGAATCGGACTACGCGGGAAGCCCCATGGGGAAGATCCGGGAGATGACCCGCCTGCTCCGCATGCCCCGGGCCCGGGAGATGGAGGAATATTCCTGGTCCCTTTCGGGAGACGTGAGCTCCGGGCAGGAGATCTACCTCGTGGGGATCCTCACCGATGAAGTGTCCGTAGAGCATGACGAAGAGGCGGGAAGGGTGAAGATCGTCCTTACCCGGCTTTTCCTTTGATCCAGGGGAGAAAGGAGAAAGGCCATGGCTGAATTGAAATTGACCCGGGAGATCCTCGAGGCGGCGGTGCTCGGAGCCTCCGTCCTCGGAGGGGGAGATGCCGATTCCCTTGAGGCTGCCCTTGAACTGGGGGAACTGGCCCTCAGAATGGGGGAGCCCGTCCTCGTGGATGTGGATGACGTGAACCCCGAGGGGACGGTGATCACCGCCTCCTCCGTGTCCTGTCCGAGGGTGGAGGACCCCTACCTCTCGGGCCGGTCCTACATCCGATCCATGGAGCTTCTTCTTGAAAACGGAGTGGAGCGCCCTGTGGGGCTTATATCGAACGAATGCAATGAGGCCGGAGTGGTTCACGGATGGCTCGAAGGGGCGGTCCTCGGCATTCCCGTGGTGGATGCCCCCTGCAACGGAAGGGCCCACCCCACCTCTGAGATGGGATCCATGGGCCTTCATCTCGTGGAAGGGTACGTATCCGTCTCCGCCTTCTGCGGCGGAAACCCCGACCATAAACGATCCGTTGAAGGGGTTTTCCGGGGGTCCGTAGAAACGGTCTCCTCCATGGTCCGCCACGCCGCCTGTACAGCCGGGGGTATCCTCGCCGTCGCCCGCAACCCCGTCAAGGCCTCCTACCTTCGGGAGAACGGCGCTCCGGGGGCCATTAAACAGGCGATCCGGCTGGGGAACGCCATGAAAGAGGCGGCTCCGGAGGGGGGGGAGGCCGTCATCCAGGCGGCTGCGGATGCGCTCTCCGGATCAGTGATCTACCGGGGGAGGATTGACGGCGTCGACCGTTTCACCGCCGGGGGGATGATCTCCGGAAAGGCCGTCTCCCGGGAATGGGAGCTGACCTTCTGGAAGGATTATATGACCGTAGATGAAGGGGAGCGGAGGGTCGCGACCTTCCCGGACCTGATCACCGTCTTCGACGAGGAGACGGGAAAGGTGATCTCAAGCGAGAATATCGCCCCCGGAATGAACGTCGCCATTCTGGCCGTCCCCCGGAGCAATCTGCTCCTCGGCTGCGGAATGCGGAGCCCGGCCCTCTTCGAACCGGCGGAAAAAATCGTGGGAAAAAGCATCGTCCAATACCTCGATCTGTAGCATCAGCCGCAGGGGCGAAAAGCCCTCCGGCGGCTGAATCTAACTATATTTGACATTTAATATTCTGCGTGGTACTCTCAAGTCTCAGGAGTATTATTCCCCGGGGTATGCCCGGGCATAAAAATTGGAGGTGTATGAATGGGATTCGAGAGCCGAGTACGAACCGGCGTCCATTTCATGCAGGGCAACTATGCGGCAGTGGAAGGGGCATTGGCTGCGGGGTGCGATTTTTTCGCCGGATACCCCATAACCCCTGCGAACGAGGTCTCCGAGGGGATGGCCCGGCGTCTGCCGGCCGTCGGCGGAGTCTTCTTCCAGGGAGAGGACGAGCTGTGTTCCATCTATGCAGCGGGAGCGGCTTCCCTTGCGGGGGCCAAGGCCATGACGGCCACGGCAAGCGCGGGGTTCGACTATATGATGGAGGGGATCGAATACGCCGTGGCGATTGAAGCTCCCCTTGTCATCGCAGACGTCATGCGCTGCCGGGGGGAGAACTTCGCCACCCAGGCGGACATCATGCAGGTGCGGTGGGGGGCCGCGGGGGATCACGAGATGATCGTCCTTGCCCCGTCGACGGTCCAGGAGACCTTCGACTTCACCCTCCTGGCCTTTAATCTGGCGGAGCAGTATCGTACCCCCGTCATCGTCATCTCCGAGATGTCCCTCGCCCTCATGCGGGAGCGTCTTGAGATCCCCGAGGCCTCCGCTCTCACGGTGGTCAACCGGAAGCGCACGGATAAGTCGCCTTCCGACTACCTCCCCTTCCAGGCGGCGAGCGAATGGGGCGTGCCCGACTTCGCCGAGCTTGGAACGGGGTACCGGGTTATCCACTCCATCAACCCCCACGACGAACGGGGAGACATCGAATGGGAGCCCAAGGCCTTTGAGCGTCTTTACAAGAGGATCACCGGAAAGGTCCGGGAGAACCGCAAGAAGATCTCCACCACCGTCCGGTATGACCTCGACGATGCGGAGATCGCCCTCGTGGCCTACGGAAGCGAGGTCCGCCCCGCCCTGGACGCCGTCAGGCTGGCCCGGGAGAAGGGGATCAAGGCCGGTCTTCTCAAGATCGACGTCCCCTGGCCCTTCCCCGAGGAGGCCATTCAGGAGCTGGCGGCGAATGCGGCAGCGGTGATCACCGTTGAGATGAACATCGGCCGGTACGCCGGAGAGGTGGAGCGGGCAGTCTGCGGAAAGGCCCGCACCGCTCGGGCCACGAAAAACCTCGGAACGCCCCATACCCCCGAGGAGATCCTTGCGGTCATCGAGGAGGTGCGGTCATGAGCGCCCTTGGAATGGAAAAGAACGGAAACCCCCTGCTTCAATATATGCGCCAGGAGAAGCTCCCCCATTTCTTCTGCCCCGGCTGCGGATGCGGCCAGGTGGTCAATGCCTTTCTCAGGGCGGCAGAGCAGCTGAAACTTGACCTCGGCGCCATGGTCGGGATCGGCGGGGTGGGCTGCACTGCCCGGATCCCCGTCTACATCAATATGGACTGCCTCCACGGAGTGCACGGACGGACCCTCCCCTGGGCGACGGGGATAAAGCTCGTCAAGCCCGACACGAAGGTGGTCGTCTTCGCCGGAGACGGCGACGCCATGTCCATCGGCGGGAACCACTTCATCCATGCGGCCCGGCGGAACATCGACGTCACCTTCATCGTGGTAAACAACTTCAACTTCGCCATGACGGGCGGCC
>JALHFZ010000104.1 GCA_022837505.1 Synergistaceae bacterium
CACCACCTTCATGACCATGGCGTACATTCTCATCATCCATCCGAGCTGGATGGCGGCCGCAGGGATGGACAGGGGGGCCTCCGTGGTCGTCACGGCCCTTATGTCGGGTCTTTTTTCCCTGTTCATGGGGCTTTATGCCCGCCTTCCCTTCGCCCTGGCACCGGCCATGGGGAGCAACGCCTTTTTCGCCTTCACCCTCGTCAAGGGGGGGATCGTTCCCTGGGAAGTTGGGATGGGTATGGTCTTCGTCTCCGGCACGATCTTCGTCCTCCTCACCCTCTTCGGCATCCGGGAGATCATCGTGCGCCTCGTACCGCGCTCCATCAAGTTCGCCATCGGCGCGGCGGTGGGCATTTTTATCGCCTACCTGGGAATGAAGGACGCTGGGTTCATCACCTTCACCAACACGGGGGTAAAAATGGGGAGCCTCCATGACCCCAGGGCAATCCTCTCCCTCATCGGGCTCTTTCTGACGGGGACGCTCCTCGCCCGGAAGACACCGGGGGGGATCCTTCTCGGAATACTCCTCACCGCCGCCGTCGGAATACCCCTGGGGATCACGAAGCTCCCCGAATCCTTCTTCGCCCTCCCCGCCTCCATTTCGCCTATCGCTTTCAAGCTCGATATCCTCGGGGCCCTGAAGATCCAGTACATCCCCTTCATGTTCACCTTCTTCGTGGGGGATTTCTTCTCCACCCTCGGCACGGTCCTCGGGGTCTCCCAGAAGGCGGGGCTCCTCGACAAGGAGGGGAATCTCCCCGGCATCGGAAAACCCTTCCTCGTGGACTCCATCGGCACGGTGGTGGGGGCTCTCTTCGGCTCCACGACCATCACGACCTTCATCGAATCCGCCTCAGGAGTGGAGGCGGGAGGACGGACGGGCCTTACAGCCATCACCACCTCGATCTGCTTCTTTTTCGCCCTCTTCCTCGTCCCCCTGGCGGCGGCCATTCCAGTCCAGGCTACCGCGCCGGCCCTTATCATCATCGGCCTCATGATGATGCCGGGGGTCCGGAACATCGTCTTCGAGGACTTCACAGAATCCTTCCCCGCCTTCATGACCATCCTGGTCACGGCCTACACGGCGAGCATCGCCAACGGCATCAGCGCCGGCATCCTCTTCTACGCCGCCATAAAGGTGCTTTCCGGAAGGGCGAGGGATGTCCACTGGGGCACCTATGTGCTCTGCATCCCCCTGGTGATCTACTTTCTTGGGCTGAAATAAGAACGTCAAAGGAGGAACTTCCGTCATGAAAATAGAACCGAAGGACCGCCGCGCCCTCACCGACGCCGCCCTCGGGCGCATCCTCTGCGATCTCGTCATAGAGAACGTCCGGCTCGTCAACGTCTTCACCGGCGAGATCTACCCCGCCTCGGTGGGGATCAAGGACGGCTTCATCGCCGCCGTGAGCGCCGATCCGGACGGAAAGGGAACGGCCTTTCCCATCGAGGGAGCCGAACGGTACGACGGCGGAAGGGACTACCTTCTGCCCGGTTTCATCGACGCCCACGTGCATATCGAAAGCAGCATGGTTACCCCGCCGAACATGGCGGCGGCCGTGGTCCCCAGCGGGACGACCACCATTATCACAGACCCCCACGAGGTGGCCAACGTGGGGGGAGTGGAGGCCGTCCGGTACATGGCTGAGGCCGCCGAAGGGCTCCCCCTGCGGGTGTACATCATGGCCCCCTCCTGCGTCCCCGCCGTCCCCGGCCTCGAGCACGCCGGAGCCTGCTTCGGCGGACCCGAGATGGAGGAGCTGCTCGAAATCGATTCCGTTATCGGAGTCGCCGAGATCATGGACTTTGCCGGAGTGCTCGACCACTCCGACAGGATGGAGGCCATCCTTGACGCCGGGCGGAAGCGGGGAGTCTTCCTTCAGGGGCATGCCCCCTCCCTTTCGGGGCGCAGGCTCAGCGGATACATCGCCGCGGGGATCGAGAGCGACCATGAATCCCGGACTGCCGGGGAGGCCCGGGAGAAGCTGCGCCTGGGGATGTTCCTCGACGCCCGGGAGGGGTCGGTCTCCACGGATATCGAAACTCTCATAGGGGCAGTGAAGGATTTTCCCTCCCTGTCGAACCTAACCCTCTGCACGGACGACCGGGAGCCGGAGGATCTGCTGACCCAGGGGCACATGAACTACGTGGTGGCGAGGGCCGTGCAGGCCGGGCTCACCCCCGTCCAGGCCATAACCTGCGCCACCCTGAACGTGGCCCGGGAGATCGGTATTCGGAATATCGGGGGGATCGCTCCCGGATGGGTTGCGGATCTCCAGATCGTCTCCGACCTCGCCGCTCCGAAAGCCCGGGCGGTCTTCTTCGGCGGCGTCCTCGCGGCGGAAGAGGGCAGGCTTCTCGCCCCCCTCCCCGAGCGGCAGTTCGATGTGGAGAGCCGCAACACCGTGGATGTCCGCATCCCCTCGCCGGAGGAACTCCGCATCCCTGCCCGGGGATCGAAGGCGAAGATCAATGTGGTGGTCTACGACTCCCCCCAGTCTGCCTTCACCCGCCTCGCCGTGGAGGAGGTCCCCGTGAAGGACGGGTTCCTCGACCTTTCGGGCGACCCGGACCTCAATTTCGCGGCGGTGCTGAACCGCCACGGGCGGGGGAATATGGCTGTTGCGGTGGTGCGGAATTTCGGCTCCCGGGAGGGGGCCGTGGCCAGCACCGTGGCCCATGACAGCCACAACCTTGCCGTGGTCTACGACACCCCTGAGAACGCCCTTCTGGCCATCGAGACCCTCGCCGCCTCGGGGGGCGGACACTGCGCCGTGAAGGACGGCAGGGTTATCGGACATCTCCCCCTGCCCATCTACGGCCTGCTCTCCCCGCTTCCCTGCGGGGAACTTGTTCCCCAGGTGAACGCCATGAAGAAGGCCCTCCGCTCCCTCGGAGTGGACACGAAAAACCCCGTCATGCGGATCGTCTCCCTGACCCTCCCGGTCATCCCCGAGGGGAAGCTCACCGACCTCGGGATCGTGGATGTGAACGCCCAGAAGATCGTCCCCCTCTTTGCGGAGAAATAGAGAAGGTCTTTTCTCTCTTTTCAAAGAGGCCGACAAAAGCAGCGAGGGGGGATAGTCTATCCCCCCTCGCTGCTTTTGTTCTCCTGGATTTTTAACTGACCCCTCGCAACTTGTCCTGACGCATCCCCTTTACTCCTGCTGCGTATCCCGCTCCACGGTGACGTAGAGAAGGGTGTTTCCGTTGTCTTCGATGAACTTTTTTATGCCCTCGAAGGAGACGATCACCGTGGCGGTGTTGTCGTTGGGGTGCACGCCGAGGTGTTCTTTGCCGATGAGGTCCCGATCGAAGACGACGATGACCGAGTGGTTTTCGTCATTGAGGATGCCGAGGGGGGTGACCTCTCCCTGGGCGAGACCCAGATACTTTTGGAGGCGCTCGGCGGAGGCGAAGCTGAGGTGCTTCGTGCCCAGCTGCCCGGCGAGGCTTTCCAGGTCGGCCCGCTTGTCCTTGTGCAGCACCACGAGCCAGTGGGTGGGCTTTTTCTTCTGGTCACGGACAAAGAGGTTCTTGCAGATGGTCACCTTCTCGTCGAAGCCGATGCGATCCATATCCTCCACGGTGTAGGCCGCCTCGTGTTCGATCAGCTCCCAGGGTATATCAAGCTCCTCAAGTTTTCTGAGGACTGCCTCTCTGGATTCCTTCTTTTCTGCGGCGCTTCTCATGGCAACACCCTCCTTAATGTAGGAAAATCAGAAACCGCTCACCTCGCTGAGGGCGGCCATCTCGTCCAGGACCAGGGACCGGACGTGCTCCTCAAGCTCCTGCCGCACCGGGCAGAGCCGGGCCTCAAGGTGATCTTCCAGGGCGGTTTTCAGCTCCTTCTCGGCGGTCCGGATCCTCCCCTCGTCCAGAAGGAAGGAGGCTATCCAGGAGGGAAGCTCGATCTCCTCGGTCATGGACTTCACTCTTTCTTTGCCGTAGCGGGCGATGAGCCAGGAGATGGCGAGGCCGAGGACCCCACCCACGGCAAGTCCCACAGGACCGGCGGCGATGAGGGCCGTTCCCGTGCCGCCGCACAGAAGGGCTGTCCCGGCGGTGATGATCCCTCCGAGAACCCTGGTCACCACGTCGAGCAGGTCATCCACCCCGGGGGTCTTCAGCCTGGACAGAATGGTGACGGTGGAATCCATCTCCATGGTGAGGGCGAATTCCTTCGAGGGGAGGATTATCCCATGGGCGGCGAACCAGCGGCTGAGCAGCTCCTTGGTCTCCTCCCGAAGGCCGGAGAGGAGGAGGGGGCAGAAGGGGCTCACCCCCGTTGATCCGGGCCCTCAGGGCATAGCGGAGGGAGGAAAGGGTTCCGCCGCTTTTGCGGAAATCCTCAAGGAGGGGGCGGATCTCTCCGGTAAAATAGGAGGAGATGGCCCAGGAGACGAACTTCTTCTTCACCGTCTCGCACCGCCGCTCAAGGATGGGGGCGATCTCCTCCTCGAGGAAGGCGGGAAGTTCCTCCTTCAGGCGGCGCCTCGTCCGGGCGAACTTCTTCTTCAGGGCGGGAAGAAGGGCGATCCCCATGGAGATGACGGCGTAGGGGCGGTCGCTCCGGACGATGGAATGCCCCTTTCCCGTGGGTATCTCTTCGTTCAGAATATCGGCGACGAAGGGCCAGAGGCTGCTCCCCCCCGCGAGGATGACCAGGGAAATCCGCCCGGGGGCTATATTTTTCTCCTTCAGTCCCTCGGCCAGAGTGCGGCGGAACCATCCGAAGAGGTCAAGAGGCCCCTCGAGCTCATCTTGAGAAAACCCATGAAGCATGGAACGGAAATAGGAGGAGGGAGTATAGGCCCTGCCCCTCTCGACGAATTTCTCCCAGGTGAGGTCCGTCAGCTTCCCCCAGGGGGCGCAGACCTTGGAGACGGAGGCGGTCCGGTCCCTGGCCATGGAGCGGGAGAAAAATTCCTTCGCCTCCCGGCAGAGGTGGGAGAGGACGAAGTAGGCGTCGCCCCTCTTCCGAAGCCGTTCTTCGAGGCCAGGGTTCTGGTCGAGAAGCCACTGAAAAAACAGGTCGTCGAAGAGGCGCCCCCCCAGAAGCATATCCCCCCAGGAATGGAGGACTTCCCCCCCCTCGAGAAAGGCGAAATCACAGGTTCCGCCGCCGAAGTCCGCCACGAGGACCCCCTCAAGGGCCCGGTCGACGGAGATATCCCGCTGCTGAAGATGAAAGAGAAGGGCCCCCTTGGGCTCGTCCACGAGGGTGGGGATGCCGAAGCCGCCCCGGCGGGACGTATCCTTCAGGGCAGTGCGGTATTCTTCCTCCGCCTCGCTGGGGACGCCGAAAAGCACCTGTCTGGCCGAGGGCTCCATATCGAGATTCTGTTTCCGGGCGTCGGAGAGAACACAGGAGAGAAAATCCTCCGCAGCCTTTTTCGCCTCGGGAGAGCGGGCAAGGTCTGGCTTGAAGTTGACCACGAGCTTCATGGTCTTTCTTTCGGCTTCGGAGGCCTCGCCGTATTCGTCCAGGGCCGTCTGGCCGACGAGGGGGTCTTTCCCCTCCCGGTAGAGGATCGCCGATGGAACGCCGTCCCGGCCGTCGCCGAAATCGATGCTCACCGGAGAGGGGTCGTCCGCGGGGCATTTGGAGAAATAGGTCTTCGTCGTGCCGAAGTCCACGGAGAGCACAGAGGATTTCGTCATTTCCTGCGCACCTTCCTCACCAGGCCCTTCTCAAGGACGAGCCCGTCCTGGAGAAGGGGCTCCCGCTCCACCGTCACCCGATCGCCCGCCTCCACGGCGCCGAAGGGGGTGTACCGTTCAGCCATCTCCTCGGTCCAGACCAGAGATTTGACTCCCCCTTCCCGCTGGAACCCCATATTCCGCACTGAGAGGGCAAGCTCGGCTACACCGGCGGAGAGATCCTCCTCCGGCAGTTCCTCAAGTTCAAGGATCCTCCCGGCGAGCAGGGGGAGTTCTCCGATTTTTGACCTTCCCCCCTCGGGGGAGGGTTCGATCACGGCCAGAAGGGAGGAGGGAATTGCCCCGGCGACCCATTTCCTCAGGGAATCCCCTATTCTCTCTTCGTATCTTCTGCGGTCGAAGACCACCCTTTTTCTGCCCAGGAGCAGAAGGAGGGCGAGAAGTGCCGGATAGAGCAGCAGCCGGGTGAGGGAGGAGCGCCTCCTTCCGAGAAGGGCCCACCCCCTCGAGAAGATCATCCCCCCGCTGAGGAAGTTCACCGTCTCCCGGAGGGAGGCGAAACCCAGCAGGGCCATGAGGGTTCGCTGAAGCCCTTTGCTCCGGGGAAGGAGAAGGGACGCAAGGACAAGGAGCAGCGCTCCGAGGGGGGCGCCGAAGAAGAGCCCCGCGTCCCGGCTGTCGATCAGAAGGCGTGTGAGGGGGGTGAGGACGGCCATCCCCCCGATGGCGCCAAGGGCGGCCGCAAGGGCCGTGCGCAGGGGAGGGGTCTCCTCCCTCCCCTCGGGGAGAGGAAGTCGGAGGGACGGAAGGGATTCCCCCATGCGGAGCAGAAGCAGGGGAGTTCGCTCTTCCGGGATCAGGCCGTCGGGCAGGTGGGACAGCAGATCCGGCAGAAGACTGTCCGCCATGGCCTGCCGGGCGAGGACAGATCCCCCTTCGATCTCGGCATTTTCGATCTCGGCCAGGGGGGGAAGGGCGGCGAAAAAAGCTGCCGCCCCCTTTTCAACGGCTTTTTCCCCGAGGGCCGGGGTGTGTTTTTCTAATGTTGTGAGGGCGTCTTTCCAGTTGGCCATGAGCACGCCTCCTTTTTCCGATACTCTATTATAGAGTATCCATCTGCCTGTTTCCGGGCATCTTGAGGAGTTTCGCGTTGACGGCCACAATCACGGTGCTCAGGGACATCAGGACTGCCCCTGCGGCGGGGGAGAGAAGTATTCCCCAGGGGTAAAGGATACCCGCTGCTAGGGGGATGGCAAAGGCGTTGTACCCTGTAGCCCATGCCAGGTTCTGAATCATCTTCCTGTAGGTGGCCTTTGAAAGGCTCAGGGTGGCGACGACGTCCAGGGGGTTGCTTCTCACCAGTATAATGTCCGCCGTCTGGACAGCTACATCCGTGCCTGCGCCGATGGCTATGCCGACATCGGCCTGGGCCGTCTGGACAGCTACATCCGTGCCTGCGCCGATGGCTATGCCGACATCGGCCTGGGCGAGGGCGGGGGCATCGTTGACACCGTCACCGGTCATCGCCACGATAAGGCCTCTCGACTGGATCTCCCTGACCTTGTCCGCCTTCTCTCCCGGAAGGATCTCTGCAAAATACTCGTCGAGGCCGACTTCGTCCGCCACCCACTTGGCGACCTGTTCGTTGTCTCCTGTGAGCATCATGCACTGTATATCCATCCCTTTCAGTTCGGAGATAGCCTTTTTCGATTCTTCCCTTATGATATCCGCCAGGGCGATCGCCCCCCTGAGTTCTCCGTCGATAAGAACGAAGACCACTGTTTTTCCCTGAGAGTTGAATTCTTCGATCCGTTCATCCTCCATGGAAATGTCATTTTCCCTGAGGTAGCCGGGGCTGACCACCTGTATCTCCCGCCCGTCCACCATCCCCTGGGCGCCTTTGCCGGGAATGGATTTGAAGTCCTGAGCCAGAGGGGGCTCTTCCACCGAATGTAAGATTCCCCTGGCTATCGGGTGCTCCGAGTGCGTCTCGACACCGGCAGCGAGTCTCAGAAGCTCCTTCTCTCCCGTATCCGGCGAGAAGGTGACGGTGTCCGTGACGCCGAACTCCCCTTTTGTCAGGGTGCCTGTCTTGTCGAAGATTATGGCTTGGATATTGCGCCCCCGCTCAAAAGCCCCCCTGTCCCTTATGAGGAGCCCGTTTTTAGCTGAAAGGGCCGTAGAAACCGCCACTACCAGAGGAATCGCAAGTCCAAGGGCGTGGGGGCAGGTTATGACCATGACTGTTACCGCCCGTTCGAGGGCGAAGGGAAATGCCTTCTGAACCAACAAAAACCAGCCCGCAAGGGTAAGGCCGCCGGCGGAAAGGGCGATTATGGTCAGCCAGAAGGCTGCCCTGTCTGCAAAATCCTGGCTTCTGGATTTGCTCTGCTGTGCTTCTTCCACCAGTTTCACCATCTGGGAGAGGTAGGAATCCC
>JALHFZ010000027.1 GCA_022837505.1 Synergistaceae bacterium
GCGGTAATTGATCCCATGAGAGACGTGGGAGTTTATATGCATGAAGCCAGAAAAGCAGGAATGAAGATAGCCTGTATTTTTGAAACCCATAGAAACGAGGATTTCCTGGTCGGGTCAAGAGAGCTTTCAGAAAAGACCGGTGCAGCAATATACCTGTCAGGCCATGAAGATTTAGACTACGAATACGGCGAAAAGATTACAGAGGGCTTTGAGCTTGAACTTGGGAAAATACGCCTGAAGGCTCTGCACACCCCGGGGCATACTCTGGGGCATCTGAGCTATATCCTTTATGAAAAGGACAGGGAAGAAGCCTACATGGCATTTACCGGCGACTGTCTGTTCATGGGGGGCCTGGGCAGGACAGACTTTTACGGCAGAGAAAATCTCGAGAAAATGACATCCCTGCTCTATGACAGCGTCTTTAACAAACTCCTCCCCCTGGGAGATATGGTCCTGCTGTTCCCTGCCCACGGAGCGGGCTCCGCCTGCGGAGATTCCATGGATAAGCGGGAGTATTCGACCCTGGGGTATGAAAGAGCGACCAACGGCGACCTGAGAACAGAATCAGAAGAGGAGTTCCTCCGGAAATTCGCCAGGATGAGGATCAAACCCCGCTACTTCAACGCAATGGAAGAGCGCAATTTGAAGGGAGTCCCCTTCTCCGGAGGGGATATACTTCTGAACCCCCTCACCCTTGACGAGTTTAAAAGGGTTAAGGATAAAGCTCTGGTGATAGACATCAGGACGAAGGAGGGGTTTGCTGGAGGGCATATCCCCGGCTCGATCTATATGCCGAAGGGGCTGCTCTCTTCATTTCTCGGGGCGATATATCAGACCGATGAAAAAATCCTCTTTGTAACGGATGGCGCCATGGACGATGTGGAGGAGGTTTACTGGTACGCAAGGAGAATGGGCTTTGACAATATCCTGGGGTACCTGCCGAACGGGGTGGGACAATGGGAAAAAAGCGGCGAGGAACCTGAACAGCTTGAAACCATCACCGCTAAGGAATTGAAAGATCTCCCCCGGGACGGAGAATTTATTCTTCTGGACATCAGAAAAAGGGATGAAATTGAGGCAGATGACCCTGAGAAAAACAGGATAAACATCCCCCTTCAAAATATTTACAAATGCCTGGAGCATTTAGTCTATGACAGGCCTATCTATGTATTGTGCGAATCGGGGGAGCGATCAACCATCGGGGCGTCCTACCTGAAAGCCAGAAAATATGACGCGAGGGTTGTCTCCGGGGGCATTGAAATGTTCGAAGCCCTGGAATGACCCCGGGGCCCCCGTTCCCCTGGGGGCCTCCACAGGCTTTTTGAAAATAGGCGGCATGATTTACAGGCAGTTCGATGAAGAGGAAGTAAGGGAAAACGAATACTACCAGAAGAAGGAGCATAAGGTCGACTGGGAGGTCATGATGATACTGGGTGTCGTCGCTGGAGCCTTCGTCTCCTCCGCCCTCTCGGATGACTTTGCCCTTAAGGGAATTCCCGATATGTGGGCGGAGAATTTCTCCGGGGGGTTCGGTTTGAGAGTCACGGCCGCCGTCTTCGGGGGCATTCTTCTCGGGATAGGCGCACGGTGGGCGGGGGGGTGCACCAGCGGACACGGAATAAGCGGAACGAGCCTCCTCTCGCCGATCAGCTGGGCGGCCACTCTCTGCTTCTTCATCGGCGGAATTGCCTCCGCTTATGTAGTCCATCTGCTGTAGAGGTGATATAAATGATTGAAAAGAAGAAGGCGGGAAGGCTTATTGAAGGGCTTATCATCGGATTCCTCTTCGGCTTTCTGCTTCAGAAGGGAGGGGTCAGCAAATACGATATTCTCATCTCCCAGCTTCTGCTGACTGATTTTACGGTGGTGAAGATAATACTTGCGGCGATAATCACGACAATGCTCGGAGTAAGCTTTCTCTATCCCAGGGGCCTGATTGAGGTTGAAGGAAAATCAGGCTCAATAAAAAACGCGGTCATCGGCGGTCTTATCTTCGGTGCGGGCTTCGGAATCCTTGGATATTGTCCGGGCACCATAGCCTCCGCCATAGGCAACGGATATATTGACGCAGCGGCGGGGGGCTGCCGGGAATTTTGATCGGAACGGTCATCTTCGCAAAGCTCTACAGCAATTTACAGGGTAGGGGTATACTGACCCGGGGCAGGTTTCACGAGTACAGCCTGTTCCACACCCTCAAAAAAAAGGCATTTTTATTTACTGCACCTTTCAGCATACTTTTAATGATAATATTATATATGATTGAATCTAATGGTCTTTAAACGGTATTTCTTCATCCGGTGAAGGCCTGAATCCTCCTTTCATCAAAACAGCTCCTGATGCCGCCCGTTTCTCCTTCTTCTCCGGACTCAGCGGCAATTTTCGCCCTTTTGCCTGGATTTTTTGCCGGGTTGAGGGATAAACAGGCGGTACAAGAAATCCCGTTTATAAATTGAACCATAATACGTTCCCTCGCAAAATTACAAAAACCGTCAATAAAAGTCAGGAGAGGAGAAACAAGATGAAAAGCAAAGCTTTATCAGCGGTATTTATCTGCCTTTTGGTTTTATCCTGCTGCACCCCGGGGCAGGGGGCACAAAAAAACGTGGAATGGAACAGTTCGTCACCCCAGCCTTCTGAAGCTCCTGCCAAAGGGGAAAAAATTACACCCGTGCCTCAGCCTGATTTCAGCAGTGAGGAAGGAATACGGGAGTACCTCCGGGGGAAATGGCTCTATGACTATTATTATTACGGAGATGTACTATGCACAATGGAAATCGATAAGGATTTAAACATTGCCTTATCTTTTAAAAACTCTTATTCTGATGGCCCCAAAGGGAATTATTCGGGGAAAATAACTTTCGACAGGGCTTATGCAAAACCTGAAGAAGCACCTGATCTCCTCTGCATTGAACTGGAAAACACGGAAGAACCGGGAGGAGACTTCTATTTTCTGCATAGAACCATCTATGATAACAAGCGCGTTATGTCCTGGTTTTTCGCAGGAAACGGCAATACCGTTTTTGATCTGCTGGTGCCGGACGATGGGGAAAATATCAGAAGCACCCCCGATGAATTAATCTTTGAAAAGGTCACCGGAGAAAAGTCACGGGAGGCCCCCCGTAAAAATGATGAATTCTATGCCGTGTACTGGGATACGGGATCGGATAAAAAAAGCATCTGGCTTGACGATGTCTGGTGGACGCCAGCCGAAGAGGATGACCAGGCACAGGTGTACCCGCAAAAAATGACTCATTATGAAACCGATGTCCCCGAAAGCATCCTGTACACTATTATTCCGGAGGAGATCGGAGAAGTCCTGGGGGAAGAACTGACCAGAGGGGCAGTGTATTTTGTAACCACTGATGAAGGGGGAAATGTTGCCTCCTTCATATCGGCAGACCGCAAAAAATTTATAGAAGAGTCGTCGCTTAATTCTGAAGCTGAAGCGGTGATATACGAAATTATTGAAAATGATGTCGAAGAGATAAGAGAGTATCTGAATGCCGGCATGGCTATTTTGCTGACCGGAGAAACTGCCGTGATTGAGGACGAGGAATGCTACCTTGTTATTTTAGGAACACATCATGAGGATAATTTTGTACGGGAAGTCATGTATGCCGTAAATACCGTAACCCGGCAGGTGTATCGGTTTGATGTGCTGAATGATGCCTGGGAGCCTGTGCCCATGGGGTAGGAATGGCGGAGGCAATCGAATCGGTAACAGAAGAGTATAATTGAAAAGATTTCCAGTTTTGATTTCCCCAGAATGAAACTCTGTTGAAGGAGGATTCCCATGAAAAAGTCGGTTCTCTTGCTTCTCACGCTGGTTCTTCTCTTCGGAGGAACGGGATGGGCGGAGGGAGCCCCCGCTCCCGAGTTCACCATCAGTTCCTTCTCCCCCGAGGGGACCGTCAAGGGGAAACCCTCTGTGAAGGTGACCTTCTCCCAGCCCGCCGTCCCCAAGGAGCAGGTGGGAAAGGCTGCCCCGGCGGATAAAATGCCCCTCTCCTTCACCCCAGCAATTGCCGGCACGGGGAAGTGGACCGATCAGTCCACCTTTCTGTTCACCCCCTCCCGCCCCCTGGCCTCCGCCACGGCCTTCCTGGCCACGGCGTCCCCCTCCCTCCGGGACCTGAAGGGGCGTCCTCTTTCGGGCAGGCAGATCTTCCGGTTTTCCACGGAGGAGCTGAAGCTTCTCTCTGCCCAGCAGACGGACGTAAATCAGGAAGGAAGAATAACCGTTGAGCTTTCCTTCAACCTCCCCGTCTCACCCTACAGGCTGAGGGGGTTCCTCGGCCTCCACGACGAAAACGATAAGGAAATCGACTATACCCTCTACGGAAACTCCCCCGCCCGAAGGGTGACCTTCGCCACTGCCCCCTTCGACGGAAAAACCATCGGGGTCTCCATCGTCCCCGGCCTGATGAGCGATGCGGGCCCCCTCGGCATGGAGAAGCCGGTATACAAGGAAATCCCGGTGACCCGGAAGCTCGTCGTGACAGGAGCCTACGGGGACAGCCGCTATCCCGAGAAGAGCGCCCTCCGGGTGGATACTTCCGTGGGGGTGGACATCGCCAGGGCGGCGAAGTTCGTCGTCCTTTCCCCGTCCATCCCCTTCACCGTTGAACCCGGGTACAGCGGCTTCTCCATCCTCGCTGATTTCAAGCCCCGGGAGCGCTATACCCTCACGCTGCTGAAAGGGCTCCCCTCCCGGGACGGAACAAAGCTCGAGGGAGAGTACAAGAAGGCCGTCATCTTTCCCGACCTCTACCCCCAGATAACCTTCCCCTCCGCCGGCACCTTTCTCTCTCCCGCCTCGGACCTCAGAATCCCCCTCGAGACGGTGAACATCGAGGAGGTTGACCTGAACCTGTGGCGGGTGTATGAAAACAATATCCCCGTAGCCCTCACCATCAGCGACTATTCCATACCCAGGGACCTGGCCCGGCGGACGGCATCGAAGTCGGCCCGTCCCGAGGGAAGTCTCAACACCCCCGTCAGGAGGGCCATCGACCTGCAGGAGCTGGCCGGAGAGGAGAAAGGGGTCTTTCTGCTCACAGCCTCGGACGGCGGCGGTCAGTACTGGGGCGAGGCCGAGCAGCTCGTGGCCGTGACAGACCTCGGAATCGTCGCCAGGGTATGGCCTGACGGCATCACCCTATGGGTCAACTCCATCGCCGGAGGGAAACCCGTAGGGGGGGGCAAGGTAAAAATCTATTCAAAGAGCAACCAGCTTCTCGCCTCGGGCGAGACGGACGAAAACGGCCTGTGGGCCTTCCGGAAGGACGCCCCCTGGGAGGATCAGCTGCAGCCGCTGATCGCCACGGTGGAAAAAGACGAAGACCTCTCCTTTCTGAAGTTCGACGGCAACCTTCTTTCGGACAGCGGCTTCGATACGGGAGGACGCCCCTGGAACCGGGGGTACGAGGCCTTTCTCTTCCCCTCCCGGGGAGTCTTCCGCCCCGGAGAGGAGGTCTTCTTCTCCACGGTGGTACGGAACAGCCGCTTCCTTCCTCCTGAAACATTTCCCGTGATCTACGTGGTCCGCTCCTCCCTCGGAAAGGAAGTGGCCCGGGGAACTGCCATGCTCTCCCCCGAGGGGATGGCCGTTTTCTCGGCCGTCCTGTCGAACGTCACGCCAACGGGAGTGTACAGCGCCCTGGTCGCCCTCCCCGGAGAGGAGAAAAACCCCCTTGGACGGGCGGAATTCTTCGTGGAGGATTTCGTCGCCCCCCGCCTCGCCGTCACGGCAGGGGCGAGCGCTTCCTCGGTGAAGCCGGGGGAGATGGTTACCCTTGACATAAGCTCGGAATGGCTTTTCGGGGCCCCCGCGGCAGAGCTCCCCTTCGAGGCAGAAGTCCGGGTTCGTCCCGTTCCCTTCGCCCCTTCGGGGTGGGAGGCCTACTCCTTCGGCGACCCGGAGAAGACCTTCGAACCCACGGTGGACTTTCTGGGCGGCGGCACCCTCGATGCCTCGGGGAAGGGGCAGACAACCTACACTGCCCCCGATGAATTGTCTCCCCCCTCGGCGGTGGAGCTGACCTTCGTCGTCCGGGTCATGGAGGAAGGGGGACGATGGGTTCCCACTGCCCTCACCCTCCCCTTCCACCCTTACCCCGTCTACCTCGGCATTGAAAAACCCCGGGACGACCCCGCTCCCGGCAAGGAGGCTGCCTTCGCTGTCGCCGCGGTCTCGCCGGAGGGCACGTCCTCCCCCCTCTCCACGGCCAAAGCCTCCCTATACCGGGTATCCCAGCATTACAACCTCGTCCGCGTGGGGAATCAGACAAGAAACCAGATGCAGCGGGAGCTCGTCCTTGAGTCGGAGCAGACCGTAACACTCAGGGAGGGACGGGGGACAGTCTCCTTCACTCCCCCCTCGTCGGGGGAATACCTCCTCCGTATCGACGACGAAGCCTCGGGGAGCGCCGCCTCGTATTCCTTCTACGCTTGGGCCCCCTGGGGGAGCGAGACGGCGGGTGGATCAACCCTTCTCGACAGAATAGAAATCCGGGCCGACCGGGAAAGCTACGCCCCGGGGGATACCGCTTCGGTAACCTTCCGGGCCCCCTTCAAGGGGAACGTCCTCGTCACGGCCGAGACGGACCGGGAAATCCTCCGGCGCGTCCTTACGATCGACGGGGGCGAGGGGACGATTGACATCCCTGTGACGGCGGAGATGATCCCGAACTTCTACGTGTCCGCCTGGGTGCTCCGCCCTGTTCTCGAAGGGGAACCCTGGGGAAATCACCGGGCCCTCGGAATTGCCTCTCTGAAGGTGGAGCGAAAGGAAACCCGCCTCACCGTTGACCTTGAGGCGCCCGAACGGGCGGCTCCCCTCGAACCTCTGACCGTTCGGGGAAAGCTGACCGACGGAGCGGGCAACCCCCGGAAAGGGGAGGTCGTCCTCTACCTCGTGGACGAGGGGATTCTCTCCCTCACGAACTACGCAACCCCTGACCCCTGGGCCTTCTTCATGTCCCGGCGGGCGGCGGGGGTCGCCGTCTTCGACATCTACGACCAGCTTCTGCCCCTCGAGGCCCGCAGCACGCCCCTCCTCAAAACGGGAGGCGGCGAGGGAGAGGACGCCATGGCGGCCCTCCGGGCGGGCCTTTCCCCCGTGTCGGCGAAAGCCCGCAGGGTTCTCTCCCTCTTTGCGGGAAAAATCGCCACCGACGAGAACGGAATCTTTTCAGCGGAGTTCTCCCTCCCCGAATTCAGCGGCCGGGCACGCCTCATGGCCGTGGCAGCGGGGGGAGACGCCTTCGGCAAAGGAGAGAAGTCGATCACCCTCGCCCGGGACGTGACAGCGGAACTCTCCCTTCCCCGGGCGGTCTCCCCGGGAGACGACTTCACCGTCTCCCTCGAACTCTTCTCCGCCGGTGAGGAGCCGAAGAAAGTGACCGTCTCCGCCTCCGTCGACGGCCCCCTCACCCTCGCAGGAAAGAGGGAGTTTCTCGCCCAGCTCGATCCGAAGACGCCCAGGATGCTTTTCTCTCTCCGGCTGAAAGCCGGAGAGACCGCAGGGGTCGCCCGCCTCACCCTCACCACGGAATGGGGGGGCAATTCCTACTCCGAGGAGACGGAGATCGCTGTCCGTCCCCCCTGGCCGCCCATCTCCCTCAGCGGCTCAGGCCTTCTGCGCGAAGGGGAGGACAGGGTGATCACCCTGCCCCGGAAGTGGTTCCCCGGCACCGAGGAGGGGCAGCTTCTTCTCTCCGACTTCCCCTCCCTTGACCTCCTGGGGGCGGTCTCCTTCCTCATGACCTACCCTTACGGCTGCCTCGAACAGACCGTCTCCGGGGCATGGCCCCTCCTCGTCCTCCCCGACCTCGTTGCGGAGGTGGACCCTGAGCTTGTCAACGAGGAGGAAAGGGCAGCGGCCCTCGCGGGGGTACTGCGGAAAATTTCGGCCCTTCAGCTTCCGGGAGGAGCCTTCGCCGCCTGGCCGGGAAATTCCGAAGCAGCGTCCTGGGTAAGCCTCTACACGACCCACTTCCTCACGGAGGCGAAAAAGAGCGGCGCCCCGGTGCCCGATGACCTCATGGAGAGCGCCCTCTCCTGGGTCAGACAGTTCCTTCCCTCCCTTCCGGATAACGACACCGAGGAGGCCCTGGCTGAGAATCTGACCCTCAAGGCCTACGCTTCCTACGTCCTCGCCCTTGCGGGAGAAGCCCCCCTGGGGTGGATGGCCCATATCGGAGAAAACCGCCCGCTCCTTCGAAACTCCGGGGCGGTCTTCCTGGCAGGAGCCTATGCCCTCTCTCTGAACTCCTCCGAGCCTTTGAGGGAGCTCGGAACCCTTCCTCCTCCCGTGCGCAGGGGGGCCGACTCGACCTTCGAGTCCTCCTCAAGGACAGACGCTCTGAGGCTTCTTCTGTGGGCCGCCGTCGATCCCCTCTCCCCCGCGGCGGCGGAACTCGCCCTTCCCCTTCTCGAGGAGGGGAGAAAATCAGCCTGGGGTACGACCCAGCAGAACGCCATGGCCGTGCTGGCCCTCGGCAGATGGCTTGAAAAAACCCAAAGCGCCAGGAAGCCCTTCGAGGCGGCGCTGAAGGACTCAAGCGGCGCAGTGATCGCCGCCTTCAGCGACGGAAAACGGCTCTCCCTCAACCTGGCGGACCTTCCCCAGGGCCCGCTGACCCTGACCCTTACGGGTGAGGGGACCGCCTACTACGCCTGGACTGCCGGAGGCGTTCCCGAGGTCTCCCCTCCCGCGGCAAGCAACGGCCTTTCGATTAAACGGACGTGGAAAAACCGGGAGGGAAAGGTCATCTCCAAAGGAACTCCGGTGGAGCAGGGGGAACGGATTGAAGTCACCCTCTCCCTGACCCCGACGGCTCCCCTGAAGGACCTCGTGGTCATCGACATCCTCCCCGGAGGGATGGAGATCGAAAACCCCCGTCTCTCCGCGGGAGCTGAAGGGGAAGAGGTCTACAGGGGCATCCGGGCGGAGCGGCGGGATGACCGGCTGCTGCTCTTCATCGACAGGGCGGATAAGCCCCTGGAATACAAGTACCTTCTCCGGGCGGTAACCCGGGGGACCTTCACGGTTCCTCCCCTGGCCGCCGAGGGAATGTACGCCCCTGACGTCCAGGCCCTGACCGGCTCAGGCACGGTGGTCATCCGGTGACCGGAAAGCCCGCCTTCCGGCGGTTCGTCCTCGCGGCTCTTCTTCTCTTCGCCGCCGCGGCGGGAGGGGGCTTTCTCTTTTCGGCGCATATTCCCTTTTCAGCGAAGCATCTTGAAGAATGGAAGACCTCCCCCTGCCTTACCGACCGGGCGGGGGAGGTCTTCTCCGTCTTTCTCTCGGAGGACTCGGAGTGGTCTCTCCCCGTCCCCCTCGCGGCCATGGGGAAATGGATTCCCCTGGTCGCCCTCGAGGTGGAGGACCGCCGGTTCCGCCAGCATCCCGGAGTGGACCCTCGTGCCCTTCTCCGGGCCTTCTTCGGAAACCTCCGGGCAGGACGGGTCGTATCGGGTGCCTCTACCATCACGAGCCAGCTCGTCCGCCTCTCTCACCCCCGGCCCCGGACCTTCCGGACGAAACTGTATGAATTCGCCGAGGCCCTCCGGGCGGAACGGGTCCTCTCAAAGGACAGGATCCTCGAACTCTATCTGAACAGGGCCCCCTTCGGGGGGAATATCCGGGGGGTCGAGGCCGCATCCCGGATGTACTTCTCGAAGGGCGCCCGGGAGCTCTCCCTCGCCGAGGCGGCCCTCCTGGTGGGAATGCTCCGGGGGCCGACCTTGTACCGCCCCGATCGGAACCCCGGCCGCGCCCTTGAGCGGCGGAACTCCATTCTCGACGGGCTCGAAGAGCGGGGGGTCATTTCGAAGGAGATCCTCCGACTCGCGAAGGCGGAAAAACTCCCCTCCGGCCGGGGAGCCTTCCCCTCCCGGGCCTGGCATTTCGCCCTCGCTGCCCTCGGTGAGCGGAAGGACGGGGGAGAGATCAAGACGACCCTCTCCCTCCCCCTTCAGGAGCTCCTGGAGCGCACCCTGGCCTCCTCCCTGGCCTCCCTCCCCCGGGAGATCACCGCCGCCGGGGTTATCCTTGCCAACAGCACGGGAGAGGTCCTGGCCTACTGCGGAAACGGGAGGCTCGGCTCGGAGGCGGCGGGAAGCTGGGTCGACTGCGGGCGCAGCCTCCGGTCTCCCGGCTCGGCCCTCAAGCCCTTCGCCTACCTCGCCGCCTTCGACCGGGGGCTCTACACTCCCGCCTCGCTCCTCGCCGACACCCCCCTTGCCTTCTCCGGCCAGTCTCCCCGGAACTTCGACCTCACCTACCGGGGCCCAGTCGCCGCAAGGACGGCCTTGGCGGACTCCCTCAACGTCCCGGCGGTCAGGGTGCTCCGGGCGGTGGGGAACGAATCGGTCCTCGACCTTCTGCGGAATGTGGGGTTCCTCTCCCTCGACAAGTCCACCGGCCATTACGGCGACTCCCTGATCCTCGGAGGGTGCGAGGTGACCCTCCTTCAGATGGCCGGGGCCTATACCGTCCTCTCCACCCTCGGCACCCTCCGCACCCCCACCTTCCTCCGGGGGGAAATTCTCCCCCCCCGCCGGGTGGTCTCCGAGGGGAGCGCCTTTATGGTGGCCGATATCCTTAAGGACCCGGGGCGCCTGCTTCCCCTTCACGCCCGGAGGGTGGAGGGGCAGGGGCATTGGTTCGCCTTCAAAACCGGGACATCCTACGGATACCGGGACGCCTGGACGGCCGCCTATACCCCTTCCTTTACCCTTGTGATCTGGTTCGGCGATCCTTCCGGAGAGTCCCATCCGGAACTTGTGGGCCTTCACGCCTCCGCGCCCGCCATGGTGGAGATCCTCCGGACCGTCTCGAAGGGGGAATGGTACGACCCTCCCACCGGAGTGGCCGTCCGGAGGGTATGCTCCCTTTCGGGGCAGCCCCCCTCCCATGCCTGCCCGTCCGTACGGGATGACTACTATCTCCCCGGAATCTCCTCATCCCAGCCATGCGCCCTCCACCGCTTCACCAAAGAGGGAACATCGGTGGTCTGGCCCTCGGAGCTTGAGGACTATGCCCTCCGGAGGGCCCTTGCGGTGGAGCGTCCTCCCGAGATCTCCATCATCTCCCCCCTTCCCGGGTCGGTCTATTTTCTGACCCCCCTGGGAAAAGATCAGAAAGTCGCCCTGAAGGCGGAGGGGGCGAGGCTTCCCGTCTACTGGTTCGTGGGGGGGGAATTCGCGGGGAAGCAGGAGACCCGCCTCCCCCTTTTCTGGCCCCTTGCGGGGGGCTCCCACAGGGTCTCCCTCGTGGACGGAGACGGCCGGACCGCCTCCTCGGAGGTCACGGTACAAACCATTGAAAAAAGACCGGAAGGCAGCCCCTCCGGTCCCGACGGCTCTTTATCCCTTATGCCCTTGGATTGAAGGAAGACCCCTAGAATTCATCACTAACAAACGTTTTTAGAAAAAGTTAGACAACCTTAGTCCCGTAGAATACAGAACTAAGGTTGTCTAGTCTCTTTTGATTTAATGTCTACTTGACAGGGTGCAGTTCAGGTTCTCACTGCCTCTACTGAACACTTACTACCTCAATGCCTTTTTGTATAGCCTTGATGTTAAGGTCAATAATTCCTTGACTCTTGCCTTTAAAGTATTCTGCCAAGGCCTCCGCCGCTTTTTCCTCTGGCACAATCGGCACTTTGCCCAGTAAAGCACCTAGCATGATTATGTTGGCTACGCGAACGTTGCCCAGCTCAGTGGCTAGATTCGTAGCCTCAACTGCAACTACAGTTACATCGTCTCTCTCCACTTCCCTGGACACCAACGAAGTATTGACGAAGATGTATCCGCCCGGCTTAACAATCTGTTCGAACTCATTCAAAGAAGGTTCGTTAAGAACAAGTAGGATATCAGGGCTATCTATGTACGGGCTTCCCACTTCATGCTCGGATATCTTGACCGAACAGTTCGCTGTACCACCTCGCTGCTGAGCACCGTAGGTGGGAATCCAAGTAGTATGCAAGTCCGCTTTCATACCCATGGTCGCCAACACAACCCCTGCCGCCAGCACTCCTTGGCCGCCGAAACCGGCAATAATTACCTCTTGCATTAGGATTCCCCCCCCTTCGTGACCATTTCACCCAGTGGATAATATGGTACAACTTTATTCTTGATTCTTTCCATAGCTTTTACAGGCGTCATATGCCAGTTAGTCGGACATGGAGACAGTATTTCGACCAAAGAAAATCCTTCGTTATTCACCTGGGCTTCTAAAGCCTGTTTCATATAGCCTTTTGTTTTACGAATCTCAGCTGGATTGTAAATAGCCCCTCTGGCCACATAAGCTACAGGTAACACGGAAATCATCTCAGTCATCTTCATGGGCATGCCGGCAAGCTCTGGACTCTTTCCCTGGGGCGATGTTGTGGTTATTTGATCAGGCAATGTGGTTGGTGCCATTTGTCCCCCTGTCATCCCATAGATACCGTTATTAAGAAAGAAAACGGTAATTTTTTCGTTTCTGACTGCAGCATGAATGACTTCTGAACATCCAATAGCACATAAGTCACCGTCACCCTGAACAGTGATGACTATTTTTTCCGGCTGTAATCTCTTTATTGCAGTGGCAGAAGCTGGTGCTCTACCGTGCTGTGCCCAAAGCCAATCAATGTCAAAATGCCTGGTAACATAACCGGTGCATCCAATCCCATAAACGCCTATCGCTTCCTCGTCAATGACCAGTTCTTCAAGTACCTCAGCCAACAGCCGTTTTATAATGCCATAACCACACCCAGGACAAATACCTGTAGCTAACGAAGGTTCAATTAACAAGCGGGGTGTTTTGCATACTACCAACTAGAACACCTCCTTTAGTTTGCCTTGCAAGATGTCTTCTACCATTTGTAAGATAACATTCCCTTTAGGTGGAGTCGGACCACTAGGATAGAGGTATACAGGCTTCTGGCACTTTACGGACAAAGCTACATCTTCAGTCATCTGACCTAAAGCACTCATTTCCACAACTAAAAACCCTTTAGCCGTTTCTACTACTTGTTCAAACGGTTTCGTTGGGAAGGGCCACAAGCTAATTGGTCGAATTAGGCCTAGTTTTAGACCCTTTGCTCTCGCTACTCGAACAGCTTCTTTGCACACTCGCCCGGAAATACCATAAGCCACCAATATAACCTCGGCATCTTCCGTCTGTACGGCTTCCCAACGTTGTTCAGTAGCTGCTATATGTGCACATTTTTCTCTAAGATGCTGTTCGTACAATGGGTCAGTACGCTGAGGTGAAATTAATCTTCTGCCTTTCCCTTTGCCTTTTCCTTTGAGAGCCCATGGTTTATCCCCGTCAGGTTCTTGATACTCCGGGAGCTCCACCGGCTCCATCATCTGACCTAAAGCCCCATCAGAAAGCAGTATTACCGGAGTGCGGTATTGTTCTGCTTTCTCAAAAGTTAGCGCCATGAGATCTACCATTTCTTGACAGCTGCCAGGTCCATAAACTAGCGGACGGTAACAACCTTGTCCGCCGCCCTTCGTTGCTTGAAGATAGGCATCTTGTCCAGCCTTTGTGCTTTGCCCTAGTCCACTACCATAACGGCAAACGTTAACGAAGACGCCCGGCAAATCATAGGATGCCATCCAGGAAATCGCATCCTGCTTTAAGGTGAATCCCGTCCCTGAGGAACCCGTCATGACTCTAAAACCGGTGGTTGCTGCTCCTAGAAGCATGGAGCCAGCGGCGACTTCTGATTCTGACTGAACAAAGTGTCCACCGACTTCCGGCATCCGTGCCGCCAAATACTCCATTATTTCCGACTGCGGCGTTATTGGATAACCACAAAAAAATCGGCATCCTGCTCTTAATGCAGCTTCAGCTAAAGCTTGGTTACCTCTCATAATTACTTTTGCCACTTTTCATCCCTCCTTTATTCGATTTCAAATACGCTTTCTGGGCACATGGTGAAGCACATTCCGCAACCTATGCAACGCTCATCATCGACCAGTGTATAGTTGTATCCTAGGTTATTTAGATCATCAGACACGGATATAGCTTTTTGGGGACATACTTCGATGCAGTAATAACATCCTTTGCACCTTTCAGTCATTACGTTAGGTTTATATTGCTTCCTAACGCTCTCTAATCTCCACTTGGTGTCACTCTAAAGGTTTTCTATAACCCCATGAAAGTAGGGCCTCTTTAAGGTAACTTCCCTATTGCTTCTCCATCGCCCTTGAAAGCAGAACGTTGCTCTGCCGCCGCCAGAAAATAGTGATCCCAACAAAAGTCGTAGTGACTGCTACCAAAACAGCGAAAACAATAAACGACCTTGAAAAGGCGCGATGATACCCTACTACAGCAGCAGTGTCCATAACAATTCCAATGCCCTGCGTCGCTACCGCTCCACCCAGAAATCCTATTGTGTTACAGATTCCAAGTATAGTTCCGCTTATGTTTGGAGGAGAAATTCTCCTGACCTCTGAGAATGCCACCGGGGGACACGCAATACCTATCCGCTTAACCATAAGCCAAAGGACAATACTTATATAACTCATATTTGTTGGTAAGAAGGCGAAGAATCCAAGGGCCAACGCTCGCAGATAACTTGTAGTTAAGAACACGAGGCCGCTTCTACGATTAGCTAATGCTCCTGCTATAGGCCCTATTGCCATACCAATAAATATAGTTAAGGTAAGTATGCCAGCCGCTTCCGGACGCGTTAGGTTTTGGACCTCCATGAGATACCTCACATCCCATAGACCCTCAAAACCACTAAGGGTTCCATTAAAGATGAAGAACCATAACATCAGTGATATTAACGGGGCCCCCCGAAGAACTGACCAAACTGATTGACCCTTTGTCCCTGTTTTGCTTAACAACTGTTTGTTGAGCAATTGTTGAGAATCACTCTTACGTTTTTCCGGAACTACTATCCAGGTTAATAGCGCTATGATAAGTGCAGCTGCAGCTGCAATTAAATATGGCTTTCGCCAGCCTACCAAATCTGCCAGCTTAACAAGGGGCGTTTTAGCACAGATGGAACCTATATTGCCAAACAAGACAAGCAGGGACACCAAGAAGGGGAAGTTTTTAAGAGGGCACCAGTCTCTTATCGCCGTCATAGCAGGAACATATACTACTGCCATGGCAACGCCTGAAAGAGCTCGGGCCACAAGCGCATGTGTGAAATACTTGGCCATACCGAAAAACACTGTTGCCACAGACAACAACAAAAGTGATACAGTTATGGTCTTTCTAGCTCCAAGCCTGTCAGCCAAAAATCCGCCGGGAATCTGCATAACCGCATAGCCATAATACGTCACAGATCCTAGTGCTCCAAGGGCCAGCCCTGAACCCATGACCAGATCCTCAGTCATGTAAGTTGAAGTTATGAGCAGGGAGTGCCGAAGAAACATGACCAAAGCGTATCCCAAACCGAGGGTTACTACCATAAGAGCAGTCCTGACCGGAGATAAGGTTTCGCTATTATTGCTATCGTTACTACAGCCGCACTTCTTGGCCGGACTAGGTCCCATCTACTACACACCACCTTCATAATGCTCAGCAACGACCTTCTGCTCGTAACACTGCTATAGTTTTCTAACTAAGCCACGAGGACTCCATAACTTTCATTTGAGCTACTAAGTCGATACCGTTTTTCGATAAATATTTTATCCGTAGGAAATAATAAGCAATCCCCGACCCATAGAAAATCACAATGCCTGTTATTGTTGGAATGTTTAAGGTCAGAAATAGATTGTAGCTGAGATAAAAGGTCGCTATCACATCAAACATAATTACGGCCCACATTTGTTTCATAGTTAACTTAAAGTATGCACTCTTGAATTTCTCGGGTAGCACCTTAGGTGCAATCAATGCTGGCAGGGTAACGATAATATTAATCAGCATTGCAGGTGCCGCCATTACTGCAAATACGAATTTCAGCGGCAAGCCCAATAGAACCGGTGTCAGTGCTATGCAAGCCATTAGCATCACTACACGATAAGGAACCCCAAATCTGTTGAGCGTCCCTAGACCTTTAGGAAACATCCCGTCGGAGGTCGCAGCCCAGATGGCACGGCTATAACTCAAGAACTGAGACAGCATCGTTGTCAGCACCGCAAAAAGCGCCCCGCCTATCACAAAGAAGTTAAAGGCCCAGCCAGGCATAAATACCTTGGCAGCCACTGACAGCGGCTTCCCTATCATCTGCTCCCAAGGCAGCACGCCTATTGCCACTACAGCCACAAGAGCGTATATAATAGATACCCCTATGGTAGCTGTACCAATAGCACGAGGGAGGGTTTTTCCCGGATTTTCTATTTCAGCACCCAAATTTACAACGTTAACACCGCCCCACGCCGCCGACTTCAGATAACTGACAGCCAGCAAAATGCCTGAAAGTCCCTTAACAGCAAACATGTCCCCAGGTGACCAATACTTTATCTGGGGAACACCCATCCCAATGAAACAAGCTAAGGCCAGCAGCATTAAGGTAACCATCATATTTTGTACAATAGCGGAAGACTTAACATTGAACAAACAAGCAGTCATCATACACAGTATGGCAATAACACTGGCTACCTTTGGAGTAAGTATAGGAATTATACTCGGCAGATATTGCCCGGCAGAAATAGCCAGTACACTTATCATGACGGATTGCATAAGGAAATTCCATATCTGTAAAAAACCAAATACAGGGTGAATAAAACGGGAAACATACATGTATGGACCGCCTTTGGTCGGTATGGCTGATCCTAAAACCATATAAGGCAAACTCATAGAAACACAAAATAGCCCGGCAATCAAAAATGAAAGAGGTAACCCAGGGCCAGCAGCTCCTACTGCAACTCCTGTCAGAGTGAATATTCCGGCACCAATAATGTTCCCGGCTGACATTAACGTGACATCAAAAAACGACATTTTCTTCTCGTACTTATCCACGATCTAATCCCTCCTAATCGTAGCTCTTTACGTTCGAGAACCTCTAATTTTCACAGTAATTTTGCCAAGCTTAACCATTTAGCTGCTAATTACTTTTCTTTAGCCGCTAGTAGTTCCTGTGCACCCTCAGCAATTCTTTGTATTCCCTGTTTGATAATTTCAGGCTCAACGGCGAAACAGAGCCTTAGATACCCCTCACCATTTGGTCCGTAATTAGAAGCTGCAATTGTTCTTACCCCTTGGTTTTCTACCAGATGCATAGCTACATCCTCATCAGCCCCTAATTCAGAAACGTTGACCATTGCATAAAAAGTGCCCTCGGGCTTCAGACAACTAACTCCAGTTATGGCATTGATGCCTTCATATAAGATATTTCTTGTCTCATCGTACTTGCCCAAGTATTCCTGTACGAATTCTTGCGGGCCGGTAAGGGCCTCTACACAGGCCACTTGAGCTGAGGTATTAGCACCTGAAACCAACGCCTGTTGAACCTTAGCCCAATGTTCCTTCAACTTATTCTGCATTACAAAGTAACCTACCCGCCAGCCCGTCATGCAGTAGGACTTAGAAAACCCATTAATAGTAGCTGTGCGCTCGGCCATACCAGGCAATGATGCAAGGCTGATATGTTTTCGACCATCAAAAATTATTTTTTCATAAATCTCGTCCGTCACGACAAATAGATCATGCTCAATAGCAAAACGGGCAATGGCCTCGAGCTCTTCTTTATGAGCTACCGTTCCACAAGGATTGTTAGGTGTATTGAACAAAATAACTCGAGTTTTGGGACTGATAGCCCTTTCCAAATCTTTGGGGTCAAGATGGCGGTCATTACTTGCTCTTAGCGGTACCGTAACGGGTACTCCTCTGGCAACAGCTATGCTGCTGATGTAACCTGAGTAGCAAGGTTCCGGTATGATGACTTCATCACCAGGGTTTAATAATAAGACGAAAAGACTCGAAAGAGCCTCCTGGGCACCAACTGTAACGAATACATCATTGGCAGTCGCATTGATTCCGTTCTCTTTTTTTACCTTTTCGGCAATGGCTTCGCGTAAGACAGCTAAACCGGCATTAGGTGCGTATCTGGTGAAACCATCATCTAATGCTTTTTTACCCGCTTCTACTATATTAGAAGGGGTAGGGTATATTGACTGACCTAACCCGAGGTTAATAACATCACTTCGCTTCGAGGGCATTGTTAATATTTTTCGAACTGCAGAGGGCTGGAGCTTCTCCATATCTTTGTTGATCCACATGTTCAAATTCCTCCTTCTGAAATATAGTTGGTAACCAAACTGCGTAGCTCCAAGTCAATAGGCTTTATCTTTTACAACCACATCGGAATTCCGAGGCAATTTAGATATATATTCTCGTAACAACAGAGAGCTTCCATGGTCGGTCTTTCACGCTATTCTAATGCGAGCATCCACTGCCACTAATCCATCTCTCGTAGCAGCTATTGGGTTGATATCAATTTCTGTGATCTCCGGAATATCTCGTGCTACAGCATCCAGTGCCAAAATAATTTCGACCAGTTCATCTTTATCCACTGGTTTCATGCCACGAACGCCTTCTAAAATGGTATGCGCTTGGATTTCACCCATCATTTCAAGGGCATCTTGCCGTGAGAGCGGATTTATGCGCATGCCCACATCCCGCAGCACCTCTATTAGGATTCCGCCTAAACCAAACATGATTACGTGACCAAACTGACGATCCCGAACCATACCAACTGAAAGCTCGAACTGTGCTTTCACCATCCTCTCAATAAGGGCTCCTTCGATACTTGCGTCAGGCACACTCTTCAGAGGCAATGTAGTAACTTGTTCAAATGCTTGTTTGAGCTCGTCGGCATTGCTTACGTTAAGCACCACACCGCCAGCATCAGTTTTGTGTACAACATCAGGCGAACTGACTTTTACAACAACTGGATACCCTATTTTGTTCACAACTTCGAGAGATTCGTCAAAGGACCGTGCCAACCCATGCTTCACTACCGGTATCCCGTAACTATCAAACAAATCCATGGCTTGGCTCTCAGTAAGCATTCTCTGACCAGCAGCTTTTGCAGCTGCCACGATCTCCAGTGCTCTCGTTGGCTGCTTCTTTTCGATTCCACTGGAGGGAGATGCCAGGGGTGCACTCTTTTCAACATATTCAGCGTAAAGTGCCAATTGGGACATTGCCTTGATAGCCCGGCGAGCGGTAGGATACACTGGTATTCCAGCGCCTCCCACGCTGCCAGTCATCCTGGCATATTCAGCAGGACTACTAAAATTGAGGTTCATGATACTCACTGCAACAGGTTTACGTTTCAATTTATCTTTGTTTTCGATAAGGGTTTCGACGAAGGAGTCCCTGTCGGATCCAATAACAAGAAACATGTTCAGGCTGTCATCATCAAAAAGAACATCCAAGGTCTCAAATATTACTTGATAGCGGCCCATACCGAGGTCGATGGGATTAGCTGTACTAACAGATGCCGGAAGGAATTTCCGAAGCTTGGCTGTTGTTTCGGCGCCAATTTCCGGACACCCCAACTGGAATTCGTCGCAAGCGTCGGCAGCAGTAACACCTGCTCCTCCGGGAGTCGTTACTACCGTAACATTTCTGCCCCGCGGAAGAGACAGGAACTGGCAAGCAAGACCAACATCAACAAGATCCTCAATATCGTCACACAAGATAGCACCGGCCTGCCTTGCAGCTGCCTTGAAGACATCATAATCACCGGCTAGTGCTGCTGAGTGAGAGCTGGCTGCACGAGATCCAGCTGCAGTTCGGCCACCTTTCATGATTAACACCGGCTTTGTGCGAGTTACCTTCTTAAGAGCATGCATAAACTTTTGCCCATCACCGACATTCTCCATATACATCAAAATTACCGAGGTCTCAGCGTCCTCACCCAAATACTCAATCAAATCAGCAATTGTTATGTCAGCTTGGTTCCCACAACTAACTGCCTTGGAAAAACGCATACCACGCTCACGTCCAAAGATAGTTATAGCTGAGTTCATTCCCCCACTACTAGAGATTATTGCTGCACTACCTTCTGGAACCTTGTGATCAACAAACAATCCCGAGCGGTGATTATAAACTCCCAAACAATTAGGTCCAATCAGCCTAATACCTCCGCTACGGGCAATTTCAAGTACCTCTTCTTGAAGCTGACGCCCTTCATCTCCTGCTTCAGCAAAACCGGATGTGTGTATCACACAACTCTCTACCCCATTTTGCACACATTCTCTCATCACAGATGGCACCAAACTTGCACCTACCATAATGTAAGCCAGGTCAACCTTTTCTGGCACGTCTTTAATGCTGGGATAGCACTTCAGTCCGTACAATTCGTCTAAGTTTGGATTGATGGGATAAGAGTGTCCCTTAAGAGAACTCTGGCTTAATCTTCTAACTAAGGTGTTACTAAATTGCCCCACCCGCGACGATGCACCGATTACAGCTACGCTTTTCGGGTTGAAAAACTTATCAATCTTCTGCTTTAGAATAGGTTCCATTAAAATGAGACCTCCCCCAACCTTGTCCAGTGCACATCTTCCCAGCTTATTTCTGGGAAAAACAGTCTCAACAAAAACTGCTCTAAACCGCTGCTGTCTTTAAGTTTGATCTCCGCCAGTCATAGTCATTATTTGCCCGTTGCTTTAGTTAAGTAGTTGGCCATGCCATTTTCACGTTCACAGTTGCTACCCTCCCCCCTTTCGATTCACTGCTATCCTAATTCACCCCCATTACTACTTGAGTGAAACCCACTCTTGTCTAAGATAAGTTTTTTAGGAAATTAAAAGGCCCCAACGTCTTTGAGGTATCATTGGTTTGCCTGAGCAACAAAATCTCAAATCCACAAGGAGAGCAAACCAGATGGAAAGCGTTTTAAGCCGGTTTGGTCAAATCGTTTTTGAGATTGTCACCGCTGTGAACGGTGACAATCTGGGCTCCCTACTCGATTTCCAATTTATTTTGGACAGTAGTGATGTATAATAAAGAAACAATATCAAGAGAAGAATTATTAGATTCATTTATTCAAACAGAACTTAACAATAAAGCTTAAAACAGTCAAAGACGGAATTTGCATGTATTTCATGCCTATTAAGAATTCAAGCGTGGAGGCATTATGAATACAATTCATTTAAAATATATTTATGCCGTTGGGAAATATCAAAGTATCTCAAAAGCTGCTACATCGTTATTTATTTCCCAACCATATTTGAGTAAAGTTTTAATGAAGGCCGAAGAGGAATTCAATGTACGTTTTTTTGAACGTTCACGAACTGGCTTTGTACCTACTGCAGCAGGTAAACTCTTTCTAAATTTTTGCGAACGTTATATTGAAATGGAAGACGATCTTAAGCATGATTTTTGTAAATTATTAAAGTATGGTTCAGATAGTTTAAGTGTAGCAGCATCTCCGATTCGTGGTTCCTATTGGATTCCAATTGTTCTGCCATTATTTAAAAAAAAATATCCCCATATTGAGGTAGAAATAAATGAATTTGCTTCAAATCAAATCCCAGTAAAAATAGCTGAAGGTGTAGTTGATTTAGGAGTATTTACATGGCCAGCCAAACGCACCGATCTGGTATATGAAAAACTTTTTGACGAACGCATGCTTCTTATGGTACCCTCAAGTCATGCTTTAGCATCCGTTTATGACAGGAAAACACCTTATAAGATATTAGAAAATGATAAGCTACACATACTTGAAGATGAAAACTTTATCTCAATTGATATTCCACACAGCGTAACTCATAAGGCTTTAAGCTATTTACGTGATCAAGGTGTAAATGCACATATCACTATTACAGCAAAAAACAATGTCACAACATATCGTTTGTGTGAGCAAGGAATGGGTCTAGCTATCATAATGGAAGCTGCAGCCTGTAATATTGTCTTTTACGAAAATCCTTTTTTTTATCAAATCGGAAACCCTCCACTTGCAGAAACATGGTATGTAGCTTACCGGAAAGGTACAGAACTTTCAGTAGCTACTCAGTATTTCTTACAACTGGTACATGAATGTGTTCCTCAGGTGATCAGACCAAAAAAGATATAGGATCTCTGTTACAGTACCGAACAAAAAATGGCAGTTTCTCCCGCTTCGCTGAGGCAGAATGCCCTGCTCTTGATAAAACATTGAAATTTCGGTCACGGTGAAAACCATAGAAAAAAGACCGGAAGGCAGCCCCTCCGGTCCCGACGGCTCTTTATCCCTTATGCCCTTGGATTGAAGGAAGACCCCTTCGCCAGGGCCTCCCACAGCTCCCTCTCCTCTTTGCCGGGGGAGGGGGGGATGACCACCTCGAGGGTCACGATGAGGTCTCCCGGAAGGGCCCCCTTTCTTCGGGGGATCCCCTTTCCCTTGAGGCGGAGGCGCTTTCCGTTCTGGGATCCCCCGGGGAGCTTCATGGTGACCGTTCCGTCCAGGGTCTGCACGGGGATCATCCCTCCGAGGGCGGCCTCCCAGGGGGAGACCTTCACGGAGGAGACGAGGTCATACCCCTCCACGGAAAACCTCGGGTGGGGGGCGATGCGAAGGATGAGATAGAGATCCCCTCCCCGGGAGCCCTGTCCCTTGAGGCGGATTCTCGATCCGGCGGTCACGCCGGCGGGGAGGTTCACATTGACGGTCTTCCGGGCTCTTCTCGGGTGGCCGTCCGGCCCCCGTTCGGTCCGTTCTAAGGAGATTGACTTGGTCCCCCCTCGAAGCAGCTCCTCAAGGGAGAGTTCGAGCTCCATCTCCTCGTCCCCTCCGGGGCGCCCGCCGAAGAAGATCTCCTCCATCCCGGCGCTTCTGCCCCCACCCTGAGGCTGGCCGAAGCCCCCTCCGAAGATTGAACGGAAGAAATCGCTGAACCCGCCTCCGTCGCCGAAATCCATATGGACCCCGCCCCCCGTGCCTCCGGGGGCGGACCACCCCGGCGGAGGGGTGAAGTCCTGGCCGGCGCTCCAGTTGCTGCCGAGGGCATCGTATTTTTTCCGCTTCTCCGGGTCCTTCAGCACTTCGTAGGCTTCGTTTATCTCCTTGTATTTCTCCTCAGAACCGGTGGTCTTATTCACATCGGGGTGATATTTTTTTGCGAGCTTCCGATAGGCCCTTCTGAGCTCATCCTGAGAGGCCGTTCTGCTCACCCCGAGGATCTCGTAATAGTCCTTGAATGAGACAGCCATTGTCCCACCTGCTTTCTCCTCTGAAGTTTAACCAATCCTGACGTTATATTGTACTCCCTTTTCTCCTCCCGGCAAAATCCCGGGGGAAAACACCTTCGGCCCTACCCTTTTTTCTCCCCCCGGAGGGCGGCTACGTCCGCTCCCCGGTCGACGGCGATGATCTCAGCGAGAACCGAGACGGCGATCTCCTCGGGGGTCTCCGCCCCGATGGGCAGGCCCACGGGCTGGTAGATCCCCTCCAGAAAGGCTTCAGAGACTCCGCTCTCGAGAAGGCCCTGCCGGACGAAGGCGATCTTTTTTCTCGAGCCGATCATCCCGATATAGGCCAGGGGAAGCCCCTCAAGGGCGCGCACCACCTCGGCGTCGAGGGAATGCCCCCGGGTGACGGCCACGACGCTCGTGCGGCCGTGGAAACGCCCTTTCTCCTCAAAGAATTTCTCCAGGGGGCAGCAGACTGTCCTCCCCCAGGGGATGTTCTCGGGGTTGGCGAACTCCTCCCGCTCATCCCAGACGGTGACCTGAAACCCCGCCGTCTCCCCCGCCCGGGCCAGGGCCCTTCCGACGTGCCCTGCGCCGAAGATGATCAGCTCACGGCTTCGTCCGATGACCTCAAGATAGACGGCCAGCGTGCCGCCGCAGACTGCCCCGTCGAAGGCCGCTTCGTCGGCGGTGAGGCTTTCCCGGTGCAGCAGGGGGGCAGACCCATTGGACAGCATCTCGAGGGCCCGCTCTATCACCCGGTGCTCCATGATCCCTCCCCCCACGGTCCCCTCTATGGAGCCGTCGGGGTAGACGAGCATGGAGGACCCGGCGCTCCGGGGGGTAGACCCCGCCTCCTCGGCCACAATGCACAGCACACCCCGGCGTCCTTCCTCGTAGAGCGCCGCAAGCCTGCGGGCGATCACTCCGTCCATTTATATTCCTCCCCTTTTTCTACAATGTCTCCCCCAGCGACAACACAGTCCTCCCCGTCGTAGAGGACGAGGCGCTGTCCCGGTGCCGGGGCAAACTGGGGTTCATCGAACCGCACCGTCATCCCTCCCCCCTTCAGGGCAAGAAGGACGCAGGGTGCGGGCTCCCCCCTGGAGCGGCATTTCCCCCGAAGGGGCGTACCCTCCGCTCCTTTCCCGGGCAGAAGAAGGTTGACTCCCTCCGCCGAGACTATCCTTGAATAGGCCCGTTCCCGGGGGCCCACCACGACACGGTTGTCCTCCCGGTCAAGGCGAAGGACGTACATCCCCTCCTTTGAGGAAATGCCGAGCCCTTTGCGCTGTCCCACCGTGTGGTGAAGGATTCCCCGGTGGGTCCCGAGGATTTTCCCCTCCTCATCGACGATGGAACCGGGAGTGCTCTCCCCTTCCAGAAGGGCGCGGTAGTCCCCTTCCCGGGCAAAACAGATATCCATGCTCTCCTTCCGCTCCGCTGCGGGAATACCGGCAGACCGGGCCAGTTCCCGCACCTCATCCTTCCTTTTGTCCCCCAGGGGGAGAATAAGGCGGGGAAGGCGATCTCCGGAAAGGCCCGAGAGAAAATAGCTCTGGTCCTTCTCCCGGTCGCCCCCCCGGGCGAGGGCAAATTTACCTTTTTTTTCGACCACCCGGGCGTAGTGCCCCGTGGCAAGGCTCAGGGGGCCGAAGAGCCCCTCCAGCTCTTCCCAGAGCAGGCCGAATTTCAGCCGCTCATTGCAGAGGACGCAGGGGTTCGGCGTTTTTCCCGAAAGGTAGCACCGAAGAAAGGGGTCGATCACAGCCTCGCGGAACTCCCTGTCCATCTCCGCAATATAATGGGGAAGGGAGAGGAACTCCGCTACTGCCGCTGCCCCCTCAGTTTCGCCCTCTCCTC
The DNA here is from genome assembly GCA_022837505.1 of Synergistaceae bacterium. Classification (GTDB taxonomy): domain Bacteria; phylum Synergistota; class Synergistia; order Synergistales; family Aminobacteriaceae; genus JALHFZ01. The sequence goes on from JALHFZ010000027.1 coordinate 24,947, forward strand.
TGCCGGGGATGACCATGGTGACGGCAAGAACCTCTCTGCCCGCCTTCCTGAGCATCCACGCGGCCACGGCGCTGTCCACCCCGCCGCTCAGCAGAACGGCCACAGGGGAGGACGAGCCGGAAAGGGAGGGGGGAAAAGAAGACGGCCGGATGATCAAGGGCAAGCACCTCCGAAGAATTGGATGGTCCGGTCTTGTATAATGCCGGAACATAACCAGTAGTATAGAATAGAGGGAAGGGTGTCACAAGGGAGGGGTGCCGGAATGATCGATGGTACAGAGAAGAAGATGAAACAGCTCCTGGCAATTCTGAGGGAAATGGACCGGGCCGCGGTAGCCTTCTCAGGAGGGGTGGACAGCACGCTGCTCGCTGCGGCGGCTTTCCGGGCCCTCGGAGAGAAGGCCGTGGCAGTGACGGTAGTCTCGCCGACCCTCCCCGACCGGGAACGGGCTGACGCTGAGATCTCAGGGAAAATGATAGGCATACGGCACGTCCTGCTCCCCCTCTCGGAGCTGGACGACCCGGCCTTTGGCGCCAACGATTCCGAGAGGTGCTACTACTGCAAAAAATTCCGCTTCGAGGCCCTCCTTGCCTGGGCGAAGGAGAGGGAGATCCCCTGGGTCCTCGACGGTTCCAACCGGGACGACCTGAGGGATTACCGCCCCGGCATGCGGGCCATAGCCGGAGTGAAGGGGGTCCGCAGTCCCCTTCTGGAGGCGGGATTCACCAAGAGAGATATCCGGTCCCTTTCAAAGGAGTGGGGCCTTCCCTCCTGGGGTAAACCCGCATCGGCCTGTCTGGCCAGCCGCATCGCCTACGGAATTCCCCTCACGGAGAAGGCTCTGAAGCAGGTGGAACTGGGAGAGGAGATCCTGAGGTCCTTCTGCCCTGAAAATACCCAGCTCCGCCTCCGCCACCACGGCTTTCTTGCCCGTATCGAGGCCCCTCCGGAGCTTCTTCCCCTTCTCGCCGAACCGGAAAAGGCCGAAAAGATCGGGGAAGCCCTGGCGGCCCTCGGGTTCTCCTTCGTCACCCTTGACCTGGCCGGATACCGCATGGGGAGCATGAACGAACTGATCGGCAGCGGCTCCCCTCCGGCACAATAAGGGAACCCCGGTACCGGAATAAAAAAAGTGCCCTCCGGAGCTGAACTCTGTCCTTCAGCTCCGGAGGCGCCTTTTGCTGCAGGTGATCCTTTTTTTCAGGCTACTTCTGCTCGGGGATGAATGTCAGCGCCACGGAATTTATGCAGTACCGCTTTCCCGTGGGCTCGGGACCGTCGTCAAAGAGATGGCCGAGGTGGGCATCGCACCGGGAGCAGTGCACCTCCGTCCTCGTCATCCCCCAGGAGGTGTCCTTCGTCGTGCCGATGGGGGCATCGGGGGCGATGTCCCAGAAGCTCGGCCACCCGGACCCGGATTTAAATTTCTCCTCCGAGGTGAAGAGGATGGCTCCGCAGCCGACGCAGGCGTATTTCCCCTTTTCGTAGAAATCGTCGTACTCCCCGGTGAAGGCCCGTTCGGTGCCATGCTTCCGGGTCACTTCATACTGTTCAGGGGTAAGGATCGCCTTCCATTCACTGTCTGTTTTTTCAACCCTTTCAGGAGACGCAGCCATGGCTCCGGCCGCGGGGACAAACAGAAGAAGTCCCGCCAGGAGGAAGGCCATCAGTTCATTGTTCATTACTCCACCTTCTTTCAGATATTCCGTATATACTCCATGAACTCTCGTATACCCTTCGCGTTGGTCCAGGAGATATTGAACCGTTCGCGCATCTGCAGCCCTTTCTCGCCCCGGGTGAGCAGCTGGCAGCTGAAGTCGTTGTCGGAAAAGACCAGGTCGAACTTGAACTGGGTCTCGTAATTTTCGTCCATGGCCAGAAGTTTATCGTCATCGGTAAAGTACAGACCAAGGCCTCTTTCCTCCATGTTCTGACGGATGAAACGGGTGATGATTGCGGAAACATGCTCCATCGAGAAATATCCTCCCTCCCGGGTGCGGGAAATGTTTTCTTATTTTACGCTATCGGAGGGAAAAAAGCATGGGGAAAACCCGTAAATCGCATCTTCCCCGGAGAGATCGTTTTTCCCCCACCATCCGCTCCCCGGTTCATCCGGAGGATCCCCTCCGGGGGGACACATACCCCATGGAGGTATGATATACTCTCCTTCAGAAATTCTTTTTCGGGAGGTTCTGCCATGAAAAGACAAAATGTGCGAAAGGCTCTTCTTGTGATCTTCATTCTGTCCCTTCCCATCACCATGTTCTATCTCTCCCCCGTGCTGACCCTTCAGGGGGCGGCCAGGGGGATTGTCACCTCAAGCCTTCTCTTTGTGGGCCTGTCCGCCCTCCTGGCGTTCTTCGCAGGAAGGATCTTCTGCGGCTGGATCTGCCCCGGCGGAGCGGTCCAGGAAGCCCTCTTTTCCGCCAATGACCGGCGGCTGAAGGGGGGGCGGTATGACCTCATCAAGTACGGAATAGCGGCCCTCTGGCTCGCTGCCCTGGTGATCCTCTTTATCCGGGCGGGGGGCATTCTCTCGGTGGACCCCCTCTTCGGCATACCGGGAGGGCTCTCCCTGGGCACGCCCCTCTCCTATATGATGTTCTACATCGCCATGGGGGGGATGGTCTTCCTCTCCCTCGCTCTGGGAAGACGCCCCTTCTGCCGGTACGGATGCCTCCTTGCCCCCTTCATGATAGCGGGGAAGACCGCCGCGGGGAAGCTCCGCCTTCCCCACCTTCACCTTGAGGCGGAGAGCGAAAAATGCATCGACTGCAGACTCTGCACGAAGAACTGCCCCATGAGCCTCGATGTGAACCGGATGGTGAGGGATGAGAATATGGCATCGCCGGAATGCATCTCCTGCGGGGCCTGCGTGGATGTCTGCCCGAAAAAAGTCCTCTCCTTCGCCTTCTTCTCCCGGAAAAAGACGGAAGAGAAACCCGGAGAAAATCCGAATTGAAATTTTTGAATTCTGTCCGCAATACCCCTTGACAGGGCAGAAAAAAGGGGGTATCATCTTACGCAATATTCAGACAGGCCTTGTGCCGGAAAGGGAGGTCAAGATAATGAGAAACAATACCGCAAACAGCTCCGTGCTTCTCCTCGTTCTCGTTATTATGAACGGTCCCCCTTCCGGCGGGTTCGGCCTGTAAGCCGTACACCCGAGACCGGAACCGGGGACCTCTTCTTCAGAGGTCCCCGGTTTTTTTATCGCCTTTCCCGGGTGCGGGAATTTTGAAGGGAGCGGATGAAAATGAAAAAAGAGCAGGGCAATCACGGAGAACTGAATGGAACGAGCGAATTTTACCGGAGGGACGACCGCCACCTCGACGGCTTGTTTACCATGAACTGGAGAGGCCCCTTCGAGGGGTTCAGCGCAGCAAGAAAACCGGAGGTTCCCGAACCGACCGTCTCTTTTTCTGAGATGCGGTGGCGGGGCCCCTTCGAGGGTACCCGATAGAAAGAGGCGGATGAAGAAAGAGTACCCCTTCTTCATCCGCCTCTTTAAAAACTTTCTCTGCCCCCTGAGGGCAGGAAAAACTATTTTTCCTCTTCGTCTCCGTGGAGGTGGTGCTCCACCAGTTCGTCGTGGCTCTCCTCTTTCTCCACGGGAAGGCCCTTTTTCCTGCGGTAGTCGTTGATGGCCGCATGGATCGCCTCCTCGGCGAGAACTGAACAGTGCATCTTCACAGGGGGAAGCCCGTCAAGGGCTTCGGCAACCGCCCTGTTCGTGAGGTTCCAGGCCTCCTCGACGGTCTTTCCCTTCACGAGCTCCGTGGCCATGCTCGACGACGCGATGGCCGAGGCGCAGCCGAAGGTCTTGAACTTGATATCCCTGATGACGTCGTCCTCCACCCGGAGATAGATCTTCATGATGTCGCCGCACTTGGGGTTTCCCGCCTGGCCCACGCCGTCGGGATTTTCTATTTCTCCCACGTTCCGTGGGTTCTGAAAATGGTCGAGCACTTTTTCGCTGTACATGCCGGTCACCGTCCTTTATCGAAGCTCTTAAGATAATCCTCCCACAGGGGGGACATTTCCCGCCGTTCCTTCACGATGCCGGGAAGAACCGAAAGGACATACTGAATATCCTCCTCGGTGGTCTCCTCGCCGAGGGTCAGACGGAGGGAGCCGTGGGCAAGTTCATGGGAAAGCCCGATGGCCATGAGCACATGGGAGGGGTCGAGAGAGCCGGATGAGCAGGCGCTCCCCGTGGAGCCGTATATCCCTGCCCGGTCGAGATCCAGGAGAAGGGTCTCCCCCTCGATGCCTATGAAGCTGAAATTCGCGTTGTTGGGAAGGCGCTCTCCCGAGGGGGCGCCGTTCAGCTTCGCATGGGGGACGGCCTTCATCACACCGTCGATGAGCATGTCCCGGAGACGGGAGATCCGCTCTGAAGCGCTCGCCATCCGGGAGGAGGCGAGTTCAATTGCCGCCCCAAGACCGACGATCCCAGCCACGTTCTCCGTGCTGGCCCGCCGTCCCCGCTCCTGGGCTCCACCGTGCATGAAATTGTCTATTTTGACCCCCTTCTTAATATAGAGGGCGCCCACCCCCTTGGGGCCGTAGAACTTATGGGCCGAAAGGGAGAGAAGGTCGATATTCATGGCCTTCACGTCAATGGGAACATGGGCCGTCGCCTGAACGGCGTCGGTATGGAAATAGATCCCCCGCTCCCTGCAGAAGGCTCCGATCTCAGCTATGGGTTCAATGGTCCCTATTTCGTTGTTGGCGAACATCACCGAGACGAGGATTGTCTTGTCCGTGACAGCCTTCTTGAGGGTTTCAAGGGAAACTCTCCCCTCGGCGTCCACGTCGAGAAAGGTGACGTCGTATCCGTTCTTCTGCAGAAACTGGCCTGTATGAAGAATGGCGTGGTGTTCGATTTTTGTCGTTATGATATGGTTTCCCTTTGAACGGTTTTTGGAGGCGATGCCCTGGAGGGCCCAGTTGTCAGCCTCGGTGCCGCTCCCGGTGAAGTAAATCTCTTCTGGGGCGGACCCGAGAACGGACGCCACCTGTTTTCTGGCCTCTGCTATGGCCCTCCGGTTTTCCTCGGAGAAGGAATAGATGGATGACGGATTGCCGAATGACCGGGTAAAGTACGGGTTCATAGCCTCTACCACCCTCGGATCCGTAAATGTCGTTGCCGCATAATCAAGATAGACCTGTCGTGCCATGGGGCTCACTCCTTTCTGACGGCCTCAGCCGCTATTTCAGAGGATTTCGGTCCGAGGAGATCACTCAGAGTGGTGTCCTCGAGAATCTCGTCAACGCTTCCCTTCAGGCGCTCCCAGAGATCGCGGGTCGGACAGGTATTCCGGTTGTCGCACTCTTCGGACCCTGAACAGTCGGCAAAGACGATTCCCCCTTCAAGGACCTCAACAACTGAGGCTGCCGTTATCTCCTCCGGAGGCCTTCCGAGGAGATATCCTCCCTGGGCCCCGCGAATACTGTTTATGAGGCCGAACCGGCGGAGACGGGTGAAGAGCTGTTCGAGGTATTTCTCCGAGACCCCCTGCTCCCGGGCGATCTCTCCCACAGAGAGAGCCCGCTCTCCGTCATACCGTTCGGCCATATAGAGCATGGCCCGAAGGCCATAGCGGGTTTTCGTCGAAAGCTTCATGGTCTTCACTCCCTTGCTCTAAATTCTGCATACACAATACTATACCCTACCATTATTGTCAACTTTAATTTTTCATTGAAATTTTTTCCCTCAAGGTGGTAATATAAAGGCTCGCAACAAGTCTGAACAGGGGGGAAGAGAGCATGAAAGGAAAAGGATTGAAAAAGATCTGCGGGGTTTTAATCGCAAGCATGCTGATGATTACAGTCTTTTCGGGAGGTGCTTCTGCCAAGGCCCGGATCGCCATCCTCGAGTTTGAGGACAAGAGCGGCGCGGGAGCTCCGGGGGAGGCCATCGCCGACATGCTGACCACGGAGCTCTTCAACACGAAGGCCTTCACGATCATCGAGCGGGCCAAGATCGATTCCCTTCTCTCGGAGCAGGATCTTTCGGCCATGGGGTATGTTGATTCCTCCACGGCGGTAAAGATGGGCAAGCTTCTCGGCGTGGAGTTCCTCATCACGGGGGCGATCACGAAGTTCACCACCGAGACGGCGGGAGGGGTCATCCCCCTGCCCCTCGGAAGCTTCGGCGGAGTGGCCGTGGGGTCCCATACGGCCTATGTCTCCCTCGACATCCGCACAATCAATGCCCAGACCGGGGAGATCATGCTGGCGGCCCGGGAGGACGGGGCGGCCAACGCCACTATCGGAGGAATTGCCGCCTACGGCGGAGCCTTCGGCGGAGGGAAGACGGGGGGAGTCCTGGCCTCGGCCACCTACAAGGCCGTCACGAAAATAGTCCCCCGGATCGTCGAACTGAAGGACGCGAAGGCCGAACCCGTTTCGGGGATGGTCTTCAACGTCATCGAGGGGGGAAACGTCATGGTCATGGTGGATGCGGGCTCAGCCAGCGGCATCGAGGCGGGGCAGTATCTCGCCGCCTTTAAAGAGGGAAAGGTCATCAAGGACATGCAGGGAAACGTCCTTGACGCAGAGAAAATTTATACCGCCGTCCTCGTCGTCCGGGAAGTGAAGGCGAAATACAGCAAGTGCGAAATCCTCAGGGCGTCAAAGCCCCTTTCCAGGGGGGAAAAGGCCGAGTTGTATTCGGGAAACCCGGCAGATCTTCCCCTCGGCAAATAAATCCTCTGCTCCGCAAAAAAGCGGCCGCCCTTTCAAAGGGCGGCCGCTTTTCCTCTTCCGTTCCATCCTTCAGCTCAGGGCTTTCGTGGTCTTCCCCGCTCCGTGACCCCCTCCGAGATAGGCGGCCTTGATGTCCGCATTGGCGAGAAGGTCCGCTGAGGGACCCTCCTGGACAATCTGACCCGTCTGGAGGACATACCCCCGGTGGGAGAGAAGGAGAGCCTGCCGGGCGTTCTGCTCCACGAGGAGGATGGTGACCCCTTCGTTGTTTATTCTGCGCAGTTCCCGGAAGATGTCCTTGATGATGATGGGGGCAAGCCCCAGGGAGGGTTCGTCGAGCAGAAGAACCCGCGGTCTGGCCATGAGCGCCCGGCCTATGGCGAGCATCTGCTGCTCTCCCCCCGAAAGGGTGCCGGCATACTGGTCTATCCGTTCCTTGAGACGGGGAAAGAGGGAGAATACCCATTCGAGGTCCTCCTCCACTCCCTTGTCAGCCCCCCGGGAGAAAGCCCCCATGCGCAGATTTTCCAGGACTGAGAGGGGGGCAAAGACCTTTCGTCCCTCCGGGCTGAGGGAGACCCCCTGCTGCACCACCCGGAAGCTCTTTGCCTCAAGGGGTTTGCCCGAGAGTATGACCTCCCCCTTTTCACGGCGCACCATGGCCATGATGGCGTTCATGAGGGTCGATTTTCCCGCGCCGTTTGAGCCGATCACGCAGACGATCTCCCCTTCGCAGACCTTCAGAGAGACCCCTGTCAGAGCCTTGATGGCGCCGTAGCTCACGTGAAGATCCCGTACCTCGAGGAGGACTGTTTTTTCTCCGCAGACTTCGGTCATTCGACTTCCTCCTCTCCCAGGTAGGCCCGCAGCACTTCCGGATGATTCTGAATTTCGTCGGGAGTGCCTTCGGCGATCTTCGCGCCGAAGTTCATGCAGATGATATGGGGGCAGATCTCCATGACGAGATCCATATGATGTTCTATGACGAGGGTAGTGAGATTGAAGTCCCGGTGGATGTCCCGGATAAGCACATTGAGGGAGCCCACTTCCTCGGCATTCATCCCCGCTGCCGGCTCGTCGAGGAGAAGAAGCTCGGGGTCGAGGGCGAGGGCCCTGGCGATTTCGAGGCGGCGCTGATGGCCGTAGGGAAGAGTTCCCGCCGCCTGCTCCGCCCGGTCCGCGAGGCCCACCCGGGAGAGGAGGTCCATGCTTTTCTCATGAATCTCCTTCTCCTTCCTTCTCCACCGGCCGAGATGGGTCATCCCCTCGGCAAAGGTATAGTGGATGTGGTACTGGGCGGAGGTCATGACGTTTTCAAGGACCGTGGACCGCTGAAAAAGCCTCAGGTTCTGGAAGGTCCGGGCGATTCCCCGTGAAGTTACCTGGTAGGTTTTGAGGGGGACGAGGTCCTCCCCCTTGAAGAGAATGCTCCCCTCGTCGGGATCATAGACCCCGGAGATGAGGTTGAAGATCGTGGTCTTCCCCGCGCCGTTCGGCCCCATGAGGCCCGTGAGCTCCCCCTTCGCTATGGAAAAGGACATGGAGGAGACGGCCTGCACTCCACCGAAGTTCTTGGTGACATTCGAAAGCTCGAAGAAGGCCGTCATTATGCCTTCCTCCGAAAGGGGGCCTTGATCCAGGAGAGGAGCTCACGGTTGCCCATGATTCCCTCCGGACGGATGACCATGACGATCACGAGGACGGCGCCGTAGATGAGCATCCTGTACTGGGAGATGGGACGGAAAAGCTCCGTCACCAGGGTGATCACGGCCGTCCCGAGGAGGGCGCCGCTCATGGAACCGAGCCCGCCGAAGACGACCACGGCGGTCAGCTCGGTGGACTTGAGCATATCGAACATGACCGGTTGAATGAAGGAGAGAAAGCCGCCGAGGAGAGCGCCGGCGACGCCGCAGTAGAAGGCCGAGATCATGAGGCTCACCACCCGGATGCGGGCGGTGTTGAACCCCAGAAGGGAGGAGGCTATATAGTCGTCCCGGCAGGCCTTGCACGCCCTGCCGAAGCGGCTGTTTATCAGATTGAACATGCCGATGGCGAGGACGATGAAAATTCCCGCCGCCACGGGAAGGGTCGTGTAGGGATCGATCCCGGGATACCCTCTGGCGCCCCGGGTGACGGACTGCCAGTTCTCGAGGATAAGCCGGATGGCCTCGCCGAGGCCGATGGACGCTATGGCGTAGTAGTCGCCCAGGAGCCGGAGGGTGGGAACACCGATGAGGTAGGCCACCACAACGGCAACTATGCCCCCGCAGAGAATGGCGGGAAACCAGTGGACTCCGTGCTGGATCGTGAGAATTGCCGTCGTATAGGCTCCGAGGGCCATATAGGCGGCGTGCCCCAGTGAAAATATCCCCGTGAAGCCCGTAAGGAGCGAGACGCCCATGGCAGCGATGGCATTGATGCACAGGAGGATGATGATTCCCTCAGTATAGCCGGACATGACCCGCCCCCCTCTACACTTTCTCGCTGACGCTCTTCCCGAAAAGACCGGTAGGCTTCACGAGAAGGGTTATGACCAGCATGGAGAAGACGACGAGATCCCGCATCTGGCTCGAGATGAACCCCGCCGTGAGCATCTCGGCGAGGCCGAGGATGAGGCTTCCCACCACCGCTCCGGGAAGGGAGCCAAGTCCTCCTATGACGGCGGCCACGAAGGCCTTGATGGTGATGGCCCCCAGCTGGGGGTAGAGGGTATAGCGCACGGAGAGGAAGATCCCTCCCACCGCCGCAAGGGCACCCGCCACGAAGAAGACGATGGAGATGAGGCGGTTGACGTTGACCCCCATGAGCCCCGCCGTTCTCAGGTCGTAGGCGGCCGCCCGGATGGCCAGCCCCCAGCGGGTCTTGAGAAGGAAGAGCTGCAGGGCACCGAGAAAGACCACTGCGGAGACGAGGGAGAGAAGATCGAAGGCGCTCGTGGTGGCAAAACCGAAGAAGTTGATGGGTGCTGTGGGGATGACCGGGGGAAGGGCCCGGAAACGCCCTCCGGCCACGATGACGAAGATGTTTTCGATGACGATGCTCATCCCCATGGAGGCAATAAGGAGATAGAGAGTGACATTCGTCCGCTCACGGATGGGACGGTAGGCGAGACGTTCCGTCAGAACTGCGGCGATGCCGGCTCCGGCGAGGGAAAGCCCCCCCGCAAGCCAGATGTTCGTTCCGAAGGTCTTCAGTATTCCATAGCATATGTAGCCACCGATAACGAGAAAACCTCCGTGGGCAAAATTGGAAAAAAGCAAAATGGAATAGACCAGTGAATATCCTACGGCAATGAGAGCATATACCGACCCGAGAGAAAGCCCGTTGATTATCTGCTGAAGCAGAGTACCCAAATACGGATCACCCCTTTCACGTGTCGGAGAGGGCGTACGCTCAGGTTCGCCCTCTCCGGTGCAACTATAGCATATTTACTTTTCGGGAAAAACAGGTTTTCTCATTTTTATCTGCTGATATTCTGCACTCTGTCAGGGTTTGATCTTCGTGAAGAACTGTCCTCTGCCGTCCTTGGCGATGAGCACCACGCCGTCCTTGTCCACGGGGTTGTGGGTGGCCGGGTCCATGGTGATAGTGGCGTGGTGGAGCTTCAGATTCTTCGTCGACTCGAGGGCGTCCCGGATCAGCTTCGGGTCAGCAGAACCGGCACGCCCGATGGCGTCGGCCACCCAGTAGACAGAGTCGTACCCGAGAACGCCGTTGACGAACTCCTTGCATTCGTCGTTCCAGCGCTCTTTGTACGCCTTG
>JALHFZ010000255.1 GCA_022837505.1 Synergistaceae bacterium
GGCTCAGCCATGAGAGGAAAGCGGATCTCCTCTCCGTCGGCTATTTTCCCGGCGGAGTCCACGATGCGGTCCAGGGGACGAAAAACCCTACGGGTGAGTCACATTCCGAAGGCGAGGATGAGGATGATTCCTCCGAGGAGGTTGAGGATGAACCGGTTCCGGGTCTTTCCGTAGACCGAGGTACAACGCTGTAGAGAAGGTACCAGCTGACCCCGAAGGCGAGAAGGACCGTCAGGGAGACGATGATGAGGATCTTGCGCTTCAGCGGGAGCATGTCCGCTCCGCCTCCCAGTGCATCCGGTATCCCCTTCCCCGAAGGGAGGTGATGAGCAGCGCCGGACGAATGCCGTCGTCGATTTTTTTCCGAAGGCGGGAAATATGCATATCCACCGTCCGGGTATCCCCTCCGGAAAGGCTCCAGACTTTCGAGAGGAGTTCGTCCCGAGAGAGGGTCCTCTCCATTTTCATCGCGAGGGCCTCGAGAAGATGATATTCCGTCGGGCTTAGATCGAGAGGAACTCCCCGAAGCAGAACCCGCTCTTCATCCGGTTCGATACGGAGGCTTCCCTTTTCGAAGGCCCCGGCTTCGGATGGAAGATTCGCCCTCCGCAAAAGGGCCCTGACCCTCGCAAGAAGCTCCGGAAGGGAGCCGGGCGGACAGCATGAGAACGAAAATGGAGGCCGTCTTGGAATCGCCCTTCAGCCTCCGGCAGACCTCCCATCCGTCCATCCGGGGCAGCATGATGTCGAGAACGATCAGGTCGGGAAGAAGGGCGAAGGCCTTCTCGAGGGCTTCATCGCCGTCGGAGGCGGCCTCCGTCTCGTATCCTTCCCTCCGCAGGGCCCGGACGAGGATCTCACGAATGGCTGCCTCGTCTTCCACCACGAGAATTCTCCTGCCAGGCATATTTACGATGCTTCCTTCGGTCGGCGATAGGCCGATGCCCGGATGGTCTTTCCGGTCACCATGTAGACCACCCGCTCAGCCACGTTGGTGATGTGGTCTCCCGCCCGCTCGAGGGTCCTGGCAACGTTCAGAAGCTGCGACGCCTGCTCGATCCGCTGCGGGCGCTCCATCATCAGGAGCAGCAGTTCCCTCATGATCTGCTTTTCGAGATCGTCCATGAGGTCGTCCATGGGGAAGACCTCTTTGGCGGCCAGTTCGTCCCCCTCGCTGAAAGCCGAAAGAGTTTTCTCCGTCATGGCGGCGAGGACCTCCACCATCCGGGGGATGTCGATGAGGGGCTTGATGAGTTCTTTCTCCGCCAGGGAGAGGGCGACTCGTGCGATATTGCATCCGTAATCGCCGATCCGCTCGAAATCGATGGCCATGTGCATGATGGAAGTC
>JALHFZ010000105.1 GCA_022837505.1 Synergistaceae bacterium
CGGAGTCGGTGGAGGCGGCTCTGAAACTGGCCGTCTGCCTCCGCCCCGGAAGAAACAAGATTCTGGCCCTGCGAAGGGGCTTTCACGGTCGGACGATGGGGGCTCTCTCTCTGACCTTCAACCCCCAGTACCGCAAGAACTGGTCTGCTCTGCTCACCCCGGTGACCCACCTGAAACCGGAGGAGCTTCCCGGCGCGGTGGACAGTGAAACCGCAGCGGTCTTTGTGGAGCCCATCCAGGGAGAAGGCGGGGTGCACCCTCTTTCTTCCGAACTGGGAGCCACAGTGACAGAAGCCTGCCGATCGACGGGCGCTCTGCTGATCTGCGACGAAATCCAGAGCGGCTGGGGGCGGTGCGGCAGCTTCATCGCGTCCCCCGGAGCGGGCCTTGAACCTGATATACTCTGCTTCGCCAAGGGGGTCGCGGGTGGCCTGCCTGCGGGACTGACCCTCTGGAAACGGGAGCTCGGCGACTTTCCTCCCTCCGGTCACGGCTCAACCTACGGAGGCAGCCCTCTCGTCACGGCGGTGGGGGACGCATCATTGAAACTGCTGAAGGATATGAACTATCCAGCGAAAGCCGAAGCCATGGGAGCCTATTTCCGGGAGCTTCTCTCCGGGATCGACTCTCCCCTCATCGCCGGGGTCAGAGGACGAGGGCTCCTCATCGGTGTTGAAATCCGGGGAAAATCCGTTCCTCTGGTGAAGGGGATGCAGGAGAAGGGCCTTCTCGCCCTGCCCGCCGGACCAACGGTGGTTCGCTTCCTTGCCCCCTTCGTCGCGGAGAAGGAGAACTTCGACAGAGCTGCGGCCCTTTTCGCCGAAACCCTGGAGGAGAGCGCGGAATGAGCCCCGAAGGGGCGATCCTCTCCCGTCTTGTATCCATTCCAAGCACGAGCGGCCGGGAAGAGGCGGCCTGCACCTATCTTGCCGGCGTTCTGCCCTCCCTGGGATGGGAGAGCGTGAAGATAGACGGTGCGGGGAGCGTCGTGGCCTCCCGGGGGAACGGGCCCAGGGAATTAGTGCTCCTGGGGCATATCGACACCGTACCAGGTGGGCCTGAACACCGCCTTGAGGGTGACACACTCTGGGGACGGGGTACCGTGGACGCCAAGGGGCCTCTGTGCGCCTTCGCCGTCGCCGGAGGGAGAACTCCCCTGACGGAGAGCTGGACCATCACTCTGGTAGCCGCCACGGGTGAGGAGACCGACTCCAGAGGCGCCCTTCACAGCATTCCCAGACATTCCCCCGCCGCATGCATTATCGGTGAGCCCTCCGGAACGGATGGAGTGACCATCGGCTACCGGGGGAGCCTCAGAACAGCTCTCACTGCCTCCGACTGTGGCGCTCACAGGAGCGGCGATCCGGGCCCAATTACGGCAGTCCTCCGGTGCGCCGGTGACATTCTTGATTTTGTAGACGGACAGGACGACCCGGGCGCGCCGGTCATAGGGCGCCCCTCCGGTGCGGACGGTACGGCAGAGCAGACCTCGATATCCGCCTTCCCGAGGGAAGCAGCCCGGAATGGTGGATGGAGTGCCTTCGTCCCGCCGCCGCACGGAGAGGGGTATCCATATCTTTCAGCGGAGCGACGCCCCCTCACGTGGTAGACAAGAACAACCCCGTGGCGAGAGCTCTGCGCCTGGCCATACGAAAAAGCGGAAGAACGCCCCGAGTTCTGGCCAAGGGCGGCACCGCCGACTTCAATCTGGCGGCGGTCTGGAATTGTCCCATGGCAGCTTACGGACCCGGCGACAGCAAACTCGACCACACCGAAGATGAACGAATCTCCCTCGCTGATTTTCAGTCATCCCTGTCTATCCTCGATAAAGCCCTGCTCATGATACTGGCGTCCTGATACAACAACAGCTCCGGAGAAGGGAAACCTCTCCGGAGCTGTTGTATGGGATGCACGATCAGAAGACGGCGTAGTCGGCGTCCCTTGGGTCTGCCACGAACATATGCCCCGGAAGGTGGGTGATGCAGAAGGGGGGCTTCACGGCCATGATGGCGGCCTGGGGGGTGCAGCCGCAGGCCCAGAAGAGGTCGGGCTTCATGATGTCGGCGATGCCGATCTGGGCGGGGTCGCCGATATGGATGGGAGCCCCGTGGACCGCCGGGAACCGGCCGGTGCAGAGGACCGCCTTGGGCACGAGGTGAGCGGGGATGGGGCGCATGCTCACCACCACGGGGCCGGAGAGCGCTCCGGCGGGGGTGCACTGGATGTTCGTCACGTACATGGGGACGTTGCGGTTCTGCTCGATGTGCCGGACGGGTATCCCCGCATCGAGAAGGGCCCCCTCGAAGGAGAAGGAGCACCCGAGGAGGAACCCCACGAGGTCATCCCGCCAGTATTTCTTCACGTCCGTGGGCTCGTCGATGACCGTGCCGTCCACCCACACCCGGTACCGGGGCAGGTCTGTGGAGAGGTCCGCCCCCGGCGCCACGATCTTCGGCTCGGGGTCTCCCGGCTCGGTGACGTCAAGGATGGGGCAGGGTTTCGGATTTCTCTGGGCGAAGACGAGAAAGTCGTAGGCGAGATCCTTCGGAAGGATCACCAGATTTCCCTGAACGTGCCCGGAGCACATTCCGGGAGTCGGCTTGTCCCACTTCCCCTCCCGGATCATCTGCCGCACCTCCCGGGGGGAGACGGCAGCGTAGTCTGCGGCTTTCATCCCTTCAGCACCTCCCGTATATTTTTTATCTCGATTCCGTTGTCCTCAAGGGTTTTACGGATGAAGCGGGCCATCTCCACCGCCTTGGGGTTGTCCCCGTGGAGGCAGATGGAGTGGGCCTTAAGGTAAATATCCTTCCCCTCGGCGGACTGTATGACCCCTTCCCTGGCGAGGCGGACCATCCGTCTCCCCGCCTCCTCGAAGTCGTGGACGAAGGCATCGGGGCGGCTCCGGGGGACGAGGTTGCCGTCGTTCATATACCCCCGGTCGGCGAAGGCCTCGGCGGCATAGAGCACCCCTTCCTCCTCCGCAGCCTGTTCGAAGAGGGAGTTGGCAAGCCCCAGGAGGATGAGGTCTCCCCCCGCATCCCTGGTCGCCCGGGCGATGGCTTTGGCGAGGGGAAGGTCTTTGGCAGCCTGATTGTAGAGGGCGCCGTGGGCCTTCACGTGCTGCAGGCTCATCCCCTGGGCGGCGCAGACCGCCTGGAAGGCTCCTATCTGGTAGAGGGTGAAGGCGTAGACCTCGTCAGGGGTGGTTCCTATGGTCCTGCGGCCGAACCCCTGCAGGTCGAGATGTCCCGGATGGGCTCCCACCGCCACGGAGGCCGCCTTCGCCGCCTGTACCGTCTTGATCATCACGAGGGGGTCCCCCGCATGAAATCCGCAGGCCACGTTCGCGGAGCTGACGCTTTCCATGACCTCGGCGTCCATCCCCATCTTCCAGGGGCCGAAACTCTCGCCGAGATCGCTGTTCAGATCGATTTTCTGCATGGCTATTCCTCCTTTATTTCCTCCCAGGTGACGCTGTGGGCCTCTCCGTCCAGATGAAGGAGAACCTCCCCCCTTGTCACCGGCATTGTTATTTCCTCCACCGGGAGAACCGCCGGGGCAGGATGGGAGCGCCAGGCTGCCCGCAACTCAAGAAGCCTCTGCCGCTTTCCCCCCGCCTCCCGGGCGAGGGCGAGGGCGTCCTTCAGTGAGACTGAGACGAAGCGCACCTTCTCCCCCGGAAGGCGCTGGGAGAGGGCGGCCATGTCCACGGAGCAGACAACGCCGATCTTCGTGTACCCCCCTGTGGTCTGCCGGTCGGCAAGCATGACGATGGGCTGGCCGTGGCCGGGGACCTGCACCGCTCCGAGGGGGATGGCGTCTGAGATGATGTCAGCCGCGCCCTCGTGCTCGATGACAGGGCCGTCGAGGCGGTACCCCATCCGGTCGGCGCTGTTTGAGATGGTGTATTCCGAGGCGTAGAAGGTCTCCCTCCCCGCCGGTGTAAAATGGTCATCCTGGGGGCCTGCTATGACCCGAAGGGGTGCGGCGGGGTCATACCGGGGGCGCAGCTCTTCCGGGCAGACAAAGCCCGCGCAGCGCCTCCACAGGGGCCCCGGTTCTCCGCAGGGGAGGCGGTCGCCTTTTTTCAGCGCCCTGCCCTCCACCCCTCCGACCTTCGCCCGGGTATAGGTGGAGCGGCTGCCGAGGACCGACGGGACGTCGATCCCCCCGGAAAGACACAGATAGGCTCTGCACCCCGACCGGGGGGCGGAAAAGGAGAGCACGTCCCCCTCTCCGATCTTCACGGCCGTCCAGTTTGGCACGGCATGACCGTTCACCGAAAAACCGAGTTCCGCCCCGGTGACGGCGACGATCCCCTCCCCTTCGACTACGAGGAGCTTCGGACCCATGAGGGTTACTTCAATGCCGGCATCCTCTTCCCGGTTGCCGACGATTATATTGCCCATGCGGAAGGCCTGAGCGTCCATGGCGCCCGCCACAGGCATCCCCTGCCCCTGGGCTCCCCACCGTCCGATGTCCTGCACGGTGGTGAGCATTCCGGGGGCCTGTACTGAGAGCACGAGAGGACTCATGATTGCGAGACCTCCTCTTCGATAATTTCAGGACGATAGCTCCCGGCCTCGGATTCAGCGTCGATACGGGCGAACTCCTCCCGCTCTATTGGGCGGAAGCGTACCCACATTCCCGCCTCGAGGAAGATGGCGGGGTCCCTTCGGGCATCAAACATCCGCATGGGGGTTGTGCCGATGAGCCTCCATCCGCCTGGGCTCGGTATGGAGTAAATACCCGTCTGCTTTCCCCCGATAGCCACCGATCCGGCCGGTATGATCTCCCGGGGGTTCTTCAGTCTGGGGACCTCCAGGGAGGGGTCCATCCCTCCGAGATAGGAGAACCCCGGAGTGAAACCAAGCATATAGCAGTAGCAGTCTCGAGAGGAGTGCCGCTTGATGACCTCTTCGGCGGACAATTCCAGAAGCCCGGCCACGTCCTCAAGATCCGGCCCCCGATCCCCGCCGTAGAGGGTGGGGATGAGGATGACTCTGCGGACGGTCTCCGCGGCCCCCTCTCCCCCCTCCCGACAGAGGGTTTCCATGCGTTTATAGAGGCGGTCGACGTCCGTCACTTCCGGGTCGAAGTAGACCGCCAGGGAACGGTAAGTGGGGACGGTGTCGAGAAGGCCGGGAAAGGCGAGTTTTCTGACTGCCTGGCCCAGGGCGGCCACCCGGGAGTTGATCCCCATGTCGATGGAGTCGCCGAACTCCGCCACCACACATCCGTCCCCCGCCGTCAGAATCCGGGGATACTCATGAGAAATCATGAAAATCTCCTTTCTTCGGTCATCCTTTCTAGCCGAAGAGCTTCATGATGCCCTTGAAGGAGTTGAAGCCCATCCATGCAGTGAAGACCACCATGACCCAGCCGAGACCGGTCATCCACATGGGGTGACGATAATCCCCCACCACTTTCTTGTTGTAGGCCGCCAGCAGGACCGATCCGAGGGAGAGGGGAAGGATCAGGCCGTTCAGCGAACCGGCGAGGATGAGAAGGACCACGGGACGCCCCACGATGGTAAGAATCGCCGTGGAGGCGATGATGAACCCTATGATCCAGTAGCGGTAGTATTTCTCCACTACGGTGAAGATAGTCCGCAGGAAGGAGACGGAAGTGTAGGAGGCTCCCACCACGGAAGTGATGGCCGCGGCCCAGAGCACCACGCCCGCCACTCGGTAACCCAGTTCCCCCGCGCCGATCTGGAAGGCCGAGGCGACGGGGTTCTTCATGTCGATGGGCGTTCCGATAAGCACGACGCCGAGGAAGGCGAGGAAGAGAAGATAGCGCATGACGCCGGTGATCAGGATGCCGTTGATGGATCCCTTGCTGATCTGGCCGATATTCTCCACGCCGGTGATCCCCGCGTCGATGATCCGGTGCACACCCGAGAAGGTGATATAGCCGCCCACCGTTCCGCCCACGAGGGTGAGCACCACGAGCCACTTGTAGTTCTTCAAAAGGTCGATGCTCGTCAGGGGCTTCACCATCTCAACCACGGTCTCCATCACCGGGGGCTTCGTCACGAAGACCACGTAGGCCACGAGGGCGAGCATGAGGAACCCGAGGACCTGGGTGAACC
>JALHFZ010000106.1 GCA_022837505.1 Synergistaceae bacterium
CTGAAGCCGACCTACGGGCTCGTGAGCCGATGGGGGCTTGTGGCCTTTGCCTCCTCCCTCGACCAGATCGGCCCCTTCGCCCGGACGGCGGAGGATCTCGCCCTCGCCCTCACGGTCATGGGAAAGCCCGATCCCCGGGACGGCACGTCGAACCGGAGAGGGCGCCCGGACTACTGCGCCCCCCTTCCCTCCGCCTCCCTCCGGGGGAAGAGGATCGCCGTCGTCCGGGAACTCGATTCCATGAAGGGGCAGCTTCACCCCTCCGTCTCGGAGGTCCTTGAGAAAACCCTCAAAATATGCGCCGAAGAGGGGGCACAGATCACCGAGGTCTCCCTCCCCGTCTCCCTCGAATTCGGCCTTCCCTGCTACTACATTCTCGCCCCCGCGGAGGCGAGCTCCAACCTTGCCCGGTTCGACGGAGTGCGCTACGGCCTCTCCTGCGGGGAGGACACTCTCCTCGAACTCTATCTCAAGACCCGGGGAGCGGGGTTCGGCAAAGAGGTGAAGCGCCGCATTCTCACGGGGACCTATGTGCTCAGCTCGGGGTACTACGACGCCTACTACCTGACGGCCCAGAAGGTCCGCCGTCTTCTGACGGAGGAGTTCGACGCCGCCTTCCGGGAGTGCGACCTCATCGCCCTCCCCACCGCCCCCACCCCTCCCTTCCGCAGAGGCGAGCTTGTGGACGACCCTCTCTCCATGTATCTCGCCGATGTCTTCACCCTTCCGGTGAACCTTGCGGGCCTTCCGGCCCTCTCTCTGAACGGAGGGTTCACGGTGGAGGAGAAACCTCTCCCCGTGGGAGTTCAGCTTATCGCCCCCAGATGGGGGGAGCCTGAGCTCCTCAACGCCGCGGCCGTCCTCGAAGGGCGTCTCGGCAGGGCCCCCCTCGCACCCCTTGGATCACAGGAAGGGGGAAAATCGTAATGAAGGTCCTCTGGCGGCCGGTCATCGGCCTCGAGATCCACGTGCAGCTTGCCTCCCTCTCGAAGATCTTCTGCTCCTGCTCCACGGACTACATCGGGGCGGAGCCGAACATCCATGTCTGCCCCGTCTGCCTCGGCCTTCCCGGCGCCCTTCCCGTTCTGAATAAAAGGGTGGTGGAATTGGGGATCCGGGCGGCCCTTGCCCTTTCATGCACCATCCAGAACAAAACGGTCTTTCACCGGAAGAATTACTTTTATCCAGATCTCCCCAAGGCCTACCAGATCAGCCAGTATGACCTCCCCCTCGCCGTTGAAGGGGAACTCTTTATCTCCTCCGGCGGCGGCCTGAAGCGAATCCGGATCACCCGCCTCCATCTCGAGGAGGATGCGGGAAAACTTGTCCATTCCGCCTCCGACGGCAGGCTTGAGGGGTCGGACCACTCATTCGTGGATTACAATCGAGGGGGGGTGCCCCTTGCGGAGATCGTCTCCGAGCCGGATCTGTCCTCACCGGCCGAGGCAAGGGAGTATATCGCCAGGATACGCCAGCTCGTGCGGCATCTCGGCGTCTCCGACGGCGATATGGAGCGGGGATCCCTGCGGGTGGACGCCAATATCTCCATGAAAAAAACATCTGGCGATACCGGGGAGGTCCTCCTCTGGGGAGAACGGGCGGAGATAAAGAACATGAACTCCCTGAAGGCTGTGGAACGGGCCCTCGACTATGAGATTCGCCGCCAGACCAACCTTCTCGCTGAGGGACAGACCCTTTTCCGGCAGACCCGTCACTGGAACGATGCCGAGGGAGTCACCACGGCCATGCGGAGCAAGGAGGGAGCCGATGACTACCGCTATTTCCCCGACCCCGATATCCCCCCCATATTCATACCCGAATCCCTTACGGAGTCCATCAGAGCCTCTCTTCCTGAGCTCCCCTGGATCCGGGAGGAGCGTTTCCGGAAAGAATACGCCCTTCCCCTGGCGGACATAGAGATTTTGACGGAAAGCCTTCCCCTCGCCGAGTATTTCGAGGAGTGTGTCCGCAAAGGAGCGTCTCCCGTCCGGTGTTCAAACTGGGTCCGCACAGAGGTTCTCCGGGGTATGCGGGAAAAGGGGTGCTCCATCGAGGCCTTCCCGGTGTCTCCGGAGGACCTCGCCGAGCTGCTCATCCCGATCGAGAAGGGGGAGTTTTCCACTACCGTAGCACGGGAGGTATTCAACTCCATGCTCGAAGGCCGCTCCCTCGCAGAAAGCATAGAGGCGGCGGATGCGGCGTCGGGAGGCCTTTCAGGCTCCGCCCTCGAGGATATGGTCCGGTCCGTTCTCGCTTCCCAGCCCGATGTGGCCGCAGAGATCCTCTCAGGCCGGGATACTGCGGGGAAAAAGGAAAAATTCCTCGCGGGCCTTGTCATGAGGGAGGCCCGGGGGCAGGCTGACCCGAAGGAAGTGGCCCGGCTTCTCTCCCTTTTCCTGAAGGAGGGGTAGGGCCGGACATGGAGCAGAACCCTTTGTTGACGAAAGGGGTTGTTATGCGTAAGATATTCAAGTTGCCCAGCCGGAAAGACGCGGGCAGCATCAGAACGAGATGCCGGAGGAGGTAGTGGGAAATGGGAACCCGTCAACCCGAGAATACACGAAGTTTCGCCATAGCGGCCCACGGTGGAGCAGGAAAAACTTCCCTTGTGGAGGCCATGCTTTTTGACAACGGCACCACGACCAGGCTGGGACGGATCGAGGACGGAAACACAGTCAGCGATTTCGGACCGGAGGAGCAGAAACGGCAGATCTCAATCAACACATCCGTGCTGACCATGGAACGGAAGGGGAAAACCCTCTTTGCCCTCGATACCCCCGGCTTTGCCGATTTCGTGGGAGAAATGCGCTCCGCCGTCCGCGTGGCCGATGCCCTTCTCATCGTCATCAGCGGAGTCAGCAGCATTGAAGTTCAGACCGACAATATCTGGGAGACCGGCACGGAGTTCAGCCTTCCCACGGCCTTTTACATTTCCAAGCTCGGCAGAGAGAATTCGGACTTCTCAAGGGTCCTCGAGGATATCCGGTCTTCCTACAGCGACAAGGCCCTCCCCGTCTTTCTTCCCGTGGGGAGTGAGGGGTCCTTCAAGGGTGTGGCCGATGTCCTCAAAAGGAAAGCCTACATTTACAAGACGGACGGATCGGGGTCCTTCACCGAGGAGGATATCCCTGCGGAGATGGCGGACGCAGTCGACTCTGCCCGGGAAAGCCTTGTGGAGGCCATTGTAGAAGCCGACGATGACCTCATGATGCGCTACCTCGACGGAGAGACCATCTCCGAGGAAGAACTCCTCCCCGCCCTCCGCAAGGCCATCGCCGAAAGGATGGTCCTTCCGGTCTTTCCGGGATCATCCACCC
Organism: Synergistaceae bacterium; assembly: GCA_022837505.1. GTDB lineage: Bacteria > Synergistota > Synergistia > Synergistales > Aminobacteriaceae > JALHFZ01. The sequence continues at coordinate 3,318 of JALHFZ010000106.1, forward strand.
TCAACGTGGGAGTTCATCAGCTCCTCGACTTCATTATCGACTTCTTCCCCTCCCCCCTCGACTCCCGGACCCGTTTGGCGAAGAAGGGGACGGAGGATGTGGAAATCGCCCCCGATCCCAAGGGGCAGTTCTCAGCCATATGCTTCAAGGTCATGGTCGACCCCTACGTGGGAAAACTCTCCTTCATCCGGGTCAATTCCGGAACCCTCACTTCCGAGAATACGATTTACAACGTCAACAAGGGAGAGGAGGAGCGCATCAGCTCATTCAAGTTCATGACCGGCAAGGAGGGGCGGGACGTCAAGGAGATTCAGGTCGGAGACATCCTCGCCATCCCCAAGCTGCACAGCACCCAGATGGGGGACAGCCTCTCAGTGAAGGGGTCCACGATCCTCTTCCCGCCCATCGAATTCCCCCGCCCAGTCTACAGCGTGGCCATCACCGCCCGGAGCAGAGCGGACGAGGATAAACTCGGCAACGCCATCCACAAGACCCTTGAGGAAGACCACAGCCTCACCTACGAGAAAAACCCCGAGACCGGCGACAGCGTGCTCTCCGGCATGGGAGACCTGCATATCGACATCGTCCTCTCAAGGCTCAAGGAGCGGTACGGAGTTGAACTCGACACGGCGACCCCCCAGGTCCCCTATCGGGAGACCATCCGCAAGACTTCCGAGGCCCAGGGGAAGCACAAGAAACAGACCGGTGGGCACGGCCAGTACGGTGACGTCCATATCCGCTATACCCCCCTTGAAAGAGGAGAGGGCTTCGTCTTTGAGGACAAGATCGTCGGCGGCGCCATCCCCAAGGGGTTCATCCCCGCAGTGGAGAAGGGGCTCCG
>JALHFZ010000028.1:0-16148 GCA_022837505.1 Synergistaceae bacterium
CCTTGCCGCCGACAACTCCCACCATCTCGCCGAGGCCCTCTTCAAGGGGGCGGGACGGGCTTTCCGGTCCGCCCTCGAACCGGCGGACCGCCTTGAATCTACGAAGGGAACCTACCTATGATCGCCGTGGTGGACTACCAGGTGGGGAATATGGGGAACGTCCGCCGGGCCTTTGAAAGCTTCGGCGAGGAGGTCCTTCTCGCCCTTCGGCCTGAGCAGCTCACGGAGAAGGTCTCCCTTGCCGTGCTTCCGGGAGTGGGGGCCTTCGGCCCCGCTTCAGAAAGCCTCTTCTCCACCGGATGGGCGGAACGGCTGAGGAAATGGCACGGAGAGGGAAGACCCCTCCTCGGGATCTGCCTCGGAATGCAGCTCCTCTGCGAGGAGGGGCACGAGGACGGAAAATGGCCCGGCCTCGGGCTGATCCCCGGGGCGATCCTTCCCCTGCAGGCCCGGAAAATCCCCCATATGGGGTGGAACTCCGTCGACTGGACGGGATCCCCCGCTGATTTCACCCCGTCCCTTCAGTCGGGGGAGTATTTTTATTTCGTCCACAGCTACGCCCTCTTTGACTCCTCCGGCGCCGCTGGGACCACCACCCTTGAGGGCAGGACCTTCACCTCCATGGTGCTCCGGGGCAGGACGGCGGGATTTCAGTTTCACCCGGAACGGAGCGGCACGGCGGGGCTCTCCCTCCTTAAGGAGACGGCGGACTATCTCAGAAGAGGAGATCTGTAATGGAAATTTATCCCGCCATGGACCTCTACGAAGGGCAGGTCATCCGCCTTGCCCAGGGGAACTTCTCAAAGATCAGCCGCTACGAAGGGTCACCCCTGGATACGGCCCGCTCCTTCGCCGAGGCGGGGGCCCGCTGGATTCACCTCATCGACCTCGAGGGGGCGAAAAGGGGGAAACCCTGCCATCTCCCCCTCATCCCGGGCCTGAAGGCCCTGGGCCTCTCCGTGCAGTACGGAGGAGGGTTGAGATCCCCCCTTTCCGTGGAAGAGGCTGTAGAGTCAGGGGCTGACCGGGTCTACCTGGGGAGCCTCCTGGGAAAGGATCCCTCCGCCGGAGAGGCCCTCCGCCTGCGCTTCGGCGGAGAGAGAATCATTCCGGCGGTGGACATACGGAACGGGGCCGCCGCGGTGAACGGATGGCAGTCCGACTCCCCCCGGTCCCCCGAAGAGCTCCTCGCAATCCTCACGGGCCAGGGGTACAGCCGTTTTCTCGTCACCGCCGTCTCCCGGGACGGTATGGCCGGGGGGCCGGATCTTGAGCTCTACCGCCGCCTCGCCGACCTCTTTCCCGGGGGTGAATTTATCGCCGCCGGGGGAATTTCCACCCCGGCGGATCTGAAAAACCTCGAAAGGAACGGCCTCTGGGGGGCCGTGATCGGAAAGGCCCTCTACGAGGGGGGGATCGTCCTGTCGGACGTGCTGAAGGAGGTCGGACCATGCTGACAAAGAGGATCATCCCCTGCCTGGACGTGCGAAACGGCCGGGTCGTCAAGGGGATCAACTTTCAGAATCTCAGGGATGCAGGAGATCCGGCGGAAATGGCGGCCTTCTACATGGACGAGGGGGCGGACGAACTGGTCTTTCTCGACATCTCCGCCTCCGCCGAGGGGCGGGGAACCCGTAAGGACTGGGTTCTCAAGGTGGCAGAGGCCCTTTTCATCCCCTTCACCGTGGGCGGGGGGATCTCCACTCCGGAGGAGGCCCGGGAGATAATCGCCCTCGGAGCGGACAAGATCTCCCTCAACACGGCGGCAGTGAACAACCCCTCCCTCATAGGGGACTGCGCCCGCCTTCTCGGGCGGCAGGGGGTGGTCCTCGCCGTGGACGCCAAGGCAACGGGGGAGGGGAAATGGGAGGTCTACACCTCCGGAGGTCGGACCGCTACGGGGATGGACGTTCTCGAGTGGATCCGGGAGGGGGTGCGTCGGGGGTGCGGGGAAATCCTCCTCACCTCCATGGACCGGGACGGGGTCAAGGGGGGGTACGATACTGAACTGAACGCCCTCGCAGCCTCGGCCGTCTCCGTCCCTCTCATCGCCTCGGGAGGGGCCGGGTCGGCGGAGCACATCCTCGAGGCCTTCCGGAAGGGCAGCGACGGAGCCCTTGCGGCTTCGATCTTTCACTACGGTGAGGTCCGTATCGGAGAGCTCAAGGAATGGCTTTCCGAAAGGGGAATTCCCGTCCGCAAAAGGAGCTGAAGGTTTTGGAAAATGCCTTTGAGAATATACGGTTCGACGACCGGGGGCTTGTTCCGGTGATCGTCCAGGATGTCCTCTCCGGCGAGGTGCTCATGATGGCCTGGGCCAGCCGGGAGTCCCTGGAAAAAACTCTGGAGACGGGGGAGATGGTCTTCTGGAGCCGTTCAAGGAAGAGGCTCTGGAGAAAGGGGGAGGAGAGCGGAAACGTCCTGAGGCTCAGGGAGCTGCGGCTTGACTGCGACGGAGACGCCCTCCTCGCCCAGGTGGACCCCGCAGGGCCGGCCTGCCACACGGGGGAGCGGTCGTGCTTCTTCACCCTCCTCACTCCCCTCTTCCGGGGGAAGGGAACTTTTCCGGGAATCCTCTGGCGTGCCCTTCAGAAGCGGCGCCTGGAGGACCCGAAGGAGAGCTACACAGCCCGCCTGCTTTCCCTGGGGGCCCGGAGGGTAGCCCAGAAGGTAGGCGAGGAGGGGGTTGAGACCGCCCTTGCTGTAGCGGCAGGAGACCGGAGGGAGACCATTACGGAAGGAGCGGACCTTCTCTATCACCTTCAGGTGGCCCTGATGGCGGCAGGGGTGACTCCCCGGGAGATCTACGAAGAACTGGAGGTCCGGTCGGAGGGGAAATCCTCCCAGGGGCAGAGGACGGACCGTCCCTGCTGACCCTTCAGGGCGAGAGCCAGTTCTGAAAAGGAAGGGGATTCAAGCATCATGAGGGTGCACCGGTCCTTTGATATCTCGCAGAGGCGGTGGGCATCGGAAGAACGGATAAAGAGCCTCCCGGGGTAGCGTCTGCACCACTCCTGAAAATCTGCCCGCGGAAGGGCTGCCGAAAGCTCGAGGGCGGAACAGGGGAAGTCGTCGGGGAGGGGACCGAGGACGGCTTCGTAGGAGAAGGACGGCCGGTTCATATGGGCCGGAATGACAAGGCACCCCCGGCCCAGCGCCTCGGCGGCTATTTCGTCCGCTCCGTACCCCGTACCCTGTACCAGGAGGGTCTCCTGTTCTCCGATGATCTGGTTTTCTCCGTCGATGATGAGCTGTTCGCCGAAGATCTCCGGCTTGTTCGGGATGGGGGGCATCTCGAGCCAGAGCCATTCCTGAAAGCTGCGGGCCGTCTCCATATCGGGAAAGAGGACGACCATGTGGATGTCCTCGGCGGACTGCACCTCCATTCCTGGGATGACCACGGGGTTCCCTTCCGCCGCGGCGGCTACGGCCGGGGCGTTGTCCGTTGCGTTGTGGTCTGTCACCGCGCAGAGGGAGATCCCCTCCTTCCGGCAGGCGGCGACAATTTCCGGGGCGCCCATCTCGAGTTCTCCGCAGGGAGAGAGGACCGTGTGCAGATGCAGATCCACCCGAAAGGGCGACAGGGTCATGACCTGCCGCCTACCCCCATCGAGTAGAGTTTTCCCGCGGCTTCGTAGGACGTCAGGGGCGTGCCGGCAAGGGTGATCCCCTCGGCAGCGCACCGCTCAATCAGCTCTTTTTCCGGCTTCCGGTCAGAGGCCAGCAGAATGAAGGGGACATCCTTCAGCACCGCCACGGCGCTCACGTTCAGATGAATCTGGATGGTGATCCAGAGCCACCCTTCCCTGGCCTCAGCCATGACAAAACTGAAGAGATCTCCCAGGATGACCCCGTCGATACTCTTTTCACCGTCCCCGGGAGAATAGACCGTGGTCTCCATCTTTTCCAGTATATCGGCGATCTTCATGCCATGGACCTCCTTTTCTTGGTGGGGTGAATCGTATGGGGCAGCCGGGAGGAAAGGTCGTGAATCTCTCCGCTCAGAAGGGAGATCCGCTCCCTGAGCTTGAAGATGCAGTCCGTTTCCTCTCCCTGGCCGCGGACGATGTCCTCGGCCAGTGCCCGGCATGAGGGACGGCCGCAGGCACCGCAGTCGATGTGGGGAAGGCCCGCATAAATGGTGTCCATCTCCCGGAGTTTCGCCATGGCCTCCTCCAGGTTCTGGGAGAGGGGAAGCCGCTCCTTGACGGGAATGGGGGTGTCGAGCCTCCAGATCCCCTTCTCATGCCATTCCCGGATGACCTCCATCTCCTCCTGGGCAGGGAGCCATTCCGTCTCGAGATTTTCGAGGCGGAGATGGGAGAGGAAACGGGACTCGTAGGTTCCCGTACCGCCGATGCACCCGAGATCGCAGGCGCGGCACTCGATAAAGTCGATTCCGTCCAGCCGGCCGAGCTCAAGCTCTTTCAGCAGATCCATGGTATTCCTGAGGCCGGAGACAGATATGGAGGTCATCCCCTTGTCGAGAAAGGCCGAGATGTGCCGGGACTCCCCTCCCGATATGGACCAGAGGAGCCATCGTCTGCCGATGGTCTTTATCCCCTCCCCCGTGACCTTGACGTTGTGGGCCAGAAGATCGCGGATAACCTTGGAAACGCTCACCACATAGCTGAGGGAACTCTTTGCCCGCCCCACGGGGTTTCGCGCGAGGGTCGCCTTTGCCGGGCAGGGGGAGACGAGGGTGACGTTTTTCTTGCTCCCCGTGGCACTCCTCCACAGGGTCACCGCTGTTTCGAGGGGCGACTCTACGGGGAGAATTCTTTCGATGAGTTCGGGAAAATTGATCTGAATCAAACGGAGCACCGCGGGGCAATAGGTGGATATGAAGGGACGGTGTTCCGTTCCCTCCCGTATGAGGTTCGCGGCAGCATAGGCCGCGAGATCGAAGGCAATGGCGGCGTGTTCTGCCATATCGGTCAGCCCGAGGCTTTCAAGGGCTTCCTTCATGAGGCGGGGCCGTGAATAGGGAGCCGCCTGCACGTAAAATGTCGGGTCCGCCATGAGGATCGTCTCTTCCCGGGATTTGATGAGATCCCACTCGTCCTCGTTGACGGTGATCGCCTTGCCCTCGCAGCTCCGGATACATTCTCCGCAGTCGATGCAGAGGTCGGGAATTATCCGCATCAGGCCGTCGATAACCCTGATAGCCTCGGTGGGACAGGATTTTATGCAGTTTGCGCACCCCCTGCACCGGGATTCCTTTACTTTTACTCCCCCTGCCATAATATCTCGCACCCCTTTTCCTTTCCTACACTGCCCTGGCAGCCGCCTCTCTGGGAGAGAAACGGATGACGGCCCGAAGGGTCGTGCCTTTGCCGATCTCCGTATCAATGGTCATGGAGTCGGAATTCCGGTCGATGTTGGGCAGGCCCATTCCGGCGCCGAACCCCAGTTCCCGGATCTCATCCGGCGCCGTGGAATACCCCTCCTGCATGGCGAGGGAGATGTCCGGTATGCCCGGGCCGTTATCGGTTACCTCGATGACGAGATGATCTCCGTGGATCGTCATCTTCACCGTTCCCCCTCCGCCGTGGATGAGGGCATTCATCTCCCCTTCGTAGGCTACTACTGCGGCCCGGCGGACGGCCTCAGAGGAGATGCCGAGCATTTTCAGGGTAGACTTGAAACGAGTTGCCGCCTCTCCGATGGCTGTAAAATCACCGGCCTGTATGGTGTATTCTTCGATGTAAGGTGCCTGAGTCACGCCCTACACTCCCCTGGCCGGGATCGTGCACGCCTGAAGCCCCTTTTGAAAGAGGACGCCGCAGGCCTCGAACATGCTCATGGGACAGAGCAGCAGGGGCATCCCGATCTGGGAGGCAAGCTGAATGGCCTGTTCCTGGGGTCGCTTCCCCCGGACAAAGACCACCGCAGGGAGGTCGAGCATCTGGGCGGTTCTCACGATCTGAATGTTCGTCAGCCCCGTCAGAAGAAGGGTTCCGGGGAGGGCAAAGGCAAGGACGTCGCTCATCAGGTCCGCCCCGTAGGCGCACTGTATTTCGATGGAATCAAGAAACTCCTCGCCGTAGAGAACCTCAGCGGATATGCTTTGGGCTATTTCCCGCAATTTCATGGTTTTCACACTCCTCAAAAGGATGGAAACTCTGTTGTGACGGATATCCTTACTTTTCCCCCCGGATGGAAAGAATCTTGAGGGGGTGAAAATTGCCCTTCTGAACCGTCAGGAAAGCCACTTCCCGCTCCTTCGGCCGATGGGTCGCCGGGTCGATGAACAGTATCTGAGAACCGAGCTGAATCCCTTCGGCCTTCTCCATTGCACCCGCCAGGGAAAGGGGGTCGGCGGAGCCTGCCCTGCCGAGGGCCTTGAAGAGCCACGAACAGCATGCAGCGGCCCGTCCGGCGAGGGGCTCATCCCGGACAAAGACCTTCTGTTTTTTTCTGATCTCCCTTCCCAGGGTGACAAGGGTCCGGTCAAGGGTAAGGGGAAAGTTCTGGTCCGCCAGGAGGACTCCCTCGAAGGCCCTGAGAAAGTTTCCGTACATGCCGCAGTACCAGAGGGAAAAGGAATGCCCCTGGCGCCGGGAACCGAGCCAGAGATCCCGGACGACCATGGTCCCCGCAAGGGAGATGAAGACCTCCGCCCCCGAGGACATAACCTCCGATCCGATCATGTTGAAGCTGTCGATTCCCCCTCCGGCTATCCAGTAGGTGCTTACGGAAAAATTCCCTGCCATCAGCCTGTCGGCAAGGTTCCGGGCGTTTGCGTCAAGGGTGGGATCAAAACGGTCGCCGAGGATCGCTACGGGCACGCCGGGGGACAGGGTCTCCCCGGCGTGGCGGGTAAACGCGGCCACGCGAAAGTCCTGGAAGAGATCAAGGGCAAACATGAGGGGGGCGGGCCCCTTCTCTCCCCGAAGATCGATCCCCTCCCCCCAGGCCGAAAGAAAGACCGGGCCTGCCGTTCCGAGGAGTGGAGCAAGGAGGGCAGCGTCCCCTCCGTCATCGAAGGAGAGTACTGCGGCAATTTTTCGCTCCCTCCATTCCGCCAGCCGGGGGAGGACGTTGGCGGATGTGAGGGCTTCTTCCCTGAGAAAGTGGACGTCCCGTCCGGCCGCCCCTCCCGCGCTTTCCGCCAGGGATTTCTCCTCGCACCGAACCGCGGCGAGGGCCGAAATCCCGCTGTCGCTCTCCCATCCGGAGGGAGGGGGAAGGAGGACGATCTGCCAGATCCATCCGTCCTCTACCCCCACGGAGATCCCCTCCGACGCCGAGGCATCGGAAAGGGGAAGGAGAAGGGCGAAAAGGAAAAGGATAAGGAAGATCGGCTTTTTCACAAAAACAACCGGGCCGATGGGATGATCAGCGTTTGTAGGCGAGAACGTCGCGGAGGAACGAGCTGCGCCGTTCTTCATCTTCCTTCGACTCCACCCCTTTGAGGGGGAAGCCGTCTATGACTCCGGCCACGCCTCTCCCCTGTTCGCTCTCGCACAGAATGATCTGAAGGGGATTTGCCGTGGCGGCGAAAATTCCGCATACCTCCTGGCATTCTTTAATCCGCTGAAGGACGTTGATCGGATAGCCGTCTCTGAGAAGGACCACGAAGACGTGTCCGGCGTTGATGCGCCGGGCATTCTCCTCCGCCGCGGCCACAAGCTCCTGATCATTGCCGTCCCTGCGGAGGAGGCAGTCCCCCGAGGCCTCGCAGAAGGCGATGCCGAACTTGAGGGAGGGGGAGGAGGTCACAAGAGCTTCGTAGATATCCTCCACGGTCTTGATGAAATGACTCTGTCCGACGATGATATTTGCGTTCTCCGGCAGGATTGTCTGAACAAGGGACCACTGGGTTATTTCAGGCACTGAACATCCCCCCATAAATTTAGTTGAAACCTTCCCCGTCTATAATACAATAGCCGCACCGCATTCGCTACGAATTTTCTCCTCCGAAAGCAAATGATCCGCCAGAAAGGAGAATCCGTGCCTGTCCGCCGAGGGCATGATCACGTGGGCCAAACGGAGAATCTCTTCTGCGGCGTCCTCGGGGGCTACGGCCAGATGGGCCGAGGCGAGCATCTCCAGATCGTTGTGATGATCTCCCGCGGCGACGATGATTTCAGGGGGCTCGGGAAGGGTCGTCAGCCATGCCTCAAGGGCTGACCCCTTTGACACCCCCCGGGGGAGAACGTCGAGGAAGTTCTCTCCCGCCAGGACCACCTCGGCCCTTCCGTCGAACTGGGCCTTCAGATCCCTCCGGAGGGTTCTGATGCATCCCGGAATTCCGTGAAAGATCACCCGGAACACCTCGGAGGGGACTGAGGGAGACTGAAGGGAGTCATCCACCGGCACCCCGGATTCCCGAAAGAAGGAGCGGGTGAGGACATCGCTGAAGCGGCAGTACCCCCGCTCATCCCCGATGATCTGCAGTTCCACCGGGTGCTCCCACCCTGCCTGCACTATCTCAAGGGCGAGGGCCGGATCGAGGGGCACCTCGTAAAGGGCTTTCGAGGTCACGGGGTCCATAATACGCCCTCCGTCATAGACGATGGCAGGAAGGTCCGATCCCGTCCCCAGGATGTGGGAACGGGCAGTGGCGAGGATTCTCCCCGTAGCAAGCATGATCCTCCAGCCGTTCTCCCGGAGTCGGGCGCAGGCTTCCGCCACTTCGGCCGTCACATCCATCCCCCTCGAAAGGGTCTCGTCAATATCTGTCACCAGAAGTTTCATTGTAAGGCCTACCTCCACAATATAAAAAAGGGCGGCGTCTTCAAAGGGACCGAAGACGCGCCCTGCCGGGTTCATTTTAAAGCCGCCCTGGAGCTCGGCCTATTTCTTTTTTGCGGCGTTCTTTTTCAGTTCCTGAATGACGTCGTCGGTGATGTCGATGCCGCCGAAGTAGACTGCGGATTTTTCTATGACCACGGTGACGCCTTTTATCTTGGCGACGGTCCGGACGGCTTCTGCTCTTCCTGGGCAAGCTCATTTCGTTTTGCTTCGAAGATCTGGGCTTTTTTGTTCTGGTCGGGCTCTTTGTCAACGGCCATCTTCATTTCATTTTCCTTCGTTGAGCTGATCGCCTGAAGCTTCTTTGTGACCCCTTCAAAACTGGGATGCTGAAAGACTATCTTCTGGGAATCGATGACGCCGATCTTCTCGTTGGCAGCCGCGTACCCTGCGGTGAGGAGCATGAAAAGAACTGCAATGGACAAAAATGCTGCAAATCGCTTACCTGAAAACATTAAACTACCCCCTCGATACTTTTGTTTGATTGAAATACGGGTGAAATTGTAGCCTGTAACCCTGTGAAAGTCCAGGTATAATTACCGGTCGCGAAACCATTCGAAGCAGAAAAGACGCGCCTCTAGTCTTCCCTCTCCATAATCTGCCGGATCGTCTCGGCTACCCGCCGGATATCCTCATCGGTGAGTCCGAAGTACATGGGGAGGCTGATCTCCCTCCCGTAGAACTCCTCAGCCAGGGGGAAGTCACCCTCTTTGAAGCCGAACCGCTCCCGGTAATAGGGGTGGAGATGAAGGGGGGGGTAATGGACCATTCCGGCGATCCCCTCTTCCCCCAACCGGGCGAAGATCGCCCCCCTTTCAGCAGCGGGGAACTGAAGGGGGTAAAGATGGTAGGAATGCCCGTCGCTCTGGGGGGGCACGGTCAGGCCGGGAACGTCGCCGAAAAGGGAGTCGTACAGGGCGGCGATGGCCTTCCTCCGGCGCACGAAATTGTCGAGCTTCGAGAGCTGGCTCAGGCCGAGGGCCGCGTGAATGTCGCTTAAGCGGTAGTTATACCCCAGGACCTGCATTTCATTGTACCAGGGGCCATGGGGAGTTCCCGTCATCTTTTCCGGGTCCTTCGTTATTCCGTGGGTCCGGAAGAGGCGGAGCCTCTCGGCGAGACGGGGGGAATCGGTGGTGACCATCCCCCCCTCCCCGGTGGTGATATGCTTGACGGGGTGGAAGCTGAAGGCGGTCATATCGGCCTCCTTCCCCACGGAGGAATTGCCCCGGCTTGCCCCCAGGGCATGACAGGCATCCTCCACCACGAGGGCTCCGCAGGAGCGGGCCAGGGAGAGGAATGATTCAATGTCAGCGGGGTAGCCTGCGAAGCTCACCGGGGCGATCACCTTCGTGCGGGGGGAGATTTTCTTCTCCGCCTCTGCGGGGTCGAGGCAGATCGTGCCGGGGTCGATATCAGCGAAGACAGGTTTTCCGCCGAGGTAGAGGGCGGCGTTCCCCGTGGCGGCAAAGGTCATGGGGGAGGTGATTACCTCGTCCCCCTCCTCTACTCCGGCGGCAAAATAGGCCCCGTGGAGGGCTGCTGTGCCGTTTGCGAAGGAGACTGCATGGTAGACGCCGAGGTACTCCGCAAAGGCTTTTTCGAAGGCCTCAACTGCCGGCCCCTGGGTGAGCCAGTCTCCCCTGAGAACCGCTGCTACAGCGTCAATATCCTCCTCGTCGATATACTGATGTCCGTAGGAAAGTTTTTTCATTTTCTTCGACCGGCCTTTCTTTTTGTTCTGAAATAGGAGCGGATAAGATCGGCGCACTCTTTCTCAAGTACTCCCCTGGTGACTGCAAGCCTGTGGTTCAGCCGGCCGTCCTCCACGATGTTGTACAGGGTGCCGCAGGCACCGGCCCTGGGATCGCCGCATCCGTAGACGAGGCGGTCAAGGCGCGCAAGGACAAGAGCCCCTGCGCACATGGGGCAGGGTTCCACCGTGACGTAGAGGGTACACCCCGAGAGATTCCAGCTTTTCAGGGCAAGCCCGGCTGCCCGGAGGGCAAGAATCTCTGCGTGGGCTGTAGGGTCATCGGTCTTGCGGTTTCGTCCCGATGCCAGGACCGCGCCCGCCTTCACCACGAGGGCCCCTACAGGCACATCTCCGTTCAGGGCTGCCCTCCTCCCCTCTTCAAGGGCAAGGGCCATGAATTTTTCGTCCTGTTCTCTCCGCTGTTCAGCCATCCAGATCGGCGAAGAGAGGGGAAAGCCTGATGAGCTGCTCCCTTCCCTGAATATCCGAATCGAGAAGGGGGATCTCGAGAATTTTTCTTCCCGCAAAGCGGGACCGTATGTCCTGAAGATACTCCTCCTGGGCCTCTCTCCGCTTCTCGAAGAAAGGTCCGGCCTCGGGGGGAAGGATTTTGTTCACTACGAGCCCCCCCGTGGCGATTCCGTGGTTCCTGAGAAGTTCAAGGGCCCGGGCAGTCTCCAGAATGGGGAGTTTTTCGGCATTCAGAACAAAATGAAAGACCGACCGCTCAGGATCGGTGAGGATCTTCCGGGCAAGGTCGAACTTGTCCCTTCTGGCCGTAAGGGTGTCGAGGATCGGGTCTTCCTCGATCTTCTCCGCGAGGACGCTGTCGTATCGCGCTGCCATTTTCATCATGTGCATGGCTTTTTTGCGCTTCTCGATCAAATGCTCAATCCAGGTTCCGAGTATTTCCGGCAGCGTCAGCAGACGGAGGGTATGTCCCGTGGGGGCCGTGTCGAAGACAATAGCGTCAAACCGCTCTCCGAGGGATTCCATCAATTCGATGAATTTATCGAATATGGCGGCCTCCTCCGCTCCGGGGGATGTATAGGCGATCTCGATCTGCCGCTTGATCTCGTCGACTATGGCGGCGCTCACGATATGGAGCATCTTCTCCTGGATGCCCTTCATATACTTTTTGGCCTCCACCTCGGGGTCGATCTCAATTCCCCAGAGGTTCTCCTCAAGCTTCACCACCTCAAAACCGATCTCCGCGCCGTAGGCGTCGGCAAGGGAATGGGCGGGATCGGTGGAGACCATGAGAGTTCTTGCCCCCTGGGCGGCAAGGGCAAGGGCGTAGGCCGCCGCACAGGAGGTCTTGCCCGTACCCCCCTTCCCTCCGAAGAAGGTGAAGGGCCTGTAGTTTACTTTTCTGTCAGTCGAAGTCATACTGGGCCGCCTTTTCCGCGATGATGAATTTTCTGTTCTGCATCCGTCTCTGCCAGGGGACGAGATCTTCGGCCATATAGGGGAGGAGTTCAAGCATATAGTAGGAGATCGGGTTCGGTATTCCAAGGAAATCGCCGAAGAGGAGCATCATGAGGTTATCGTTGATGTCGTAGGCCTCTTTGCGCACCACGGCCATGCGCTTGTCCACAAAGGTTCCATGGTGGAAAAGGCAGAGAAACTCCCATATTTTTGAAAGGGCGGATCTGTCTTTTTTCAAGCGAATAATCCTCTCCGGGCCTTCCTGTACTTTCAGGCGCCCTCCTTCTTCCCCTTGTCGATGTTGAGCACCCCGCCCACGGCCAGGTTCTCCCGGGACATTTCGGTGATGGTGACCCTCACTGCCTCGGAGGGGACATTCAATACTTCAATGACAGCTCCGGTCAGTTTCTCGGCAAGCTTTCTCTTCTGTTCCAAAGTTCTTCCCTCAAATAGCTGGATATTTACTGTCGGCATAGGAATACCTCCTGGTATGGTTTTTCTTACCATGAAGCTTACTGTATCTTTCCCGGGAACGCAATAAAAAGGAGCTCTGTCGGACGGGAAAATGCACCCCCAAATCCGGATATGTGTCCGGTTCCGGGGGTGCATTTGCAGGGTGGAATCTTTTCGTCAGTTCCTACTTCTTTTTAGTCGGAGCCTTCTTGGGGGCCGGAAGCTTTCCCGACGCATAGGCATAGGCTTTGAAGGGGATCATTTCCTTGGTCATGGCATAGAAAACCCGGTCCTCCCCTTCGTACTCAGTGCTGTGAATGATATTGCCCAGCATGTCGTAATGCTGGATGTAGGCAAGGGCAAACTGCTTGCCGTCGCCAGAATAGACATAGCGGTACTGGGTAAAATAGAGCTCCGACGCCTTTTCCTTCTCAATGCCGAACTTTGAGGTGATGAGTTCGGAGGTCTTCTGTTTTTCATCGGGGTTGGTGTAATATTTTCTTGCCACGGCGAAGGGCTTATCTTCCTCTTTTCCGTAGTTCACGAGGTACCACTGCATCTTGTTGGCATCCTTCCCGAAATTTACCGGGTCAGGCAGTTTGACTGCGGGAGTTTCCGCCGCCGGTTTTTCAGCGGCCGGCTTGTCCGCTGCAGGCTTTTGGGCAGCAGGGGTCTCGGCGGCGAAGGCCGCGGCGGAGAAGAGAAGAAGGGTCAGGACGAGCAGAGAAACCAGGGTGCGGGAGAATATTTTCATAACAGAGAAAAACTCCTTCCAATTTTTTATTTCCCGGTGCTTAAAAACATCATCCGGTGATCCGGTCACAGCGAATTTTTTAGTTGTTCACACCCTGTTGATCATGAATCCCCTCCCTTTCGAAAAGCTCCGACGCCGTAGCTTACGGGCCGTTCCCGGCCGTCGGAGAGGACATTCAAAATCCTGCTGCCGGCCATGATGGAGGAAGATCCCCCTCCGTCAAGATTCAGGGCATAGGAGACTCCCTCTTTTTTCAAAATCTCCGCCGTCTCCCGAAGGGTAAAGCCGAGGCTGTGAACCGCGCTTCTGCCATCGCCGACGAAGAAGAACCACTGCCCCTTTGCTGTCAGCCCCAGGACGGTGCGGGGGTGGCGGCGGTTCACTACGGAATCGCTCAGGCTTTCATCCTCGATCACGATCTGTCCCTTCCGCAGAAGGAAGGGGCCCCCCTGGACGGCTTCGGTCATGGACCCCCAGTAGGGGTCGTCGCCGTTCAAGGACTGGTCGATCCCGAGGATATCCCCCTTGCGGAGGGAGGAAAGAAGGGAGGCAGAAGGGCCGTACACTGCGAGAACCCGCCGCCCTTCGGGAATGGGATTTCCCCCGGAGGTTCGGATCTCCTCGATCCGTTTTCCCTGGAGCAGAAGTTCAATCCCCTGAGTTTTGAAAAGAGGGGTGGGCTTGCCGAAATGGGGTGTGAAAAGGACGACGCCGCTCCCCTTCATCTCCCGGTTGAAGGCCGTGATCTCCATATACCCCCCCTCGGGGAAGGTCACCTTTGTGCTGCATTCCAGATGGCCGAAGGCAGCCTGGTTCTGATCGTTCCAGCCGAGGCAGGTCCGCCCCTGGTAGGGAGGGTTGATGAACATCCCCTCGCTCAGCAGGACGCCGATGGGGCTGCCCTGCTCCTTTCCCGATATGGTGAAAAAGCCGCCGTTTATGGCCGCCGCCGCGCTCCCCGCCATGGAGCTGAGAGGGGCGAGGGCTGAGAGCCCCTGGGGGGCAAAAATCGGGCGAAGGGCGAACCGTGCCGGGTCGAGGGTGATCATGACCCAGTATTTGGGGACCTCCTCCTTTTCCCAAGAGGGAGGAGAGGTGAAGACAACCCCCTCTCGGCCTTCTCCCCGGGCGGCCTCAAGAAATTCCCGGATGGGGCCGTACCGGTCGGAGAGAACGGACCGCACCCTCCAGTCGTAGTTCTGACTGTCCACCGTGGCCTCCACAGTTCTCCCCGCAAGGAGGGAGCGGAAAGCCTCGGCTTCTTCCCTCGTCTCGAAGCCGTTCACGAGGGCCCTCCACTTCGGAGGGGCGGAGATCGCCCCCCGGCGGTCAATATGGACGGTCATCCCCTTCTCGGGAGAAAACCGGACAGAGAGGACCAGTGAGCGGGATGCGGCCTTCACGATGGCCAGGATGCTCTCCCCCTCTTTGGGGGTGATCTTCACATCCGGCCCGAAGGCGGAAACCCCTTTTTTCAGCAGGGGGGGCTTCATATTGAGGGCCGCCGCCACTGTCCCCCTCTCGGAGGGAGCGAGCTTGCCCCCGTCTTTGAAGGGAAGGGGAATACCCGTCAGAAGGGAACTTTCAAAGGAGAGGCCGAGGGAGTGGATTGCCCAGAGGATGGCCTCCCTTCTCGTGACCGGCCCGGCAAAATTGTCGATGCCCGAGGGAACAAGGTCATAGTCCAGCGCAGCCTTCACAAGGTTTTTTTCACCCGCCGGAAGGGGAAACCCCCTGGCCTTGAGCAGGCCGGAGATGAAGGCGTCTTTGCGCATGGTCTGCGCCCCCTCCGCCGGCGGAAAAAAGAGAAAGGCCAGGACAAAGAGTGCGATGAAAACTTTGAAGAAAACGGGAGAAGATTTATGAAGGTCACGCATTATGGGATCTCCTTGAAAGAAAAGCAGCATTCCGGGGTAGTATACCAGACCCCAAGGGGAGGTCTATCGTAAAAAAGGCGTAAAAAACCGGAGCCTGTAAGGCTCCGGAATCAGACCGCATTTTCAAATAGTGGCGCGCCGGACAAGATTCGAACTCGTGACCTGCGGTTCCGTAGACCGCCGCTCTATCCATCTGAGCTACCGGCGCGCGTTGAGATTGTGATGGCGGTGGGTGAGGGATTCGAACCCTCGAAGGAGGTTTGTGCCCCCTTACTCGCTTAGCAGGCGAGTGCCTTCAGCCTACTCGGCCAACCCACCACAATCGCGGAGTCTATTCTAGTAAGCCCCGCTATGTATGTCAATAGCCAAAAAGGCTTTGAGCAACTTATTTCGCCGCGTCACCGCTCACCGGGGGCTGAAGGTCCTCCGATTTTGCTCCGGCGGCATCGCCGCTGAGGGGCGGCTGGACATCCGCGGAGACGGCAGCATCCTTCTGCCCTTCGGGCTTCGGGGCTTCGGGCTTTGGAAAGAGGGATGGATCCACGATCACGATATTCGCTTTTTCGAGCAATCCGGCGAAAAATTTCGACTGTTCTTCCCGGCGCTTCTGGTCGAGAATGAATCCCTTCACGTCGCCGCTCACCTCTTCATAGGCAAGGGTCTTCTCCGGTACTTTTTCCCGCTTGACGGCCACAAGGATGTCGCTGCTGGCCATCTCAATGGGAGGGCTCACTTCACCCGGCTCAAGTTCCGCCAGGGGCGCAAGGGGGCCGGTGAATCCCTGGCTGGCGATGAAGACAGGGCCGGTCTCGGGGGTCTTGTCGACGATATCCGCTGAGGCCACTGTCTCAAGGGCATCTTTCCATTCAGCCCCCTCTTTCAGAGAGGAAGCGAACTTCTCCGCCGTCTCGGGGCTCTTCACCCTCAGGAAATCTACAGTGGACCCCTCAGGGGAATGGAAGAAGAGCATCTTGGTCTTCTCGTAGAAATCCTTCATCTCCTCGTCCGTGGGATCAAGGGTGGCGAGGGATTTTTCCATGAGCTTCTGCTGGACGATCTGATCCGCCATATTCTTCCGGAAATCGGCCATCTTGATGCCCGACTGGTCGACATACTGCAT
>JALHFZ010000028.1:16198-36856 GCA_022837505.1 Synergistaceae bacterium
TTTCTGGAGCATGGCAACCATGGCCATGTTCTCAAGGGTACGCTGGTAGAGGCCGGGAATGTCAGCCGATGTAATGTCCCGTGCGTCCATGCGCTCCACATACTGGCGGAGCTGAGTCTCGAGCTGGGATCTGCGGACGGTCTTTCCGTCAATTTCCGCAACGGTGTAGTCCTCGCGCCCGTTTTCCTCGGGACCCCGTCTTCCCCCTCCGCTGAAGCCGTACATTCCGAAAATGGAAAGGACAAACAGAATAACAATAGCGATCATGATCCAACGAACCTGGGATCTAAGGGTTCTCATCAGCACGGGACATCTTCCTCTCTTTCTAATTTCCGCTTTCCAATGGGGTATTTTACCATAGAAGGCATTTTTTCGGCGATCATACTTCCGACAGATTGACACCTTTTTTCGATTCCGCCTTCAGAGGAACGGAGAGAGATGCCGCACCCTCCATTATGCGCCTCAGGTTCCGCTCAACCCCGTCGGCGTCTTCCGCCGGGCACTCGCACACAAGGGAGTCATGGACCTGAAGGACCAGCCGGACCCCTCCGGACGCTGGGTAGAAGGCCTCGAAATCCACCATGGCCTTCCGGGCGATATCCGCCGCCGTCCCCTGGAGGGGGGTGTTCACCGCAACCCGGCGGAGTCCGTCCCGATCCCGGGGGGAGACGGACACTTCTGCGAGGGGGCGGATCCGGCCTCTGAGGGTCCGGGTGTATCCGCGCTTTTTTGCCTCCTCGAAGCTGTTCTCGAGGTACCCCTTCACTCCGGGAAGGGCTTCGAAATAGCGCTTTATAATGGACGATGCCTCCTGGCGGCCGATGGCGAGGCGCTGGGCAAGGCCAAAGGAGCTCATTCCGTAGAGAAGGCCGAAGTTGATCATCTTGGCTATTCTGCGGAGCTCCGGGGTGACGAGGGGTGCATCAGTGCCGAAGACCCACGAGGCTGTCTCCCTGTGGATGTCCCGCCCCGCCGCGAAGGCCTCCTTGAGGCGCTCCTCCCCCGATACGTGGGCGAGAACCCGGAGTTCTATCTGAGAATAGTCGGCGGAGACGAAAATTCGCCCCTCCCCGTGAGGGCGGAGTCCCTCCTTGATCCTTCTGGACCATTCTCCGAAGGAGGGTAGATTCTGCAGATTGGGATCCCTGCTGCTGAGCCTCCCCGTGCCGGTGACGGCCGGTTCGAAGGTGCTGTGGATAAGCCCTTCTCCCGTGAGGGCTGATTTGACGAGGGGCTGAACGAACCCCGAGAGCATTTTTGAAAGCTCCCGGTACTCGAGGAGAAGGAGGGGCACTTCGTCGAAGGGCTTCCCCAGGGCTGCCAGCCCTTCGAGGACGGAGACATCCGTGGAATACCCCGTCTTCGTGGTTTTTCCCGCGGGGAGGCCCAGCTTTTCGAAGAGAAGCCATCCTACCTGCTTCGGGGAATTCAGATTGACCCTCTCTCCGGCCTTCGAGGCGATCTCCTCTTCGATCTCCCCGAGGCGCCCGGATAGGTCATCCTCGAGAGTTCCGTAGCTCCCGGGGTCGCACCCGATGCCGTACTGCTCCATATTCACGAGGACGGGAATGAGGGGGAGGTCCACCTCCTCCAGCAGGGCGGGGAGGCCGTCGCAGGCGGCAAGGGAGCTCTCCAGCCTGCGGTATTCTTTCAGGAGGACGATCCCCTGCTCTTTGGGGGGAAGGAGAGGATATTCCGGTGAGACGGCTTCGGGAAGATGAAGGGTTTTATCCGGGTGGAGAAGATAATGGGCGGATTTGAAGTCCCCCACCCTCATTCCGGAGAAAAAATCCGGGCCGAGGCAGGCGGCGGCCTCCTTGAAGTCGGCCATTATGATCTTTGAACCGGAGAACTCCTTCAGGACCTCTTCCGCTTCGCTCCCTGCAAAAGAGGCGTACCCTCCGTCCTCCCCGGCGAGGATGAAATCCTCTATCCGAAGGGAGAGGGGGTATTTTCCCTCGATGCGGGGGAGAAAGGCGAGGCGGTCTTTTTTCAAAAGGCTCTCCCTTTTCTCCTTCCGGCCCTCAGGGAGGGGCGTCTCCTCTGAAGGGGAAGCCCCTGATGACCCGGGAGTTCCCGGGGCGAATTTTTCGGCAATCCGATGCATGCCGAGGGATTGGCAGAGGGCCTGGAACCGTTCAAGATCCCCCTCCCGGGGTTCGTACTCCCCCAGGTCCTCCTTCGTCTCGCAGAGAAGGCGGATCAGGTCCCGGCTGATGAGGGCCTGCTCAAACCCTTCAGAAAACTTCTTACGGAGGGCAGGCTTCAGCTCGTCCAGATTCTCGTGAATTTTTTCAAGGGAGCCGTACCGGGAGATGAGGTTCTTGGCGGTCTTCTCACCCACTCCGGGCATTCCGGGGACGTTGTCCGAGACATCCCCGAGAAGGGCGAGGTAATCGGTCATCAGGGGGGGAGGAAAGCCGAAGTCTTTGGTGAAGGATTCCTCGTCGACCATCTGAAAGGAGCTTATCCCCGTCTTCGGCCGAAGGACCGACAGATGGGGAGCAAGGATCTGGAGGACGTCCTTGTCGGAGGAAAGGATAAGGGTCTCCATGGACTGGGCCGCGGCGGTACAGGCCACGGAGGCCAGGACATCGTCCGCCTCCACGCCGTCCCGGCGGATGACGGGAATGCCGAGGGCCTGGAGAAGCTCGATGAGAATAGGAAGCTGGGTCTTGAATTCCTCGGGGGTCGGTTTTCTTCCCGCCTTGTACTCCTTGAAGGCCAGATGGCGGTGGGTCGGCCCGGGTGCGTCGAAGACCACGCCGCAGAGGTCAGGCTTCCATTCATCCCGGATCTTTGCGAACATGTTCAGAAACCCCACGAGGGCGTTCGTGGGCGTTCCGTCAGGGCCGGACAGGGGCGGGAGGGCGTAAAAAGCCCGGAAGGCCAGTCCGTGGCCGTCCACGAGGAGCAATTTTTTCTCTTTCAGGGAACTCACATCCTTTGTGTCCAAATCGTGTCCTACCTGAGGTATAATAACCCATTGTCACCTTTCATGCACAAATCCGCAGGGAAGAAAAGGAAACAGGGAGGTACGCCATCCATGACAGAAAAAGCAAGGGTACGCTTCGCCCCCAGCCCCACCGGGGCTCTGCACATAGGAGGGGGGCATACGGCCCTCTTCAACTGGCTCTGGGCCCGCCATACAGGAGGGAGCTTCATCCTCCGCATCGAGGACACGGACCGGGCCCGTTCAACAAAGGAGTTTGAGGATACCATCATGTCCGGTCTGGAGTGGCTCGGCCTCGACTGGGACGAAGGACCTGACAGGGGAGGGAGCTACGGCCCCTACCGCCAGTCCGAACGGCTCGACCTGTACCACGATACGGCCGACCGCCTCGTGAAGGAGGGGAAGGCCTACCGGGAGGGGGACGCCGTTCTCTTCAGGGTTCCGCCGGGAATTGCCCTCCGCTTCGACGATGTGGTCTACGGCTCCATCGAAATGATGAGCGACACCCTCAAGGATGTCGTTATGATCAAGAGCGACGGAATGCCCACCTACAACTACGCCGTTGTCGTGGACGATCACTTCATGGAGATCACCCACGTTATCCGGGGGGAGGACCACATCTCCAATACCCCTAAACAGCTTCTCCTCTACGATGCCCTTGAATGGGAGCGGCCCGCCTTCGGCCATCTCCCCATGATCCTCGGCACGGACAAGAAGAAGCTCTCCAAGCGCCAGGGGGCCACGAGCGTCTACGAATACCGGGATATGGGGTACATGCCCGACTCCATGTTCAATTTCCTCGCCCTTCTCGGCTGGTCCGCCGGGGAGGAGAACGAGATCTTCAGCCGGAACGAGGCGGTCGAAATCTTCGAGCTGTCGAGGGTGACAAAACGACCGGCGGTATTCGATATGGACAAGCTGAACTTCATCAACCAGGAACATATCAGGCGGATGGACCCCTTTGACCGCCTTGCCCTCGTGGAGCCCTTCTGGAGGGAGATGAACCTTCCGGTGGACGCCCATTCGAGGGAATACCTCGCCTCCTCCCTTGATGTACTCGCCGGAAGGGGGCAGACGGCAAAGCAGGTCGCCGGCTACTCCGATTATTTCCTTTCCTTTGAGCCCGTCAAGGAGCGGTACGATGGCTCGGACGTGAAGAAAGAGCAGCTCCCTATCCTTCGCCGCTTCTACGGAGAACTTTTCTCCCTCCCCGAGTGGAAGGCCTCTGACCTTGAGACCTTCACCCGGGAGTGGAGCGAGCGGGAAGGGGTCAAAATGAAGGAGATCGCCATGCCCTTCCGCATGGCCCTTACGGGGATGAAGGTCAGCCCCGGGATCTTCGAGGTGGCAGAACAGCTCGGCCGGGAGGAGTCCCGCAGGCGGATCGCCCATTTCGGCTTCACCGGGTAGGGCTTTTGTAAGGATAGAAAAAGTTCAGGGCGGCCCGGAAGGGGCCGCCCTGATCTTTTTCTGCAATGAAATTGTGAGGGAAGGAACCTCAGGCCTTTTCTGCCCTGGGGGAACCTTCTCCCTCCGACGGAAGGGTAACAGGGGCGGAGACGTCGATCTCCTGGATATCAATGGCGTTTTTCGGACAGACCTCGGCGCATTTGCCGCATCCCATGCACTGCTCTTCGTCGATGATGTGGGGCTGCTTCACCGTGCCCGTGATGCAGTGGACGGGGCAGTTTTTCGCACAGATTGTGCAGCCGATGCACCTCTCCCTGTCGATACGGTAGACGGTCTTTTTCATGGATAGGGGAAGATGCTCCTCCGACGGACCCTCCGTCGGGAGGGGTTTGCCTGAATCCGTGGTGATCTGCTCCTTCCGTTCGTAGGAGGAGATGAGAAATTCGTCGGACATGGAGAGGCATTTCACCGGGCAGATCTCAACGCACTGACCGCAGAAGCAGCACCGATCGTTGTGAATCTGCACCTTCTTCTCCTCGGGAAGGAATTCGATGGCATTCGCCGGACAAACCTTAATGCAGAGTTTGCACCCGATGCAGGAGGCCCTGTCGTAGTCGACCTTTCCCCGGAAACGATGGCCTATGTCCACGGGGGGGTTCAGGGTAATCTCTCCCTCCTGGGCGGCGAGAAGGGCCTCGGAGAGGGAGTCGGGCATGGCGGATACAGGGAAGGAATTGGTAAAGACCTTCTCCCAGAGCTGGTGTATCAGTTGTATCGTCATTCGGTTCACTGCGCTTCCCCCTTTCCTAGAGCAGAAGGTCGACGGAGACGAGGATCATCCCGGCAAGGGAGAGTCCCGCCACCTTGATGATGTAGAATTCGGAGGCCTGCCAGATCTTGAACCGGCCGAAGGCGGTCCGCATAAAGGTGATCACCGCCATGTAGACGAGGAAGACTTTGACCCAGAAGAAGACGAAGTCAAGGGCAAAGAGGAATATCCCCCCGAAGCCGATCATCCTCCCGAGGGACCACGGAAAGAAGAGGGCGACGATGAGGGAGGCCATGATCAGGGAACGGAGGGCGAAGGTGACCTTGAAAAGGGCAAGGTTCGTTCCGGAATATTCGATGATGAGCCCTTCGAGAATCTCCGTCTTGGCCTCGGGAATATCCATGGGCCCCTTGCCCGTCTCTCCGGGCACCACGAGGACCAGGGCCGCGAAGAGACAGGCCACGCCCACGACCCCCGACTTCCCGAGGACGCTCCAGACGGACATGCCGCTGAAGGTCTCAAGGCTGAAGGGTTCGCCGGGCATCCCCGTTTTATAGGCAATCCACGCGAGGGTGGAGGCCACCACGGCGAGGGGAAGCTCGTAGCTCATCATGAGGATCATCTCCCGCTGGGCACCCACGTTGGCGATGGGGTTGCCGCTGGCGAACCCCCCCACGGCCATGGAGGCGGCGGAGAGGATGAGAAGATAGAGGATCAGGATGATATCCCCCTCTCCTCCGAGAATGGGAGGAAGGGATCCGATGGGGATGTACAGAAAGATCAGAAGGGCGCTCGCCGCAGCCATCCAGGGAGCTCCGTTGAAGGCCCAGGGGGTCGCATGGCGGGGAACGATGTTCTCTTTGCCCAGGAGCTTGAGAAAATCGTAGAAGGGCTGCCAGATGGGAGGGCCGTACCGGCGCTGCATCCTGGCGCTGACGATCCTGTCCGCACCGTCGAAGAAAAATGCCAGGACGAGGACGAGAAGCAGGAGGGCCGAACCTGCCACAAGACGCATGATCAGATTGATGATCATTTCCCCATCAGCCTCCTTGTTTTTTCTCTGCATTTATCGAGCAGTTCCGTCCGGGTGACCACAGATTTCTCCCCCGAGGCGTCGGTGATGAGCATCCTCTCCATGCAGGAGATGCACGGGTCGATGCTGTTGATGATCAGGGGAGCATCGGCCAGCTCGTTGTTTCTGAACATGAGCGGCCAGGAGACGGCGTTCGCGTAGGTGGGTGCCCGGACTTTCCACCAGGTCACGTTTTCATCCCCGGCAGCCAGGTGAACCACGTGGGTGTCGTCCCCCCGGGGGGCCTCTATGGAGGCAATTCCGGTGCCCTCGGCTTTTTTCGTATAGGCGAGGACCTTGTTCAGGTTCTTCTCCCAGAGGATCTCCCCCTCGGGCAGCCCCTCCATGACATGGTCGATGATCTCGAGGGACTGGTAGACCTCGTGCACTCTCACGAGAAAACGGTCGAAGACGTCGCCGTAGGCTTTTCCGTAGAAATCCTGGGGGACGATCGCCTCGACGCTGAAATCGCCGTAGGCCTCATAGGGGGATGTCTTTCTCAGATCGCACCGCACGCCGCTGGCCCTGGCGGTCGGTCCAACGGCGGTATGGCGGACGGCCTCTTCGTAGGTGAGCACACCCACGTTGCGCATCCGCGCGAGGGCTATGGGGTCTCCCGTCACCACATCGTAGAAGGGGGAGAACTCCCGGCGGTAATACCGGAGCATATCCTTTACAGATTTGGCAACGGCAGGGGTGATGTCCCACCGTACGCCCCCCACAGTGCCGACGCCGTAGTTCACCCGGTTTCCCGAGAGGGCCTCGAGGACATCCATGACCTTCTCCCGGAGGACCATCCCGAGATGGAAGGCCGAGTCGAAGCCTATGGTATAGCAGGCGACGCCGGCCCAGAGCATATGGGAATGGAGGCGCTCGAGCTCAAGGACAAGAGTGCGGATATACTGCGCCCTCGGCGGGACGGGGATAGTCGCCGCATCCTCCACTGCCCGGACGAAGGCCATGATATGGCTAAAGGAGCAGATGCCGCAGATCCGTTCGGACAGGTAGATCACCTGGATGGGATTGCGGTCCCGGGCCATGTATTCTATCCCCCGGTGAATCGCCCCGGGGCGCACCGTGGCGCCCACGATCTTCTCCCCCTCGAGGTCGAGCCATGCGGTGATGGGCTCTTTCAGCCCCACGTGAACGGGGCCTATAGGAATCTTGTATTTTTTTTCCATATTCTTGTCCTCCTAGGAAAGATGCCGTACATCGTCGGCGCCCGGGCCTGTTTCATCTCTCCGCCAGGGCTTGATGGTCTCGTCCCAGTCCTCGGGAAGAAAGATGAGGGCCTTGTTGGGCAGACCATCGAAATCGATGCCGAGCATCTCGCGGATCTCCCGCTCGCTGTACTCCACCCCGGGGATGCGGGAAAAAAGGGAAGGCATCACGAGATCGGTTTTATACACAGGGACCGAGACGGTGACGCCGACCCGCTCCCCTCTCCCTGCCAGCCGAAAGAGGCTGAGATGATAATGGAGGGTCACGGCCTCGCCGTCATCGTTCCCCGAGATTACATGAAAATGGGGGAAATCAAACTCCGCGAGGAGATCGATCATCTCGAGAAAACGTTCCTTCTCCACGGAGAGCCAGAGGTCGGTGAACCACCCCCGGTCATCCCTTCCGGCTTTTCTGTCGGCGATTCTTCCCACCGAGCCCTCTCCGAAAACCTCCGCAATGCGGGCGGTTATTTCGCCGGCGGGTACCGGCACCGGAGGGATATCCTGAGAAATATTCAGAAATGTCATGCCCCTTCCACGCTCGCTTTCACAAGATCTTTTCTGAGGCGTTCAAGCTTCAGCACTGCCTTCGCCACCCCTTCGATGATTGCCTCCGGCCGGGGAGGACAGCCGTGGACATAGACGTCCACGGGGATGATCCTGTCGATGGGGCCGTCGAGGTTATAGGATTTGTAAAACACGTCTCCCGAGGCTCCGCAGTTCCCCACGGCGATGACGACCTTCGGGTCCGGAACCTGCTCGTAGATCCTCCGGAGGCGCTCCGTCATGTACTTCGTGACGGGGCCGGTGACCACGAGGACGTCCGCATGGCGGGGCGTCCCCACCAGTTTCATGCCCAGCCGCTCGATGTCGTACCGGGGGCTGATGGTCGCCACTATTTCTATGTCGCATCCGTTGCACGAACCTGAATTGCAGGTCGTCACCCAGAGCGACTTCGGAAGAATTTCAAGGTATTTTTCTAGCTTCATGGGTTTCGACCTCCTACACGATCAGGATCAGCACAGCCATGAGGGCCACAATGAGGATGTAGTACCCCACAATGTCCGTGGCGATCCCCGTGTGCATTCCTGTCAGCGCCCGGTAATAGGGCTCGAGAGCCTTTCGGAATCCCCAGTAGGCCGAGGAAGCGGGGACGGTGATATCCGATCCGTCCTCGGGGACGGGGTTTCCTGACCAGTATATTTCATCCTGGTCGGTGCCTTTTTTATAATCTGACCGGCCGAGGGAGCGGATAAACTTCATGAACCCCGCAGCGATGAGGAAGAAGAGGATCCAGGAGACCACATCCCAGTATCCGAAGCCGGTGAAGACTTTCGTCCACATTACATTCCACCTCCCATGACGGCGCCGATGTAGGCGCCCTGGTCAACGAGGGCCTTTGCGGCAGGCTCCACAAGATGGGAGAGCGTCCAGGTCGGGAAGAGGGACGCGCCGATGATGGCCACGGTGAGGACGGTCATCCCGAGGAGCATCCCCGAGGGTACTTCCTTCACGCCGGAAAGGCTGAACTTCCGGGGACCGAGGAAGGCCGTCTGAAAGACCTTGACGAAGGAGGCCAGGGTCAGCACGGAGGTCAGCAGGGCGACCACCGTGAGGGCGGGGTGGATTGCGAAGACTGACTCGTAGATGAGCAGCTTCGAGACGAATCCGTTGAAGGGGGGCAGGCCCGAGATGGCCGCCGCCGCGATGACGAACATGAAAGTCGTATAGGGCATCTTTTTGGCAAGGCCGCCCATTTCGTTCAGATCCCGCGTTCCCGTGGCGTAGTAGATTGCCCCGGCGGTGAGGAAGAGCAGGGCCTTGTACATGGTGTAGTTGAACATGTGGTAGATGCCTCCTGAGATGGCCGTGAGGCCGTAGGAAGCGAGGGCTGCCGGATCGGGGAGGACGAGAAGGCCGGCGCCGAGGCCGAGGAGCATGTACCCCACCTGGGAGACGGAGTGGTACCCCATGAGCCGCTTGATCTCATGCTGCACCACCGCCATGGAGACCCCGAAGAACATGGAGGCCAGGCCGAGGAGAATGATAACCCAGGGAAGGAAGCTGCTCCCCAGGGTGACGCCGTAGAGGGAGAAGCAGACCCTCATCAGTCCGTAGAGGGACGCCTGGCTTACCGCCACGAGGAGGCAGGTCACCCCCGAGGGCGCTTCGGCGTAGGCGTCGGGAAGCCACATGTGCATGGGGAAGGCGCCGCACTTGCACGCCAGAGCCCCCACGAGGAAGACGAGGGCCACCTTCTCAAGGGTGCCGAGGGTCAGGACGCTCCCCATGGCGGCCATATTCAGGATGTTGTACTTGCCGTAAAGGGCTCCGGCGGCCACAAGGATGAACATGGAGGCCACCTGGGAGACCAGGGCGTACTTGAAGCTCGCCTCGATGGCCTCGGGCTTGTCCCGCCAGAAGGCGATGAGACCGAAGGAGGCTATGGAGGCCACTTCAAAGAAGACGAAGAAGTTGAAGAGGTCGCCCGTCACCATCATTCCGAGCATCCCCGCCGTGAGCAGGCAGTAGAGGGAGACGAAACGGTTGAGCCCGGTGAACCGGTTCATGTAGTTAAGGGAGAAAAGTGCCCCCGCAAAGGAGGCGATCGCACCCGTCAGGGCCATGAAGGCACTGAAGGCGTCAACTTCGAGGATGATCCGTATGGGAAACTTCATCCCCGAGGGAAGGGTCAGGGCAGCCGATTTCGCTCCCATGACATAGACAGCAACCCCCGCCGCACTCACATGCCTCCACAGGAGAAAGGCCACCACCAGGGTGAGGAACGTCGCGGCCAGCAGGGCTGCATTCCGCAGGAATTTCCCCCCGAGGGAGAAGAGCGGTGCGGTAAAGGCCCCGAGGAGAGGCACGGCCAGCAGCAGGGCCGGAAGGTGTTCGTTCAGGTTCATCCCCTCAACCTCCGGATCTCGTCAACATTGATCGTTCCGTAGTGACGGTAGATGAGCATGATGAGCGACAGCAGCAGCGCCGTGGTCGCAAGGGCGATGACGATGGCCGTCAGGGTCATGGCCTGGGGGGTGGGAAGGACCATGGGGCCCCCCTCCCCGGCAAGGTAATGGATGGGGACGGTGCCGCCGGTGCGGTACCCCAGGGCAACGAGAAACAGGTTGACGGAAGAGCCCAGGATTGCGATCGCCATGGCGATCTTGATCAGGTTCTTCTGAGTGAATATGCCGACAAGGGCGATGAGGAAGAGTATTCCCACCGCCAGAAAGGGACCGTTACCGATCATGACCCAATTCCTCCTCCATGGGGCTCTCTGAGAAGAGCCGGATTCCTCGATGCATGTTGAGGATGACCAGGGAAAGAGCACCGGTAACCTCAATTCCCACGGCTATGGACATGAAAAAGATCGTGCCCGCTCCCGGGGTGAACCAGGGGGAGGCGACGCCGAGGGGCGTTGCAAGGTAGTTGAAGAAAAAGGAGGTGGGAAGGCCGAGAAAGGCCAGGATTATGAAGGACAGAAGTCCCAGTTCGTCGAAGAGGACGTCGTAGATCCCCTCGTTGACCCACGAGTGGACCCTCCGGCTACCGTAGGCCACCAGGAGGAAAACTATGAAGGTCGCCGCGATGGCGCCCCCCTGGAAACCGCCTCCCGGGCTCATATAGCCGTGGATGATGACGTTCGTTCCGAAGACGAGCATGAACCACGCGAAAATGTCACATCCGACCCGTACGATGAGGGAAAGGGGATTCATTACTTTTTCCTCCCTTCCCGGAAGAGGACCGTTATCGAACAGAGGGCGGTGAAGAGGACCGCCGCTTCGCCGAGGGTGTCAAACCCCCTGTAGTCGAAGACGATGGAGGTGACGATGTTCTCCGTCGAAAGCTCTTTAAGGGAGTTTTCGAGGTAATAGTTGTCCATGGGGGCAGCCCCGGGGTTGCCGAAGGGGTGCACCATATCAAGGGCGCCTATGAGAAGGCCGCCGATAATTATGGCTGCTGCGACAAAAAGTGTTTTCTTCATTTTCTTCCATCTCCCTGAATCTTCCGGACGGTGCTGCAGGCCCGGATGGCGATGATAAAGATAGTGGTGCTCAGGGCCGCTCCGATGGCGGCTTCAGCGATGGCGACGTCAGGAGCCTGGAGAATGTAGAACTCCACCGCCAGCGTGAGGCTGAATGCCGCCAGGGCGATTGCCGAGGCGATAAGTTCCTTTAACCAGAGGACGAAAAAAGCGGAGAGAAGCAGCATGATCAGAACTGCTGTATGCATGAGATCAATCATGGGCGGCACCGCCTTTCATTTCTTCTTTTTCCTCAAGCCTGTCCACCACGGCCCTCGCGGGAAGCAAACCGCTTCTGTGGGCGGCCCGGGCGATGGCGTGGGCGCTGGTGGCGTTTGTGATGAGAAGCACCGCCGCTGCGATGAGGGTGTGGATGAGAAGCACGATGAAGCGCCCCTCTCCCGTCTCGAAGAAGCGGATGACGGAGAAGAGGGAGACGGCAAAAGCGGCGAATAGGGTGCCGAAGGTGGTGCACTTCGTCGCCCCGTGAAGCCGGGTATAGACATCGGGAAAACGGTAGAGGGAGAAGGCTCCCAGTCCGTTGAAGAAGAGACTGACCAGCAGGAGAGCCCCTACGAGCAGAAAAGTCACGGCTCTAGACCTCCCCTTCGATGTACCGGGCTATGAACAGGGTTCCCACGAAGGAGAGGGCGGCGTACACAATGGCAACGTCCACCATGACCACTGAATCGTAGGCCGCGGCGAGGATGATCATCAGCGCCACCACGAGGCTGTTGAGGGTGTCAAGGGCGACTGCCCGGTTCGCCGTCTCCGGTCCGGCCACAAGCCGCCAGAAGACCGTAAGGGCATAGAACCCCATCAGCATGGCGGCGAAAAACAGAAGCTTCGTAGTCATTCAGCCAACCTCCTTGCCCAGCAGGCGAAATCTCCGTAGAGCTCTTCTTCTGCGGGGTTCTCGTCCCGGACGAAGAGCCAGTGAATGTAAAACCATCCTTCGTCGTCGATATCCACCGTGAGAGTACCCGGAGTCAGAGTGATCGAGTCGGCGAGGATCGTCTTGCCCAGGTCAGTTTTCAGCCCCGGATTCACCCGTACGATGCCCGGACGGATATTTCCGGTGATGACCCGTTTGGCCACGTCGATGTTGGCCTTTGCCAGCCCTACTGCAAAGGGCCCGAAGAGATAATGAAGAAAATCGAACCATTTCCTGGGATTGAGCCCGCTGACGCTGAACTTCTTTTCGGGATGCCACTTGTGGAAAAGCAAAGCGATGACCGCGGAAAGAATCAGAGCGACGAAAAGTTCGAAAATCCCCACTCCTCCGCCCGACCAGACGAGCAGAAGATACATCAAGAAAGAAACGACAAAAACATACACATACCCACCCCCTGTTCCTTTATTCCGGTTCCGTCGATTCGGATACATTATACTCCAGATACTTCGGGTGTAAATAAAAGTTAATTTTTTCATTAACTTAAGGATAAAATCAGCAGTTAGAATGAAGAAGATTCCGGTGAAGGTGCTATACTTATCGCTGTTGTGAAATTCCCTGCTGAAGGAGCCGCCGCCATGCCCGTTTCGCCAAAGATGCAATCCCTTATAGCCGACCTCTCCCTTGTCCTCGTCGCCCTCTTCTGGGGGCTCGGTTTCGTCGCCATGAAGGACGCCCTGGACAGCTACCCCACCTTCTGGCTGCTGACCCTCCGGTTTACCGGAGCATTTCTGCTCATGGCCCTCCTCTTCCGCAAACGGATCCGGGGCCTCCGGAGAAAAGATTACGAGGCGGGGGGAGTTGTGGGGGTCTTCCTCTTTCTTGGGTTCGCCACCCAGACCCTGGGGCTGAACTACACCACCCCGGGGAAGCAGGCTTTCCTGACGGCCACCTACGTGGTGATCGTCCCTTTTCTTGTCTGGGCTCTGAGAAAGAAATATCCCGGCGGGCTCTCCTTCGCCGCTTCCTTTCTGTGCCTCTGGGGGATGGGTTTGCTGACCCTCCGGCAGGGGTTTTCCATGGGGCTCGGCGACGGGCTGACCCTGTTGTGCGCCTTTTTCTTCGCCTGTCAGCTTGTGGCGGTGGAGCATTATGCTTCGAAAACCGACCCCCTGGTCCTGGCCGTCCTCCAGATCGCCGTGGTGGCCCTCATGAGCCTTCCCCTGGCCCTTCTTTTCGAGACATGGCCCGGGTTCCTTCCGGGAGGAGCGGGGCTCTGGAGCATCGGCTACACCATCGTCTTCTGCACCTTCATCGCCTTTTCCATCCAGAATATCGCCCAGAAGTTCACACCCTCGGCCCATACGGCCATACTGCTGAGCCTCGAGTCGGTCTTCGGGGCACTCTCGGGCATCTATCTTTTGGGGGAGGTGTTCACACCCTCCATGGCCGCCGGGTGCGTCCTGATCTTCCTCGCGGTGCTTCTCACCGAGGCCGGGCCTTCCCTGGTCCGCTCCTTTTCGTCCCTTCTCCCTTCCCCTTCCGAAAAACCCTAGGATCTTTTCCCCCTCTCCGTCCGTCCTCCCTGTGCTGGGGCTTCACGAGACAGAGGGGGCCTGTACCTATGAGATCTTCCCGTCCCGCGGCCTTCAGAGCCTGGATGACCGTCTCCCGGTTGCGGGGTTCGCCGTACTGAAGGAGGGCCCGCTGCATCTTCCGCTCGGTCCTGTCCCGGGGGACGTGAACCTCCTCCCCTGTGAAGGGGTCGAGCCCCGTGTAGTACATGCAGGTGGAGAGGCTGCCCGGAGTGGGGATGAAATCCTGCACCTGTTCAGGCTGAAAACGGACGTCCCTCAGAAACTCGGCGAGCTCCACGGCCTCCTTCAGACCCGCTCCCGGATGGGAGGCGATGAAGTAGGGGACGATATACTGCTTCTTTCCGAGTTTTTCGTTCATTGCCCCGTACTCGGCCATGAACCGTTCGTAGACCTGCCGGCCTGATTTACCCATGAGCTTCAGTACGCCCTCGGACACATGCTCAGGGGCGACCTTCAGCTGCCCGCTCACGTGATGGGCGCACAGCTCTTCGAGAAAAGGGGTCTTCCTGTCGGCGAGAACATAATCATAGCGGATTCCCGACCGGATGAAGACCTTTTTCACCCCCGGAAGGGCCCGGATTTTCCGCAGAAGGTCCAGGTAGTCGGAATGGTCTGCCCGGAGCTTCGGACAGGGGGTCGGGTAGAGGCACTGGCGGGTCTTGCACGCCCCCCGCACGAGCTGTTCGCCGCAGGCGGGGATGCGGAAGTTCGCCGTGGGCCCTCCCACATCGTGGATATACCCCCGGAAGTCGGGAAGGGTGGTGAGCAGCCGGGCTTCTCTCAGAAGGGATTCGTGGCTGCGGGCCTGGATGATCCTCCCCTGGTGATAGTGGATGGCGCAGAAGGAGCAGCTTCCGAAGCACCCCCGGTGGCTTGTGAGGCTGAACCGGACCTCCCGGATGGCGGGAACTCCCCCCTCGGCCTCGTAGGAGGGGTGATAGGTCCTCGTATAGGGAAGGTCATAGATGGCATCCATCTCTTTTTCAGAAAGGGGAAAAGACGGGGGGTTCTGAAGGATATAGGCAGATCCGTGGGGCTGGATGACGGTTTTTCCCGAGAAGGGGTCCTGTTCAAGGGACTGGAGGCGGAATGCCTCGGCGAAGGCGCGCCGGTCGGCAGAGACCTCCTCGAAGGAGGGGACATCCACTCTCTTTTTGATTTCCGGCGGGGATGACACCCTGCAGACCGTTCCCCGGAGGGTCTTCAGATTCTCCACGGGGGCCCCCCGGTCGAGCAGGTCGGCTATTTCGATAATGGTCTTCTCCCCCATGCCGTAGACGAGGAGATCCGCCTGGCTGTCGAAGAGCATGGACCGGCGGACCGAGTCTGACCAGTAGTCGTAATGGGCGAAACGCCGGAGACTCGCCTCCACGCCGCCGATGACGAGGGGGATATCCTTCCAGCATTCCCGAATTCTGCTGCAGTAGGCGATGGTCGCCCGGTCTGGGCGGAGGCCGGACTTTCCTCCGGGGGAGTAGCTGTCGCTGCTCCGCCCCTTCTTCGATGCGGTAAAGCGGCTGAGCATGGAGTCGAGGTTCCCCGCCGAGACGAGGGCGGCCAGCCGGGGGCGGCCGAGGGCGAGAAAGGCGTCCTTCGACCGCCAGTCGGGCTGGGCGATCATCCCCACCCTGTACCCCCGGCTTTCGAGTACCCGGGCGATCACGGCGGGGCCGAAGGAGGGGTGGTCCACGCAGGCGTCTCCGCTGACCATGAGGAAGTCGACCTCTTTCCACCCCCGGGCGTCCATGTCCTCCCGGCTGACGGGGAGAAAGGACGTTCCGGGGACGGGGGGGAACTCCATGGTGCCCTCTCCCGTCACTTCAGCCTTCCGAGCAGCAGGGATTTAACCCGGTAATTTTCGTAGACGATCCGTATGCCCCTGTTTCCGTCAAGGCGGTAAATCTCCGCCCCCTTGTCAATATCGTTCGGCAGTCCCAGGAGGGCCAGAACATCCCGGCGGCCTATGTCCACTCCGAGTCCGCCGTCGAGGGGGTGCTTGGCCGAGGTGACGGCGAGGGAGCGCACTTCTGAAGTCCCGTCCTTCTCATGAAGGACGACCGTTGCGCCGGGGAAGACGAGGGTGACTTCCGTTCCGCCCCCCTGGGCTGCAGTGAGTTTTTTCGGAGTGGTTTTCGACGGCTTGCCGAGGGCCTGCTCAAGCTCCTGGCGGTTGGTTCCGAAGGATGTCAGGGGGATCTCGAGGGCGCTCTCCGAAAGGGAGTTGTCCTTGACATCGAGGACGGTGAGGAATTTTCCGAAGATCCACCCCTCTTTTCCGGTCGTCGGCTTGATGCGGTACCAGGGCCAGGCCTGGGCATCGCTCAGGGAGGCTTCAGAGACCTCGTAGACGGTCTTTGCCTTGTCCTCGGGCAGGGTGATCTTCACCTTCCCGGCTGTTCCTGAGGTTCCGGCGATATTCACTCCCTTTCCTCTGGGGATCTTGACGGTCTTCCCTCCGGACGTCAGGGTGAGATCGGTGAGGGTCACCGCCTCGGCTGCCTCGTCGCTGGTCCACGACTCAAGGACTTCAACCCTGTTGCCGGAAGAAACCTTCCCCACCACGGGGCTTCCCAGAGAATGGTCCCCCCGGTAGTTCACGTTGGAACCGATAACAACCCCCCTCGTAGGTGAGGTGATCTCCGGTATCTCTCCCGCCGGAACGGCAGTAGCCGCCGGGGCTGCCGGCACCGCCGGAGGTGCGGGGGAAGCAGGGGGAGCTTCTCCGGGCTGTACCGCCGGAGGTGCAGGGGTGAGGGGAGGGGGCGGAGGCTGTGATGCCGTTCCGTTCCCTGTTTTCTGCACGGGCTTTTCGATTACGGCGCTGTCCCAGGGGGTCTCCTCGGCCTTTCTCAAAAACCAGTACACTCCTCCGCCGATGGACGAAATGAGGATGAGAAAGAGGAGGAGAAGGGGGAGGATGCTGCGCCTTTCGTCCTTGCGGCGCCGTTTTCTGGCCACGGCGTTGAACTCCCGGAAGGATTTTTCCGTCCGATCGGGGTTTACCCGGACCCTGGCCGGAGGAGGGGGCGGAACCTCCGCAGGGGGAGGGGGGACCGGGGGCGGCTGGACTGCGGGCATGGCGTTTCCGCACTCGGGGCAGAAGCGAAAGGTGCCGGGCACTTCGCTGCCGCATTCCGGACAGGTCACACGCTTCTCTTTATATTTTTCCGAAGGTACATTGTTAAAGGGATCTTTCATCGAGCCGAGCCTCCTCTCTGCGCCGACTCTTCTTTGCTTCTTTTCAGGAAGAATCGGGGTGCATCTATTCCATTTTATCACTTTCGGAGGAAAAATCCGTACTGTAAGGGAGGTTCTTTCCGGAAGATCAGTCTGTCTGATCCTTCCGAACGAGCTTCGCCCAGCTGTCTTTGAGGGTGACCGTCCGGTTGAAGACGGGCCGTTCAGCCGTTGAATCCCGGTCGGCACAGAAATACCCCTGGCGGAGGAACTGGAAACGCTCAAGGGGTTTGGCTGCCGCAAGAGACGGCTCTATCCGGCTGTGCTTCAGCACCACAAGGGAAGAGGGGTTGAGATAATCCCGGTATTCCTTCCCCTCCTCCATCTCGCTCATGTCCCGGAGGGTGAAAAGCCTGTCATAGAGGCGCACTTCCGCCTCTACGGAATGTTCGCAGGAGACCCAGTGGAGGGTTCCCTTGACCCTTCGTCCGTCCGGGGCCTGCCCTCCCCCGCTTTCGGGGTCGTAGACGCACCGGAGCTCGGTGATCTCCCCCGCTTCGTTCCGAACTACCTCTGTGCAGGTGATGAAATAGGCGTGCTTGAGGCGGACTTCCCGGCCGGGAGAGAGGCGGAAGAATTTTTTCGGAGGATTTTCCATGAAATCCTCCCGTTCGATGAAGATCTCCCGGGAAAAGGGGACCTGGCGGACGCCGGCGGAGGGGTCTTCGGGGTTGTTCTCGGCCTCGACCATTTCCACCTGCCCTTCGGGATAGTTTTCGATAACCACCTTCAGGGGATCAAGGACAGCCATGGCCCGGGGAGATGCGGCGTTCAGCTCCTCCCGGATGATGAAATGCAGAAATTCGAGGTCCACAAGGCTGTTCGCCTTCGATACCCCGATCTCGGCGCAGAACCGCCGGATTGCCGAAGGAGTGTACCCCCTCCGGCGAAAACCCGAGAGGGTGGGCATCCGGGGGTCGTCCCATCCCGAGACAATCCCCTCCCTGACGAGGGTCATGAGAAGACGCTTGCTCATCACCGTGTAGGTGAGGTTCAGCCGGGCGAACTCGAACTGGCGGGGCTTCGACGGAACGGAGACGTTGTCGAGGAGCCACTCGTAGAGGGGACGGTGATCCTCGAACTCGAGGGTGCAGATGGAATGGGTGATTCCCTCGATGGCATCCTCGTATCCGTGGGCGAAATCATACATGGGGTAGATGCACCATTCGTCCCCGGTGCGGAAATGGCCTCGGTGGAGGATGCGGTAGAGCACCGGATCGCGCATATTAAGGTTGGGGTGGTCCATGGCGATCTTCGCCCGGAGGACGCAGGCTCCCTCTTCGAATTCCCCCCTCTTCATTTTTTCGAAGAGGTCGCGGTTCTCCTCCACCGGGCGGTCCCGCCAGGGGGAGGGCGACCCAGGCGAGGTCAGAGTTCCCCGGGTCTCCCGGATCTCGTCAGCGGACTGGGAATCCACATAGGCCTTTCCCGAGTCGATCAGCTCGAGAGCCCATTCGTAGAACTGATGGAAATAATCGGAGGCGAAACGAAGGTTGTCCCACTGAAAACCGAGCCACTGGACGTCGTGCATTATGGATTCCACGTATTCCGTCTCTTCCTTCTCGGGGTTGGTGTCGTCGAAGCGGAGATTGCACTGACCGCCGAACTGTTCGGCGAGGCCGAAGTTGAGGCATATGGATTTGCCGTGGCCGATATGGAGATAGCCGTTCGGCTCAGGGGGAAATCGGGTGACGACCGACTTCACCCGGCCGGACTCGAGGTCCTCCCGGATAATCTGTTCGATGAAATTTGCTGCTTTTGAGGGTTGCATGTCCATTGTTCTAAACGCTCCTTTAGGCGGTGATTTGCGGAGAAAGAAACTTCCGGCTCCCCTGTTTCAGCCCGGCCGGAAACAGGATCATTTTACCCCTTCTTCCCCTTCGGCGGGGGTTCCATGTGGAGGGAGATATGGGTATCCTCGCCGAAGGCCCGCCAGAGGTCCTCCTCTACCTGCCGGGAGATCTCGTGGGCCTCGGAGAGGGTCATGTCCCCCCTCATATGTATGTGGACATCCACGGCGATGGAGCTGCCGATCCGGCGGGTCTTCAGCTTATGAAAGGATTTCACTCCGTCTCTTGCTAGTAAAACTTCCTTCACCCGTTCCTCCACGGGAGGCGGCAGGGATCCCTCGATAAGCTCGTCCAGGCTGTCCCTGAGGATGGGGTATGCTGCCCGAAGCACGAAAACGCTCACCACCACGGCCGCGACGGGGTCGAGAATTCTCCATTTGTCCCCTCCGAAGATTGCCCCGCCGATTCCGAAAAGTGTTCCAACGGACGAAAGGGCATCGGAACGGTGATCCCAGGCCTTGGCGATGAGGACGGAGCTGTCGAGGGCCTTCCCCCGGGTGAAGGTGTAGCGGTAGAGAATCTCCTTCGATGAGACGGAGATCAGAGCGGCCCAGAGGGCGATCATCCCCGGAGAACGTCCGGCCTCCCCCTGAAGAAAATCCGCAATCCTTACGGCCCCGGACCAGAAAATCCCGGCACCCGCTCCGAGAAGAGTGATTCCACAGAGGGTGGCTAAAAGGGCCTCAATCTTGCCGTGGCCGTAGGGGTGGCATGAATCGGCAGGTTTTTGTGAGGCAAAGAGGCCGAAGAAGACGACGACATCGGTGAAGAGATCGGAAAGGGAATGGGTCGCATCGGCGATCATAGCGGAACTACGGCCGAAAAAACCGGCAGCATATTTAAACAGAGTGAGGAACACGTTCACCCAAAGCCCTAGAAATATGGTCCTTTTCGCTTCTTTTCCCCGGTCCATCCGGTCCATCCGCTCTTCCCTCTTTTCTATGTTTTCCTGCATTTAGTATTATGACCCGTGCCGCCGGCCTGTCAAGAAAAAGGCGTTCCTCTCCTCCGGATAAAGGGGAGAGAGGAGCGCCCGCAGGGACTGATTGCCAAAAATCAGTCGAAAATTTTTATCCGCTTGTCCAGGGGTTCGAACTCCTTCTCATCGGGCTCTACCGTCGGCATTCCGAAGGGCATCTGGGCCAGAAGGTGCCATTTCCGGGGAAGAGACCATTCTTTTTTCACCTCATCCTCCACCAGATTGGAGTAGTGTTGAAGGGATGCGCCCAACCCCTCGGATTCAAGGCCCGTCCAGAGGATGAACTGGAGCATCCCTGAAGAATGCTGGGACCACAGGCCGAACAGTTCCGCATAGCTGGGAAATTTGTGCTGCAGCTCCTCCACCACTTCCAGGTCCTCGAAGAAGAGGATCGTTCCGTAGCCGTTCCGGAAGGACTCGATCTTCTCCTCAGTCTGGGGAAACTTCTCAGGAGAAACTTTTTTCCTCAGAACTTTCTTCACCATATTCCAGAACCGGTCGTGATGCTCGCCCAATAGGAGGACCACCCTGGCGCTCTGGGAATTGTATGCCGAAGGGGTATATTTAACGGCGAGAGAGATCATCTCCCGAAGGCGGGCATCGGAGACTGGACTTTTTTTTGAAAGACCGTAGATCGACCGTCTGTCCCGA
>JALHFZ010000107.1 GCA_022837505.1 Synergistaceae bacterium
GAAGAGGCCAGGCTCTTCGAGGGGCTCGGCTTTTCCTTTCTCGCCTCCGCGAAAGGGCGGTCCTCCGGCCTCGCCGCCTCTCTTCTCGAATGGGGAAGGCCGGGCCTCGCCTCCTGGAGGGCTTTTCTGAAAAAAGAATCGGAGGGGAAGCCCGATGGGGCGGGGTGCGTGGTGGTGAACTGCAACCCCTTCACCCTCGGACACCGCAGCCTGCTCGAGTACGCCTCGGACCGGGTTCCCTGGCTCTATGTCCTCGTAGTGCAGGAGGACAAATCCCTCTTCCCCTTCGAGGTCCGCCTTCGTCTCGTGTGGGAGGGGAGTGCCGATCTGGCCAACGTAACCGTCCTTCCAGGCGGCCCCTATGTCATCTCTTCCGCCACCTTTCCGACCTACTTCACCCGCCTGGCCGCCGGAGGGAGGGAGGAGGGGATCACGGAGCTCCACGCCGCCCTCGATCTCGAGATGTTTCGGCGGCACATAGCCCCGCCCCTCCGGGTGACCTCCCGTTTCGTGGGAACGGAGCCCTTCTGCCCCGTGACCTCGTTGTACAATGAGACAATGAAGGAGATCCTTCCCGCGGGGAAGGACGGCTTTCCCTCCGTCGCCGTCCGGGAGATGCCCCGGTACGAGAGGGAGGGGACGGCGGTGAGCGCCTCGAGGGTCAGGGAGCTCCTTCATGAGGGCCGACTTGAGGATGTGGAGGAGCTGGTGCCGGAGACGACATGGAGCTGGCTCTCCTCCCCCGAAGCCCTGCCGATACTGGAAAAGATCCGGAAGACCGAATCAAGACACTGAACCGGGGCAGAGCCCTGAAGGGAGATAGTTTATGAAAGCGCTGAGAAGTTCTGTGGCAGGGTCCCTTGAATCGAGCGACGTGCTCGTCTCGGTGAGCCCGAGGGACGACGGAAATATCGAGATTTCGGTAGAGAGCATCGTCTTCCGCCAGTTCGGCCCTCGGATTCGCTCCGTGGCCGAAGAAGCGGCCGCCGCCTCCGGTATCGAGGGGGCGACGGTTGCCGTCAATGACCGGGGGGCGCTCGAGTGCACCCTTCGGGCCCGCCTTGAGACGGCTTTCGAAAGGGCCACGGAGGCCAGGTGATCAACCCCCTGCTCGAGGCGAGGGAGGAGCGGTGGAGGAAAAGGCTGAGAGAAGCGGAGGCCCTTCCCCCCGGATCTTCCCTGGTCACGCTGACCCTTCGCATGCCCGCGCCGCTGCGCCTTCGGGAAGAGTGGGCGCAGCGAGCCCGGGAGGTTCACCGGGCCCTTCTGGACTCTTTCGAGGAGAGGGGCTTCCCTCCCGGGGGGGAGGAGTTTCACCTCGGGGCCGACGGGCCCGAAGGGTACCTGGTCGTCTCCGCCGGGGCGGAGGAGGTCAAAAAGGCCGCCATAGCCTTCGAGGAGCATCACCCCCTTGGCCCCCTCGCCGATGGAGATGTCATGAACCCCTCCGGACAGACGGTGGGCAGGGAGGACCTCTCCCTTCCGCCGAGAAGATGTCTTCTCTGCGGCCGTCCGGCGGCGGAATGCACCCGGGAGAGAACCCACCCGCCGGAGGAAATCGAAAAAAGTGTTGAATTCCTCTGGAAGGGGTGGGAAGGGGCGGAAAAACCCTTTTCTTTCCGGGAGGAATCCTCCGCCCGGATCGCCCGGTGTGCCGATACGGCCCTCCACTTCGAGGCCGCCGCCCGTCCCAAGCCCGGCCTGGTGGACCCCTTCTCCCGGGGAGCCCACGGGGACATGGACTACTTCACCTTTCTGAGGAGCGGCTCTTCCCTCGCCCCGTGGTGGGGAGTCTTTGCCCGTTTGGGGTGGAATTTTCGGGGAGACGACCCGGCCGCGCTTCTTCCCCCTCTGAGAGAAGAGGGGAGGAGAGCGGAGGCGGCCATGTTCAAGGCGACGGGAGGGATCAACACCCATAAGGGGCTGATCTTCTCCCTGGGGATCCTCTGCGCCGCCTCGGGGATGCTCGAGCGGAGGGGTGCGCCCTTCTCTCCCCGGGAATGCTGTACTGCCGCCGCCGGGATTGTCCGGGGGGTGGGCGAAGCCGATTTTGCCGCCGCCCGGCGAAAAGAGAGAGGCTCCCTTACCGCCGGAGAGAGGCTTTTTGTGGATTTCGGAGTGACAGGCATACGGGGAGAGGCTGAAAAGGGCTTTCCCTCCGTGACGGACCATGCCCTTCCCCGCCTCAAGGGCGATCTGGAGGAAGGGCTGACGATGAATGACGCCATGGTGAACGCCCTGCTCGTCCTCTTCACAGTATCGGAGGACACGAACGTCCTCGCCCGGTGCGGTTCTGACGGAGCTACCCTTCTCAAAAAAAAAGGGGCGGAGATCCTCGCCGCAGGGGGCATGAAAACCCAGGGAGGACGGGATGCCCTTCACGCTCTCGACTGTCTTTTCACGGAGAGCCGCCTGAGCCCCGGCGGCTGCGCTGACCTGCTGGCCGTCACGGTCTTTCTCCACCTTCTCTGCCCGGAGGATACCGGTCCGGAAGTTCCGTATTGACTTGAAAAACCATCTCACGGATAATCCACGGAGAGCCTTGAGTCAGAGGGGTTTTTCCCTGAGTATGTGAGGAATTTTCTCAGGACGAATCTGCGGAAGATACGTTTTTGTCTGGAAAACAAGTCAAGAACTCAAAAAATGTGCTGAGGAGGAACTTTTCATGAAGAAGATACTGCTCTGCGAACTGAATATGAGCGAGGGAACGGACGAAGAGATTATCGCCCAGGCCACGGAGGCCCTGAGGGGAACTCCCGGAGTGACCGTCATGGACATCGACTCCGACCGGGACCACAACCGGAGCGTCTTTACCTGGATCGGCGAGCCCGAAGACGTCCTTGCCGGGGCCATGAATCTCACGAAGGTCGCCGTGGAGCGGATAGACATGGCCGTCCACAAGGGAAGCCACCCCCGCCAGGGGGTCGTGGACGTGGCGCCCTTCGTCCCCGTGAGGGGGGTCGAGAAGGAGGAGGCCCTGGAGATCGCCCGCCGCTACGGAAAGTTCCTCGGCTCCCTCGGGGTTCCCGTCTTCTACTACGAGGACGCCGCCACGAAACCCGAGCGGCAGAACCTTGTGGACATACGGAAGGGGCAGTATGAGGCCCTCTCTGAGAAGATGAAGGACGAATTCTGGCGCCCCGACGAGGGGCCCTTCGCCTTCAACGCAAAGTCCGGTGCGACGGTGACGGGCGTCCGTTTTCCCCTGATCGCCTTCAACGTCAACCTGAGGACGAATGACCTGAAGGTGGGGCAGGAGATCGCCAAAAGGATGCGCTTCTCCTCCGGCGGGCTCCGCTACTGCCGAGGGATCGCCCTTCCCCTGGAGGAGAAGGGGATGGTCCAGGTCTCCATGAATCTGACGAACTACGAAAAAACGCCCATTCCCGTGGTCTTTGAGCTCGTGAAGGCCCTGGCCGATTCATACGGAGTGGGGATCGCCGAGACGGAACTCGTGGGCCCCGTCCCCCTTGAGGCCCTGCGGGAGGTCGTCCGCCACACCCTCAGGGTAAGGGAATTCTCCATGGAGCAGGTCATCGAGACCCATCTTCTGGACTGAGGGCTGAAACAAAGAACCGAAAATTACAGCAAAGGAGAGGCCGCTTCCCGAAGGATGCGGCCTCTCCTTTTAGTGGAGCCTCTTATTTCGCTGTGGGAGGGGTAACCAGTTCGGGGTCGGTCACCACGCCGTAGTACCGGAAAAGTCCGTCTTTAATTATCTGAAGCTGCACGGGCTTGATAACCTCGCCCCGCTCGTCGAATCCGTTGATGGTTCCGGTCAGGCCGTCGAAATCCTTCGTCTCCACAAGGGCCTTCTGAATTGCCGGGCCTTCAGTGCTCTTTGCCCTCTTCATCGCATCCACGAGAATCATGAAGGCATCATAGGCCGAGGCGCCGACCATGTCGGGTTCGATCTTCGTGCGCTCCCGGTAGGTCTTCAGGAAATCCTGGACCATGGGCCGGGGGTCGTCCCGGTTGAGGTTCGTGAGGATGATGAACCCTTCTCCGGCCTCGCCGGCGATCTCCATGGTCTTGGGGGAGTCGGAGCCCTGCTCGCCGATGAAGGTGAGGTCGAGGTTCAT
>JALHFZ010000108.1 GCA_022837505.1 Synergistaceae bacterium
CCTTCCCCATTCGAGAAGAGAGGCGGCGAGGCCGGAGGACCGCCCTTTCGCGGAGGCGAGAAAGGAAAAGCCGAGCCCCTCGAAGAGCCTGGCCTCTTCTGGCTTCGAATAGAGGAAAAAGTGGTTCAGACCCCGCTCCATTCCCTTTTTCAAAAGGGCTCCGGTGACTGTGGAGGCCAGCCCCTCCCCCTCCAACTCCCCCTGCACGGCAATTCCCTGGAGGATGTTTCCCACGAGGGAGCCGGTGGCGGCGAGACGGTCATTCAGATAGAAACCGAGAATCAGCTCCTCTCCGCCGGGCTCGGCAAGCCCCCGGGAGAGAAGAAGGCGTCGGCGCTCCTCTCTTTCATATTTCGTCGCGATAAGTCGTTCTTCGAGGCCGAACATTCCCGGTTTTCCTACCGGACTTTAAGGGCCACGAGAGAGGCCGAGGATTTGGTCTTGAAATGAAGTCCGGTCATGGACACTGAGCTGTTCTGGTTGAGAGTGTGATTGATCATCAGAGTCCTTTCGCACGTGTCATCCTGTACAGGGGCAGCAGCTCTTTCGAGCAGTTTCCCCGCAAGCTGTTTCCCCATTTTTCTGCCTCCTTGAACATAAAGAATAATTTTTCCATAATTTTGTTACATAATGCAACGAACTGTGTACGTTTTTCATGTTGCTTCGTGGATATTGGATCCAGTATATCGGATCAATCAACGGAGGGTACGTTTCCTGATATCATAATACACAGGATGGAAAAGGAGATTCGACGGGCAGGATGATGGTATGAGTAAAAGAACTGTTTTCCCCAGGATAGCCGGAATTGCCGCTGTGTTCGTTCTCCTTTCGGCGAGCACCTTCGCCGGCTGTGCCGCATCCCCGGACGCTTCGCCCCCGCCCCTCGAGGCCTCCGTATCCCAGGGGGTAGCCCGCCTGGGGTACCTGTGGCCCCTCTTCGTGCAGGGCAGGATTACAAGCCGCTACGGCCAGAGAACCCATCCGATACGCCGTGAGGCCGATTATCATATGGGGGTCGATATCTCCGTTCCCCACGGAGCCTCCATACGGGCGGCCAGGGCGGGGACAGTGCTTTTCTCCGGTCTACGGGGAGGGTACGGCAAGGCGGTCATCCTGCAGCATGACGAAAAGAACTCCTCCCTCTACGGCCATTGCGACCGTCTGTTCGTGAAGAAGGGGCAGAAGGTCTACCAGGGGAAGGTGATCGCCGCAGTGGGCGAAACGGGAAATGCTACGGGGCCCCATCTGCACTTCGAGATACGGACAGGCCGCGGGACGGTCAATCCCCTTGAGTTCTGGAAGCAGCACGGGGAGACGGCAGAGCCGTGATCTCTGCCGGGAAGGAAGATACCCTTCAGCCGGGTATAGATGGATGTACACGCAAGGCTGGTTCCTGATGCTACACTGAGAACAGCAAAAGCCCCTTTCCGGAAATTCCGGAGGGGGCTTTTGCTCTTTTTCCGCTGAACCTTACGGCACGGCCCGGACCATGCCGCCGTCGGCAAGGATGGTCTGGCCGGTGATGTAGGTGTTGGCCTCCGACCCGAGAAAGGCCGCAAGACGGCCGTATTCCTCGGGAATTCCGTACCGGCCCAGGGGGATCCTGGAAAGAGCGCCTTTGCTGACCTCTTCGACGGGAAGCCCCTTTCGCTCCGCAAGGGAGCGGTCAAGTGAACGGATCCGTTCCGTATCGAACCGGCCGGGCCCGATGGCGTTCACGAGAATGCCGTAGGGGGCAAACTCAGCAGACAATGTCTTTGTCAGGCCGATGACGCCGAGGCGGAAGGTATTTGAGAGGATGAGGTTCTCGATGACCTCCCGGACGGACGAGGAGGTGGAGTTCACTATCCTCCCCCATCCGTTCTTTTTCATCAGGGGCAGAACCTCCCGGATGGCCCGGACATAGCTCAGCAGGGTGAGCTCGAAGGCACCGACCCATGCTCCGTCGTCAAATGACTCGAAGGTCCCGGCGGGGGGGCCGCCGGCATTGTTCACGAGGACGTCCACCCTCCCCGAAGTTTCGGAGGCGAAGGCCACGAGGCCTTTTATCTGCTCGGGCTTCGTGATGTCGCAGGGGGAAAAGCGGGGTCGCGACCCGGTGAGCTTTTCAAGATCTGCCGCGGCCGAAGCGAGCTTCTCCTCCGTCCGTCCCGCGAGGACCACCGAGGCCCCCTCCTTCAGAAACTCCCCGGCTATAGCCTTCCCGAGGCCGGAACCCGACGCAAGAACCAGTACCGATTTATTCTTCAGTCCCAGATCCATGAATATCCCTCCCCGAAGGTAGATTTTTAATTCTTATACTCTATTGTACTCCTTCGGGAAAGGTTTATTCATGGATTCCCACTCAAATGCTTCATCTATAAATGCCGTAATATCCTCTTCACTTATACCTCTGTTCGCAGCTTTAATACTTTCGGCGGTCTGCTCCAGAATAGAGCTTCTTTTCATATCCTCACTATCAGCAGTTGTCCCTTTGGACATTTTTATTTTCATTCTTCCGTCTCCTTCTCTTCTTCCAAGCTTTTCTCCCCGCAGCAGTGCTCGCACCAGGGGAGCAGGGCATGCCTGATCCTTCCGCACCGGGGGCACTCCTCGAAGAGAACCGTGCCGCAGGAGGGGCAGCAGTAGGGCTCGTCCTCTCCGCAGTCTTCGGGTGGTACGAGCTTTTTCAGACTGCGCCGGGTCCAGAACAGGTATTTCCTCGGGCCCCTCCGGATCGGGAACTCGCAGACCGGGCAGAGGAAATATT
Source organism: Synergistaceae bacterium (assembly GCA_022837505.1). Taxonomy (GTDB): domain Bacteria; phylum Synergistota; class Synergistia; order Synergistales; family Aminobacteriaceae; genus JALHFZ01. The sequence continues at coordinate 2,750 of JALHFZ010000108.1, forward strand.
CATACCCCTCCCGATGTTGTTTCCAGAGCTGCCGGGCGTCCGGAAAGGCCGCGCTTCGGATGAAATAAACAACGAGCCTCCCCACGGCGGCGAGTAGGCCTGCCACGAGCAGGTAGCGGACATACCGGGTGGGAAAATACTGATGAATCACGAGGGCGGACTTCACCAGCACCGCCGATGCGAAGCCCAGAAAGAGGGGAAAGTAGAGGGTTTTTCGTTTCCTGATTACGAGAAAGGCACTCACCGCGAGAAGGGGCAGAAGGATTGCAAGCTGCAGGGCTGCAAGGCGCAGATTATGTCTTTCGATCAGCCGGTCGAACTCCTCCCGGGCAGGCCGGCGCTTCTCCTCCATGGTCCTTTCGAGGGTATTTTTTTCTGACAGGAGGGTTTCCTTCAGCTCCGTCAGCCGGGAAAGTTCGGCGCTGACCGCCTGGTAGCGCCTCTGGCTTTCAAGGAAGGCCGCGAGACTGTCGGAGAGGTTGGCCTGCTCCCGGTCGGAAAGGGCAGCAGATTTCTGGACCGCAAGGCGCTGAAGCTCCAGAAGCTGGTTGATCGTCCCCTGAAGATTTCCAGAAGTGTCGCCTATGATCCGCAGCTCATCCTTTCTTCCGGCGATGGCCCGTTCCGTCTCGGCGATCTCCCGGGAAAGGGCCTTTTCCTGCTCCGCCAGTCCCGGGTCGAGGTACTCCTTCTCGATCTCCGGATAAAGCGGACCTGGGATCGACCGGATGTCCTCCACCAGGAAGCCGAGGGCCCAGTAGACGAGCACGGCGAAGAACGCAGTGAAAAAAACAATCAGAAACCGGTGAATCCACGGCCCCTTGGGCTTTTGGGTATTGTTCATGGAGATCTCCTGTCTTTTTTCAGCCGGAGAGGACTATCTCCCCTCCGGCTCCGTTTTTTTCGGATAAGTCAGTCCAGTTCGGCGATGACGTCTATCTCCACGAGGATGTTGTTAAGGGTGCTTCCCACAGTGGTCCGCACGGGGTAGGGCTCTTTGAAGAACTCCTTGTAGACAGCATTGAAGGCAGGGAAATCCCGCTTCAGTTCCTGGAGATGGACAGTGGTCTTCACCACATGGTCCATGGTGGCGCCTCCGGCCTCGAGGATGGCCTGGATGTTCTTCAGGGTCTGGCGGGTCTGTTCCTCAATTCCCTCGGGGATTTTTCCCGTGGCGAGATCCTTCGGTCCCTGACCTGCGGTGTAGATCCTTTTACCGCAGACGAGACCCTGAGAATAGGCGCCGCTCGGATCGGGTGCGTTGGGTGTGCGAATGG
>JALHFZ010000029.1 GCA_022837505.1 Synergistaceae bacterium
CTCGAGGTCGGCGATCTCCTTTGCGGGAGAATTGTCCATGGTTTTGCCGAGACGACCGAGCCAGTCCCGGAGGTCGATGCTCGAGATGGAGCCCTCTTCGCGGAGGTAGTCTCCCCTGCCTCCGTAGTTCATGGAGTAGAAAATGGACCGGGTGATGTTTGCCCACTGGGCCGGGACGGCTTCTGCAAGCTTGCGGGAAAAGGCGGTGAAGGCGCTCAGGAAATCGTCGGTCTTCGAAAGATCGAAGGCAGTGTAGGCGCCGTTCATTCTTCCGTGATCGGAAAAGCCCTGTACGCCGACCTTCACAAACTCCGAGGCGATCTTCGCTGTCTCGGCTCCTCCGGCGAAGAGGGGGAGGGCGTTCCTGTAGTCCATCCCCACGTCAGGAATGGTGGGGGCTGCAGCGACCATGTAGTCAGCAAAGGGAGCGCAGGCCGGGGCTGCAGCGACCATGTAGTCAGCAAAGGGAGCGCAGGCCGTGACCGTCTCCGCCTGGCCCATCAGGCACATGTCGAAGAAGAGAAGGTCCCATTTCTTCCGGGGAAGGAGGGGGGCGGTTTTTTCGAGGACCCCTTTGAATTCGGCGAGGGTGATTTCGTCGCTGTTCCGCTCCGTTCCCGGAGCGTCATCGTCGTTGACCATGTTGATCCACCCCGCCCCGTGATCCCACATAAAGAGGGCGGCTTTCGGAGAGGGGAATTTCCGCAGGGCCTCATGGATGTATCTTTCGAGAACTGCGGGATCGCCCAGGTTCATTTCGCCGTAGTCCTGGAGAAGCTCCGAATCGATGGCGTCCTTCCGGAGGGATTTCTTCAGCCGGTAGGCACGGGTCCCCGTCCAGTCGTCCATCCGGGTAGTGTATTCCTTAGAGCGGTCCACCAGAACGACCACTTCCGCTTTGCCTCCCGGCCATCCTTCCTCCATCTCCTTCAGGTCGTTGAGAGCGCTCTCCTCAAGGTTGTTGTCTCCGTCCAGGTAGGCGATGATGGTCCATTCCCGGGCGGGATTGATCAGAGGTTCACCCCATGGACCGGCGGGGTGTGGAGGGGGAGCTGAAGGAGCGGCGGAGGCCGAAGAAGGAGCAGGGGCAGCAACGGGGGAGGGAACTGCGGCGCAGCATGAAGAAAGAGGGAGGAAGAAAAGGACAACGAAGAGCAGGAGGGCCGGGATCCCTTTTTTGCGGGTAATCCATTGTATTTTCATCTGTTTTTCACCTCTTTTTCAACTTCTGTCCCGAATGAGGGCAGGAAAAAGAACAGAAACCGCCCGATAGGCTCAACAGAAGAAAAATCAATCGAGAATTTGAAGGGTATTTCGCCCGACACCTCCTTTCATCGGAGAGAAAAATTAAATGGTGCCCGTCCAATCCTCCCTGGAGAAAGAGCTCTGAGAATATATTGGCACTTATTTTGAAAAATAGCAATACTGAAAATAAATAAATAAGTATTTCATGGGTTTTCGGTATAGTGTACGACGAAATTTTTTGGCTCTTCATTTCAGGTCTGCAGGCTCATGCGGACCGGGGGCGAAAAAATCTATCCCTTATAATTTGACAGGAGATGGGTTGCGGGGTGAAATTTCTCGCCCATTTCATGATACTCTCGGAAAAAGAAAATCTCTGTAAAAGAAAGGGGAAAAACATGTTTCCATCCTTCAGCTATGAAATGCCCACAAGGGTCGAGTTCGGCAATGGTGCCGCCAACCGGGCCGGGGAGGAGGTCCGGAAGATAGGCTGCTCCCGGGTGCTGATCCTCTCGGACAGGGGGGTGCAGAAAGCGGGGCTGCTCAAAAAAGTGACGGACAGCCTCGACGGGGCCTCCGTCCCCTGGGAGCTCTTTCTGGATGTGGAGCCGAACCCGAAGGACTACAACGTCACCGCGGCGGCGGAGGCCGTGCGCCTGATGAAAGCAGACTGCCTCGTGGCCGTGGGAGGGGGCAGCCCCATCGACTGCGCCAAGGGGGTGGCTATCGTCGCCGCGGCGGGAGGGCGGATACGGGATTACGAGGGACGGTTCAAAACCACAGCAATTCCCCTTCCGATCATCGCCGTCCCCACCACTGCGGGGACTGCCAGCGAGCTGACCTTCGGAAGCGTCATCACCGACACGGCGGAGAAGTTCAAGTTCACCGTTAAAAGCCCCCTCCTTGCGCCGAAGGTAGCCCTCGCTGACCCGGAGATGACGGCGACCATGCCCCGGTCCCTCACGGCCTTCACGGGGATGGACGCCCTCACCCACGCCATCGAGGCCTACACCTGCCGGGCGGCCACACCCTTTTCCGACGCCCCGGCCCTCGTGGCCATGGAGCTCATCGGAAAATATCTGCGCCGGGCCTGGCGGGACGGGTCCGACAGGGAGGCCCGGGAGGGGATGCTTCTTGGAAGCCTTCTCGCGGGGATGGCCTTCAGCCACTCCGACGTGGCGGCTGTCCACTGCCTTGCCGAGGCTCTGGGAGCCCTCTACGACGCGCCCCACGGAGCCTGCAACTCCATCGCCCTTCCCGCAGTCATGGAATATTCCCTCGACTCCTGCACGGAGCGGTACGCCCGGGTTGCCACATGCCTTGGGCTGAACTACGGGAGCATTGAGGAGGGGGCCGCCGCGGCAGTGGCGGAGGTGCAGCAGATGGCCAGGGATCTTGAGCTTCCCTCCCTCTCCCTCTTCGGAGTGCGGGAGGAGGATTTCGAGGAACTGGGCTGCAAGGCAGAAGCGAATTTGTCGAACCCCGACAACCCAAGGATTCTGACCAAGGACGATTACGTCATACTGCTGAAAAAACTGACCTGCTGAGAACAAAAACGGGGAGCCGAAAGGCTCCCCGTTTTTGTTCGTATACTCTGCAAAAAAACTATCTCTTGGGCGGCTCCCACTTCTTCGCGAGATTCTGGGTGAGCCGGTCGATGACGATGGCCAGGAAGACCACGCTCATTCCGGCCTCAAACCCCCGTCCCACGTCGATCCTGTTGATGGAGACGAGTACCTCCTGTCCCAGCCCCCGGGCGCCGATCATGGAGGAGATGACCACCATGGCCAGGGCCATCATGGTCGTCTGGTTCACCCCGGCGAGGATACTGGGCATGGCGAGGGGAAGGCGAACCTCCTTGATGAGCTGCCACCGGGTGGCGCCGTAGGCCAGGGCGGCTTCCTCCACAGGCTTGGGGACCTGGTTCAGCCCGAGGGCCGTCAGGCGGATGACCGGAGGAAGGGCGTAGATGAGGGTGGCGAATACCGCCGGAACTTTTCCGAGGCCGAAGAGCATCATGGCCGGGATAAGGTAGACGAAGCTCGGCATGGTCTGCATTCCGTCGAGAAGGGGCCGCAGCACAAAGGCGACGGATTTCACCTCCGCCATGAGCACCCCCATGGGAAGGCCGATGATCAGGGCGAGGAGCACGGATGTTATGATCACCGAGAGGCTCTCGATGGCCATGGGCCACAGGCCGAACATGCCGATGAAGTAGGGCAGGGAGGCCAGGATGAGGGACGCCACGATCTTCTTCGATGAATACCATGAGAGGATGCCCACGGCGAGGATGTACCCCCACCACGGAACGATCACAAGAAAGTCGTTGATGGTGATGAGGACCGTGAGAATTCCCCCCGCGACTGAGTCGAAGAAGGGGGTGTAGGCCTCGATGAGGCCGTTGATGAAGTCGTTGACCGCCGGAGCGATATGGGCCTGAAGTGCCTCAGGAAACATGGGGGGCAGCCTCCTTCCCCTGCTTTTCTTTTGCAAGGGCCTGTTCGGTCCGTTCGAGCTGTTCCCGTTCGTCCTGGACGAACCGGGCGACGTATTCGTCTGCCGGGTTGGCGATCACTTCATCGGGTGAGCCGATCTGGACAATCTCCCCGTGCTTCATGACGGCCATGCGGTCCCCCATCCGGAGGGCCTCCGACAGGTCGTGGGTGACAAAAAATACGGTCTTCTTCATCTCCTTCTGCAGGCGGATCATCTCGTCCTGCAGCTCTCTGCGGATAAGGGGGTCGAGGCCGCTGAAGGGCTCGTCCATGAGAAGGATGGGCGCGTCCATGACCAGTGCCCGGGCGATTCCCACCCGCTGGCGCATTCCTCCGCTGAGGGCGGCGGGGTGATATTTCTCCCACCCCTTGAGGCCGACCATCTCGAGGGCCCCGAGGGCCTTTTTTCTGTAGGCTTCTTTTTCCTCTCCCCTGAGTTTCAGGCCGAACCCGACATTGTCGAGGACGGTCCGGTGGGGGAGGAGGCCGTAGTGCTGGAAGACCATGGCGATGTTCTCCCGGCGGAAGGCCACCAATTCACTCTTTGACATGGCCGTGACGTTCTTTCCGTTGACGATGATATCCCCTGATGTGGGCTCGACGAGGCGGAGCAGGCAGCGGATAAGGGTTGACTTTCCGCTGCCCGAGAGGCCCATGATAATGAACGTCTCTCCCTCTTTCACCGTGAAGGAAACTCCCTTCATGGCGACCACGGCATCATCACTCTTGTCGAGCTGTTCAACGAGTGAATCGTCTTCCGTATCAGAGGATGAGAAGCTGATGCCGCTCTTCCGGGAGAAGATTTTCCAGAGGTCCTGAACAACGATGGATCCGGAAGAAGCAGGTGTGTCCACTATATTTTCTCCCCCTTCAGGGCCATCTCGACCTTTTCCACGACCCCTTCAGCGTCGGCGGGTATCCAGCTTTTCCATACGTCGGGGTTGTTTTTCAAAAACCAGATGGCCGTCTGGCGGGCGTCAAGATCCTTCTGAACCATCTCGGCGAGAAAGCGGTTCGTCTGCTGCAGCGTGGTGGAGTAATTGCTCAGAAAGGCCGCGAGGTCGGGGTTCTTCTTGACAAATTCCCCGTTGGCGACCACGAGTACTCTGGCTGCGGGAGCGGCGCAGGCGTGAACGTCTTCCTCTTCCCAGAGCTTCTGGTCGAAGGCGGGCTCTTCGAGGCGCGTCATGTCGAGAATTCCCATGATCCACGTGGGCTCCCAGTAGTAGGCGAGGATGGGCTTTCCCTGGTCATAGGCCCGTTTCATGGCCGTTGCGAGGGCGGTGTCGGAGCCGGGGGAGAAGACCTCGAAGGTGTCGCTCAGTCCGTAGGATTTTATCTTCGCCGAGTTGACGGAGGAAATCTTCCATCCGGCCGGGCCGTTGTAGAACCGTCCCTTTTTGGGGTTCTCCCGGTCCTTGAAAAGCTCCCAGTATTTCGGAAGGTCCATGACGGATTTAAGATCGGGAGCCATGGGCTCGATCCCCCGTTTGGGGTCGCCCTTGATCACATAGGTCGGTACATACCACCCCTGGGGGGCGTCGGGGAAATTCGTCCCGAGACTGACCATTTTGCCGCTGGCAGTGGCCTTGGTCCAGAACTCGAGGATGTTGTCCACCCACCCCTCCATGGAGAGATCGGCGTCCCCCCGTTCGATGCCCATCATACCGGGAAGGGACTCGGCGAAGAGAGAATCGGTCTTTCTGCCGTACCCTTCTTCCATAATGTAGGCGGCGATCCGGTTGTGGACCAGAACGCTGTCCCAGCTGAAGTCGACGAAGGTTACCGGTTCTTCCTGGGCCGCCACAGCACCGGCGGACAGGCCGAAAAGGACAAGGGCCGCAAAAAGCATACATAACGTAGTTCGCAATTTCATGCAAACACCTCCTGAAAGATTTTTTTGAATCGCGGACGGAAAACAACCCCGGATCAGTGGGGAAAAAAGTGCAGGGCGCAGGGTGAAAAAAGGGTTTGGGCAAGTAAAGGGAGCCGCAAGTAGTCGCAAAACCGATAACTGATTAAACCCTATAGACTGCTTTTTGTCAACATGGATAATTCAAAATATAATGCAATAAAGCACGGAAGACCCCCTCTGGGAGTATACTTTTCTGTGCGGGAGGAGGGCGCAACTCCCCTTCTCTGCTGATGAGTCCGCCCTTTTTTCTCCGGCGGAAAAGAATATGAACGTTTCTTCTCCCCGGGCAGGGACGAAGGACTTTTCTCCCTTGACAAAGGGGTTCATCAAAGTCTATAGTAGTCGTAGAAACCTTGACAATGCAGAATACCCGTCTCTTTTCAGCCGGAAAGAAAAGGCGTATTGTGCCGTATAATATTCGTAATTTTCTCCCGGGAGACCTCTTCCGGGAGTTTTTTTATCAAACTTCGGGGAATATCAGGAGAACTATAATAAGAGAAAGCGGAGGAATGAAAATGGCAAAGCCGATCGTAGCGCGTTGGGAATGGAGGACCTTCGGGGCCGGTTTCGAGGAGCCGGAGGCAAGGATCAGGAAGTTTGAACAGTCCAATATGAAGGAGAGCGAGGAAGTCTATGTCCTCTCCCGGAACAGCGACGAGAACGTCAAGGTGAGGGACGACCTTCTCGACATCAAGCAGCTTCAGGAGGTCAACGGCGACGGCCTGGAGCAGTGGTACCCCGTGATGAAGGCGGGTTTCCCCATCTCCGTGGAGGACCTGAAGAAGCTCTTCTCCTACTTCAAGGTCTCCGAGCCTCTTTTCGGAAGAAAGGAGTACACCTTCTCCCGGTTTCTCGACGAGATCGTGCGCCCCAATCAGAATCTCCGGCTCGTCCACGTGGGAAAAAAGCGGCATATCTACGTCATCAACGGCGCCATAGTTGAGATCGCCGAGACGGATTTCGACGGGGTCACCCTACAAACCATCTGCGTTGAGCACGAGGATCCCGACCTTGTCATGAAGACCGTCCGCCAGCTTGCCCTGGAGGATCTGCCCAACATCAACTACATCCAGGCCATGAAGAAGACCGTGGGTATGGCCTAGATGACGAACGACCGCAAGGCAGTCATCGACGTCGGCACCAACTCCATCAAGTTCCACGTTGCCGATCAGCGCCCCGACGGCTCCCTCGAGACGGTCCTCGACGAGAACGATATCGCCCGTCTCGGCGAGGGGCTGAGGGAGACGGGGAAGATCTCCCCCGAACCCCTCGAGCGCAACGCCCGCTTCGTGGAGAATTTTGTGAAGAAGGCCCGTGCCATGGGGGTCGACACTCCCGTCATCGTGGGGACCATGGCCCTCCGCACCGCCGCCAACGCACCGGAGTTCCTCTCCCGGGTGAAGGAGCTTACCGGTCTTGATGTGCGGATCATCCCAGGCGAAGAGGAGGCCCGCCTCTCCTGGCTTGCCGTCCTCTCCGGCCTTCCCCGGGTCTCGGGGGAGCTCGTCACCTTCGACACGGGGGGCGGAAGCACTGAGTTCGTCTTCGGCCGGGGGGACGAGATCGACCGCAGGTTCAGCATCCCCCTCGGGGCGGTGCGGATCACCGAGGAATTTTTCGCCGACGATCCTGTAAAACCCGGCTCCGTAGAGAAGGCCCGGCAGGAGATCCGCAGGAGCCTTGAAGAGGGCGGACTGAAGGGGTCTCCCTCAGTCCTCGTGGGGATGGGCGGGACGGTGACGAGCCTTGCGGCGGTGAAGCATGAAATGGTCACCTACGACCCCGACGTGGTGCAGGGATCGGTCCTCACGGCGGAGGATCTCCGGGGGATGGCTGACCGTTTTGCCTCCCGTACCCTTGAGGATCGCCGCGCGATTCCGGGGCTGCAGCCCAAACGGGCGGACGTCATCCTTGCCGGCACGTGCATCGTTCAGGAAATTCTGGAAATCCTCGGCCTTTCGTCCTTTACGGTGAGCGACCGGGGACTGCGCCACGGACTGGCCTACGAGCTCTTTTCGAGGTAATATGGAGGAACTGAAAGGACGGTTTTTTTCCGATCGAAAGGGAAATAGCTGACCGGAGAAAGGGATTAAAAAATATGCTGGAGGTGTTTTCATGAAACGGAAACTTCTTCTTACGGCCCTTGCGCTCACCCTGGTTCTCCTCGCCGGAACCGCCTACGCCGCCTACCCTGACAAGCCGATCAAGGTCGTCAACTACGTCGGCCCCGGCGGACTCATGGATGTGACGAGCCGCAAATTCGTCTCCATAGCGAAGAAATTCACCGACGCCACATTTGTGGTGGAGAACAAGGAGGGGGCCGGCGGCCTCGTGGCCATGCAGGCCGTCCTCGAACAGCCCGCCGACGGCTACACCGTCTTCGCCGCCACGACGTCCGTTATCCCCAAGGTCCTCACCTCGAAGAAGAGCGTGGACGAACTTGTCTGGGGGTTTGAATGGGTCGCCATGCTCATGAAGGACCCCGAGGCCATTATCGCTGCCAGCGGCACGCCCCTCAACACCTGGGAGGCCATCGCGAAGAATGCCCTCGAAAAGAAGGGGTCTCAGATCTGGACGGGCCCAGCCGCGGGAGGAAACGACCACCTCATGGCCATGAAAGTCTGGGCCAAGAGCGGAATAGAGGCAAAGTGGATCCCCTACAGCACGGGGCCTGAGGCCATGATGGGCCTTCTGAGCGGCCAGGGTGTGGCCTACGTGGGCAACCCGGCGGACATCGGCGGCAGGGAAGGGTTCACCATCGTCGCGATCGCAAGCCCCGAGCGTTCAAAAGTATTTCCCGATGCCCCCACCTTCACCGAGCTCGGCATCGAGGGTCTTGAGGACGAGGTCATGTGGAGAGGCTTCGCCATGAAGAAGGCTTCCCCTGAAGAGGCCATGGTCTGGTGGGAGGACCTTCTCAAGAAGGTCGCCGCCGACCCCGAGTGGAGGGAATTTCTCGAGAAGGACGGCATCGAAGTGGTGGACTACGGGCGGGAGAAATTCACTGCCCAGATAAAGAAGGACATTGAGGACGCTGAAACCTACCTCAAGAAATATGGAATGATAAAGTAGGGCGGCTCTGAAAAGGTCCCCCGAAGAACGGTGCTTTTGAACGAGGCGCCGCCGAACGGCGGCGCCTCGGATTTCATCACACAACCTATCCTAAAGGGCTAATGGGTACAACCGCCCCGGGAGGAAAAATAATGGAAAACACCCTCATATTTCTGGGAACACTTCAGGGACTTCTTGTTATATTCGCCGGATTCCTTCTGTTTCTGACCGCCGCCTTTGCCCTCTTCAGGGGGCCGAGATATGCTCCCGTGCGGATCCGGCTGATGCTCTGCATCTCCCTTCTTTATATTGCCTTCGTCTTTTTTCTTTTATCCTTCGGACTTGACGAGATCGCGGCCGTGGGGAGCAGCGCCCGAACGGTCCCCCGTCTCTGGGCTGCCGGTCTGGCCCTCTTCTCCGGCGTAGCCCTGCGCAGGGCTCTGAAGGGGAAAGCCCCCGCCGATCCAGAAAAGGGGGATGTGCGGAGGGTGCTTGCCGCCGCGGCCATTGTGGCCTTCTCCCTCTGGGGGATGGACATAGCCGGCTACTTCCTCTCATCGGCGGCGATGATCATCCTTCTCTGCCTGCTGCTGGGGGAACGGCGGCCGGGGGTTTACCTTTCTCTCACCGGCAGCTGGCTTCTCTTCTCCTGGCTCGTCTTTTCGAAGCTTCTGACCCTGGGGCTGCCCTCCGGGATTCTCTTCGGATAGGAGAATGCAGTTATGGAGACTCTGAGCCATCTGTACGACGGACTTTCCCTCCTCATGGGATTCACCCCCCTGGTCGTGATTCTCGCGGGGGTCATCGTGGGGATCCTTGCCGGGGCTATGCCGGGCATCTCCCCCTCCATGGCGGTGGCCCTTCTGCTGCCCTTCTCCTTCGGCATGTCCCCCTCCATGGGTATCGTCCTGCTCTGTTCCATCTATCTCGCCTCCAACTACGGCGGGTCCATCACCGCGGTCATGATCAACACCCCGGGGACCCCCTCTGCGGTGGTCACCGCCTTTGACGGATACCCCCTCACCCGGAAGGGGCAGGCCGGAACGGCCCTGGGAGTTTCCCTGATAGCCTCCGTGGTCGGTGGTTTTGTGGGGATCATCATCCTCGTTCTCTTCTCGGCCCCCCTGGCTCGGATGGCCCTGAAGTTCTGGCCGGCGGAGTATTTCGCCCTGGCCATCCTTGGACTGTCCACCATCGCCTCCCTCGGAGGGGGGCGGTGGCTTGAGTCCTTCATCGCCGTCATGCTGGGCCTTCTGCTCAATACCATCGGCCTCGACCCCCTCAGCGGCGTGAGCCGCTATACCTTTGACTTCATCCGTCTGTACGACGGATTCTCCTTCATCCCCGTCCTTATCGGGCTCTTTGCCCTCAGTGAGGTCTTCATGGGGATAGAGAGCGGAGAGGTGAACAGGCCGCCGGTACTGCCCGAAAGGGAGAAATCTCCCTGGCCGACACTCCGGGACTACTTTAAGCTGAAGTTCGCCATGCTCCGGGCCGGGGTCGTCGGTACGGTCATCGGCGTCTTTCCCGGCGCCGGGGGGACCATAGCCTCCTTCATCGCCTACGACATCGAAAAACGGCTCAACTCAGACCCCGACAGCTTCGGAAAGGGCAACCCCTTCGGCGTCGCCGCCGCCGAGGCGTCAAACAGCTCCTCCGTGGGGGGAGCCCTCGTCCCGCTGCTCACCCTGGGCATCCCCGGAAGCTCCTCCGCCGCGGTGCTCATCGGTGCCCTCATGATCCACAACCTTCAGCCCGGGCCGGAGCTCTTCACGAAACATCCGGAGATCGTCTACACCCTTTTCTCCAGTCTTTTCGTGGCCAACATCTTCCTCCTCTTCCTCGGCCTTCTCGGCGCAAGGCTGTGGATCAAGGCGGCCCTCATCCCGAAAAGGCTGCTCTACCCCATGATCTTCGCCTTCTCCTTCATCGGCAGCTACGCCGTGCGCTCCTCCGTCTTCGACGTGGGGGTCTGCCTCGCCTTCGGCCTTCTCGGGTGGATGCTTGTCCGGAGCAAGTTCCCCGTTTCTCCCATCGTCCTCGGGATGATCCTCGGCACCATGATCGAGAAGAACCTCCGGGCAACCCTCATGATGGGCGGACCCGCTCTCTTTCTTCAGCGCCCCCTCTCCCTTGTGCTCCTGGCCCTCGCCTTTGCCTCGGGGGTCATCCCCTACCTCCGGGAGCGGAAGCGGAAAAAAGCCCTGAGGAAGTCGTGAATATCCCCATCTTCTCCCTGATCAATCTCCTCGGTGGGCTGGCGGTCTTCCTCTACGGAGTGGAGGAGACCACCGCCGCCTTCGGGGCCAGCTTCGGCACCAAATCGAAGGATCTGCTCGTCAAGTTCACCCGGAAAAAATTCCAGGCCTTCATCTTCGGCGTCCTCCTCGCCGCCGTGGCCCAGGGGAGCACCGTGGCCACCTCCTTCGCCATCGGCTTCGTGGACGTGGGGATGCTCTCCTTCGCCGGCTCCCTGATCGTCATGATGGGGGCGAGCGTGGGAGGGGCCTTCGTCACCTTCATCATCAGCCTCGACATAGCGGCATGGTCCCCCCTTATCTTCGCCGCGAGCCTTCTCATGGTCCGCTTCGGCAGGAGGACCGTCTATCGGGCGGGGGCGGTCCTTCAGGGAATATCCCTCATCCTCCTGGGGATGTACATCCTCAAGCTGGGGATAGGCCCCCTCGTCTCCGACCCCCGCTTTGCCGCCCTTGCCGAGGGGGCGGAAAAAAACCTCTTCCTCCTCGGCATGGGGGCCTTTTTCGCCACGGCCGTTATCCAGAGCGCACCCACCGTCCTTGCCCTGACGGTGACCCTGGCTGTCTCGGGGGTGCTTACGGAGGCGGCCATCCTTCCCATCGTCCTCGGGGCCCACGCCGGCTCGTCCGTCACGGTTCTCATAGCCGGGCTCTCGGGGAGGCAGAATGCCCGAAAGCTCGGCATATCCACCTTCGTCTACAAGGTCATAGGGTCCCTCGCGATCATCCCCTTTTTCCCTTGGCTTCAGGAGTTTATCGCCGGAGCGGGGGGGCGGGCGGCGTCGAAGATAGTCCTCGTCCAGGTGGGGATAACCCTCGTCAACGCCCTGATGTTCTATTTTCTCGTCGAGCAGCTTGCGTGGCTTTCATCCCTGCTGTCGGATAAAATGGGCAAAGAGCGGCTTTCCGCCCCCGTCTATCTTGATGACGAGGTCCTTGAAATCCCCTCCCTGAGCATCCTACTGCTCTCGAAGGAGATGATCCGTCTCGCGAATTTCATCGAGATGTACTGCCAGATCCTCCTCGGTACTGGCCAGGAGATAAGGAGTTTCCCCGAGCTCCCCGGAGCCATCCGGGATCTGTCGGAGATATGCGAAGAGTATATGTACGGCATTCATATTCCAGCAGATGATGATTTATTGCGGGAAAGCTATTCCACAGTTTCCTATTCTATGGTATCCTTTCGGCAGATGGCAAAAATTCTGACCGGTGAACTTCGCCTTCTCGCCGAGGCCGGGGTGGCTGAACAGCTTGCCAAAGAGGTGGGGGATGAAATGTGGGAGGAACTCTCCCGCACGGCCCTGACCCATATCCGGATCTCCCTGAGGGCCTTCGCCCTGGCAGATGCAGATTTTGCAGGCTTTGCCGGACGGTATGAACGGGAGTATGAACAGCTCGACAGGAGAATACGGCTCCGCCTCGGGGCGGATGCGCTCAACCGGAGAGAGCTCGCTCCTCTCCTCGATTTCCTCACCCAGATGTTCCTTCTCGTGAAGACGTCCCTCGACGTGGCCCGGCGGGAAGGGTATTCTGAGAGTTCGATCGTATGAGAACCCCGGGAGGTGTTTTTTGCCAGTGACACAGACTCAGAAGAAGATCTCCGTTCAGTCCCTTCTCTATGACTCCGACCGGGAGCGGATCGTAGCCACCGTCCTGCGGATGGGTGAACTGGTATCGACGGCCCTCGAGGTGGCGGTCCATGCCTTCTTCGATCTGGACCGGGAGGCGGCGGGAAGGGTCATCCGAAACGACGACCTCATCGACAGTCTGGAGGAGGAGGTGGACCAGGAATGCCTCGGGTCCATCGCCATGAGAAGCCCCAGAAAGGAAGAGCTTTACTTCGTCTTCGCCGTGCTGAAGATCATCACCGATCTCGAGCGGATCGGAGACCAGGCGGTGAACATCGCCAAAAAAGTCTTTCAGCTGACGGAGACCATGGAGTTTCCCCGGAAGGAATGCATCCTTCTCATGACGGACAAAGTCCTCTCCATGTTCTCCGACGCCCTTGAGGCCTTCCGCACCGGGGACGGAAAGATGGCGTCCGAGCTCTGGAAGCGGGATGACGAAGTGGATGAAATGTATGCGGAATGCTATTCCGATTTTCTCGAAAACGCCATGGCCGGCACCCACAGCGGCCCCGAAGCGGTAAAGGTCGGAGCCCTTGAGCTCTGGGCTGCCCGCCATCTCGAACGGGCGGGAGATCATGTGATCAACATTGCCGAGAGGGTCTTCTTCATGGTAGAGGGAAAATACTTCCCGAGCAAAGAGGAGCGGAAGAAGACGATCTGATAATTGGCGGAGATCTCCTGTCCGAATACTCTCTGACCAATGTTGACAAAGACTTTAAAGAGTGTATACTCTAATGGTCAGTAAAGGTCAGAAAAACTACAGGAGGGATTTCCCATGAAAAAAGCAGTTGGAATAGACCTTGGAACGACAAACTCGGTCATCGCGGTCATCGAAGGCGGTACTCCAGAAGTGATTGCAAACGCCGAGGGAGGAAGAACCACTCCCTCGGTCGTGGCCTTCACGAAGGACGGAGAGCGGCTCGTCGGCTCCATCGCGAAACGCCAGGCGACGCTCAACCCCGATGGAACCCTCTTTTCCATAAAGCGGTTCATCGGACGGAAGTACAACGAAGTGGGATCGGAGCTCAAGATCGTCCCCTATAAGGTGGTGGAAGGGCCCAACGGGGCGGTGCGCTTCTCCGTGGCGGGGAAGGAGTACGCCCCCGAGGAGATCAGCGCCTCCATACTGAAAAAGCTCGTGCAGGACGCCTCCGCCTACTTAGGCGAAAAAATTACCGACGTCGTTATCACCGTGCCCGCCTATTTCAACGACTCCCAGCGGCAGGCAACGAAGGACGCAGGGGTCATCGCGGGCCTGAACGTTCTGAGGGTGGTGAATGAGCCCACAGCGGCAGCCCTCGCCTACGGCCTCGACAAGAAGAAGGAACAGAAGATCATGGTCTTCGACCTCGGCGGCGGAACCTTCGACGTCTCCATCCTCGACATCGGTGACGGCGTGGTGGAGGTCCTCTCCACGTCGGGGGACACCCACCTCGGCGGAGACGATTTCGACAAGGTCCTCGTGGACTGGATCGCCGACGAATTCCGCAAGGAGAACGGAATCGACCTGCGGAAGGACAAGCAGGCCCTCCAGCGCCTCTACGAGGGGGCCGAGAAGGCCAAATGCGAACTGTCCTCCCGGGCGAGCACCGAGATCAGCCTTCCCTTCATCACCGCAGACGCCAACGGGCCGAAACACCTGAACATGACCATCACCCGGGCCAAGTTCGACCAGCTTACCGCCTCCCTTGTAGAGCGGACCGTGGGCCCCGTCAAGGACGCCCTTGCCGGCGCGAAGCTTTCGGCGAATGAGATCGACGAAGTGGTCCTCGTGGGAGGGTCCACCCGGATCCCCGCCGTTCAGGACCAGGTGCGGAAGCTCACCGGGGGCAAGCAGCCCAACATGTCGGTGAACCCCGACGAGGTCGTCGCCGTGGGCGCTGCGGTCCAGGCCGGAATCCTCAGCGGCGAGATGAAGGATGTTGTGCTCCTTGACGTCATCCCCCTCTCCCTCGGTGTGGAGACCATGGGGGGCGTCATGACGAAGCTTGTGGAGAAGAACGCCACCATTCCCCTCAAAAAGACGGAGGTCTTCTCCACGGCGGCGGACAACCAGCCGGCGGTGGACATCGTGGTCCTTCAGGGGGAGCGGGAGATGGCGAGCGACAACAAGATCCTCGGCAACTTCAAGCTTGAGGGGATCCGCCAGGCCCCCCGGGGATTACCCCAGATCGAAGTCACCTTCGACGTGGACGCCAACGGTATCCTGAACGTCACGGCCAGGGACCGGGATACGGGCAAACAGCAGCAGATCACCATCGCCGGCTCCACGAACCTCGACAAATCCGAGGTGGAGCGGATGATCCGGGAGGCCCAGGAACACTCCGACGACGACCGCAAGAAGAAGGAGCGGGCGGAGGCCCGGAACGAACTGGAGTCCTCGGTCTACCAGCTTGAGAAGATGGTGAACGAGACGGCGGCCAACGCGCCGGAGAACGAAAAGGCCCGGGCCCGCTCTCTTGTGGAAGAAGGCAAAGCGGCCCTCGCTGATTCGAACGTCCCGGTGGAGAGGCTGAAGTCCGCCTCGTCGGATGTGAAGCAGATGATCTCCATGCTCTCCTCCTCGGCCGGATCTCAGGGTACCCCGGGACCGGAAGGGGCGGGAAGCGCCCCCGGCGGCGGTGCGGACGACAACGTGGTTGACGCGGAGTTCGTGGACAACGAAAACCAGGGGTGAGGCATCTGACCGCCGGCCGGTCGGCCGACGAATCGCTGAAAGATAAAGAACACTCCTCTCTATGACGATCCCTTATAAAAAGCCTGCGGAGAAATTGTCCGCAGGCTTTTTTCCGGGTATACTATTCTGGAATTTACGGAGGTGACGCCATGGCTTTGAACTATTCTCCCCTGACCCTGGAAATGCAGGAAGATTATTCGGCCCATTTCGGGCTGTGCAGCGAAAAAACGAGCGACTATACATTTGTGAACATCTGGGCGTGGTCGGATGAACGGCAGTACGAACTCGCCTTTGCCTCAGACCTCTACTGGCCCCGGATGAACCACCCTTCCACCGTCCTCTGGGCGCCCGTGGGAAACTGGGAAGAGGCCGACTGGGAGGGTATCCTTACCGATCTTCACCCCGGCGGGGCAGTCTTCGAACGGGTTCCCGAGGCCCTGGCAAATCTGTGGGTTGAACGGCTCGGAGACCGCATCACCCTTGAGGACCAGCGGTCCGAATGGGAATACGTCTACTCAGTGGAGGAGCTCATCGAACTGAAGGGGAATAAGTTCCACAAGAAAAAAAACCTGCTCAAGCAGTTTCTGCGCTCCTATGAATATACCTACAAAAATCTGACCATGGACGACCTTGAGGACGTCCTCGAGATGCAGCAGCTCTGGTGCGAATGGAAGAGCTGCGAGGACATCCCCGGCCTCCGGGCGGAGAACCACGCCATCAGCCGGGTGCTGAAAAACGCCGCCCGTTTCCCCGATCTGATCTGCGGCGCCCTCTACGTAAAGGACCTCATGATCGCCTACGCCGTGGGGGAGCCCGTGACGGACGAAATGGCCGTCGTTCACTTCGAAAAGGGGCTCGGCGACTACAAGGGAGTCTACCAGGCCATAAACCAGATCTTTCTTGAGAACTCCTGCTCCTCCTTTCTCTGGGTCAACCGGGAACAGGACATGGGGGTGGAGGGTATCCGCCAGGCGAAGGAATCCTACAACCCGACGCATTTTCTCAGGAAATACCGGGCGACCTGGAAGGGGTAGGGCGAACCATGCGCCTCTGGGAGCGGAGCACGGCCTTCCGGGCCTTCCGCCACCGCAATTTCAGCCTCTTCTACACTGGGGAGATCATCTCCCTCTCGGGCCTGTGGATGCAGCGGGTGGCCATGAACTGGCTCGTCTACCGCCTGACCGGCTCTCCCCTTCTTCTGGGGACAGTGGACTTCATGGCCCAGATCCCCGTCCTCCTCTTCGGCTCCTTCACGGGGGCCTTCCTCGAGGGGCGAAATCTGCGGAAGGTCATCATGATCTGCCAGATCATCAGCATGGTCCATGCCTTCACCCTTGCTGTGCTGACCCTGACCGGCCTTGTCCAGTACTGGCATATTCTCCTTCTGGCGGGGGTCATAGGCACCTCCGACGCCTTTGAAATCCCCGCCCGCCAGGGGTTCACCATCCGCCTCGTGGAGGACGAGCAGGACCTCGGCAACGGAATCGCCCTCA
Organism: Synergistaceae bacterium; assembly: GCA_022837505.1. Classification (GTDB taxonomy): domain Bacteria; phylum Synergistota; class Synergistia; order Synergistales; family Aminobacteriaceae; genus JALHFZ01. The sequence goes on from JALHFZ010000029.1 coordinate 16,760, forward strand.
CATCCACCCTCTTCAACGTCACTCGCCTCGTGGGACCCACCATCGCGGGGATGCTCATCGCCGTAGTGGGGGAGGGGATCTGCTTCCTGGTCAACGGCCTCTCCTACAGCGCCACCCTCATCGCCCTCGCCTTCATGCGCTTCGCCTCCCCCCTCATCTCGAAGGAGGGAAGAAAGCCGGTGCTTGAGGGAGTCAGAGAGGGGATCCGCTATGTTCGGGGGTTCCTCCCCCTCCGGAACTATCTCGGCGCCATGGCCCTCGTCAGCTTCTTCGCCTTCCCCTACATGGTCCTCCTCCCCGTCTTCGCCCGGGAAATTCTCTCCGGGGGTCCCCAGACCCTGGGGTTCCTCATGGGGGCATCGGGCCTCGGCGCCCTTGCGGGGTCGGTACGCCTCGCCCTCCGAAGATCCCCGGTGGGGCTGGGAAAGATCATGGCCTACTCCTGTATATTGCTCGGAGCCTCCATGGGTGCCTTCTCCCTCTCCCGGAACTTCTACCTCTCCCTTGCCCTCATGGCTTTGCTCGGCTTCTTCATGGTCTCCACCCTCGTCTCGTGCAACACCCTGGTGCAGACCCTCGTGGACGAGGACAAGCGGAACCGGGTCATGAGCCTCTTCATCGTCTCCGCCATGGGGCTCACCCCCCTGGGAAGCCTCAACGCCGGGTGGATCGCCTCCTTTCTGGGGGCACCGGCCACCCTCTTTATGGGAGGATCGGTCAGCCTGATCCTCGGCGTTCTTCTCTGGCGCTCCTGGCCGGCCATGTGGGCCCTCTCCGAGCCGGTCTACAAAAGAAAAAACCTGCTCTGAGGCTGCTTTTCCCCCGGAGCTTCGCCCTGGGGTATAATAAAAATATCTGATCATCAGGACCCCTGCCCGAAGGATAAGGGGCATCTTCCATCCGGAGGTGAAACACCATGTCCAGGGAACGAATTATCATCGTCGGCGGCGACGCCGCAGGAATGTCCGCCGCCGGACAGATCCGAAATCTGCAGCCCGATGCCGAAATTATCGTCTACGAACGGAGCGGTTATACTTCCTATGCGGCCTGTGGAATCCCCTACTATGTGGCGGGACTTGTGGAGCCGGTGACCCGGCTCGTGGTCCGCACCCCCGAGGAGTTCCGGAAGAAGCAGGATATCGAGGTCCAAGTACGCCATGAGGTCCTCTCCCTCGACCTGTCCAAAGGCAGAGTCCTCGTCCGGGACCTCGAGTCGGGAAGGGAGTTTGAAGACCCTTTCGGCAGGCTTCTCCTCGCCACGGGTGCAAGTCCCTTCCTGCCCCCCGTAGAAGGGGCGGACGGAGAGGGGATCTTCACCCTGAACACCCTTGAGACGGGGATCGCCGCCAGAAATTACGTGGACACCGTCAAGCCCGAGCGCGTCGTGGTCATCGGCGGGGGGTATATCGGCCTCGAGATGGCCGAGGCCTTCGGCTGCGTCCGGGATATGAAGGTGACCCTCATCGACAAGGCCCCCCAGGTCATGTCCACCTTCGACCCCGACATGGCCGAGCTGATCGCCTCCGCCATCCGGGGGATAGGCACCGAGCTGCGCCTCGGAGAGGGGCTTGTGGGGTTCGACCTCACGGACGGAAGGGTGAGCGCCGTCCGCACCGATTTCGGAACGATCCCCACGGACATGGTCATCATGGGCCTCGGCGTCCGGCCGAACTCGGAACTCGCGGGCGAGGCGGGGATGACCCTTTCTGTCAGAAATTCCATCGCCGCCGATACCTCCATGGCAACCTCCCATCCGGCGGTCTGGGCGGCGGGGGACTGCGCCAGCACCTTCCACCTTCTCGACGGCGAACCCTTCTGGGTGGCTCTGGGCACCGTGGCAAACAAAATGGGGCGCATTGCGGGGATCTCCATGGGGGGAGGGCAGGCCGAACTCCGGGGAGTTCTCGGCACGGCCATGAGCAAGCACTGCGGCTACGAGGTGGCCCGCACGGGATTCAACGAAAAGGAAGCTGTCGCAAGGGGGCTCAAGTACGAGACCTCCATGATCAAAACCAAGACGAGGGCCGGCTACTACCCCGGCGCGGAGGACATGCACGTGAAACTGCTGGGGGAGGAAGGGACCGGCCGCCTTCTCGGCGGGCAGATCGTCGGAGGCCAGGGGTCGGCCAAGCGGGTGGACATCATTGCCACGGCCCTCTCGGCCGGAATGACCGCCCGGGAGCTCATCGACCTCGACCTCGGATACGCCCCCCCCTTCTCCATGCCCTGGGACCCCGTTCAGATCGCCGGACGGGTTCTGCTGAAAAAAGTCGGGGGAGAGTAGAGCCCCTGAGAAAAAATATCTCAAAATAACCGGGAGGAAAAACTCTATGCTTGAGAAACACCTGAAAAACATCGAAGAGGATCTTCTGACGGCCATACGAGAATGCGTCCGCATCCCCAGCGTGGGGGGGGACCCCGAAGAGGGGGCGCCCTTTGGCGCGGGACCCCGGAAGGCCCTCGACTGGACCCTGGCCCTGGCGGACCGTCTCGGCTTCCGAACGAAGATGGTGGATTCCGCCGCAGGATGGGCGGAGATCGGTACGGGGGATGAGATGGTGGCCGTCCTCGGCCATCTCGACGTGGTCCCCGAGGGGAAGGGGTGGTCCGTGGACCCCTGGGGGGGCGAGCTGAAGGACGGAATGATCTGGGGCCGGGGGGTCCTCGACGACAAGGGCCCCTCCATTACCGCTCTCTTCGCCGCCAAGGGCATCCTTGATTCCGGAATTCAGCTGAAGCGCAGAGTGCGGATCATCTTCGGCACCAACGAGGAGCGGGGGAGCAAGTGCATGAAGCGCTATGTTGAGCTGGGGGAGGACCTTCCCGTGGCGGGCTTTACCCCTGACGCGGAATACCCCGTCATCTACGCCGAAAAGGGCATACTGACCTACACCCTCTCAATGCCCTTCGCCCCGGAAGGGGAGAGGAAGATAACCTCCTTCTCCGGAGGAGTGGCCGCCAACGTGGTCATGGCGGAGGTCTCGGCTCTTCTGGCCGACCCCCGTCCCGAGGGGCGGAAGGAGATCCTCAGAGCCGCTGAAGCCTGGAAGGGGCCCGAGCGAAGCTTCCTCACGGCAACGGAAAACGAAGCCGACGGAACGGTCTTCCTTGAGATGAAAGGGCACCCCGCCCACGGCAGCACCCCCGAGAAAGGTGTCAACGCCCTCGCCTGCCTTGCGGATTTCCTGCTCCCCCTGAAGCTGGAGAGGGAACAGGGGAAGTTCTTCGAGACCTTCTCCCGCCTCATCGGCTTCGAGACGGACGGTGCGTCCCTCGGCGTCGCCATGAAGGACGACATTTCAGGCCCCCTCACAGCCTGCGTGGGGGTGGTCTCGATGAAGGACGGCCGGGTAACCTTCACGGTCAACTTCCGCTACCCCGTCACGAAAAAGGAACAGGAGATCACGGAACCCCTTCTCGCGGCCTTCAGGGAGAACGGGATAACCGTGGAGAACCTCTCCTCTGCCGACCCCCTCTACATGCCCCCGGATTCCCGGCTCGTCAGCACCCTCCGGAAGATCTACCGGGAGGAGACGGGGACGGACCCCGATCTTCTCGCCATCGGAGGAGGAACCTACGCCAAGACCATGCCGAACGTAGTGGCCTTCGGTCCGGTCTTTCCGGGGCAGACCTACACCATCCACGAGGAGGACGAAAAGTGGTCCGTGGAGGATATTTTGAAAAACCTTCGGATCATGGCGAAGGTCATGGTGGAACTGGCCGAGGTGAAGGAGTAAAGCCGCTCTTCACCTCGGCTGTGTAATGCTTGCCATAAAGAGAGAGCCGGA
>JALHFZ010000030.1 GCA_022837505.1 Synergistaceae bacterium
TGCGAGGATGGCGGTCTTCTCCTCCGTCTGGCCGTAGGCCGCCCAGTCGCCCGTGAGGGCCGCAAGATACCCGATCTTCAGGGGCTCCTTCCCCGCAAGGGCGGGGGGAACCACTGCTGCGGCTGCGAGAGTCTTTTCTCCGGCCTCCGGGGTTTCAGAGACGGCAGGCTTCTCCTCCGGCTTCGCCATATCGGGAGATGCAGGGGCAGAAGGGGCGGGAGAGGCGGGTTCAGGTGCAGGAGCCGGGGCAGGTGCAGGAGCCGGAGCGGGTTCAGGTGCAGGAGCCGGGGCAGGTTCAGGAGCAGGAGCCGGGGCAGGTTCAGGGGCAGGTGCAGGAGCCGGCGCGGGTTCGGGCGCCGTTGCCTCTGAAATTGCAGGCTTCTCTTCGGCCTTGGGCATATCGGGAGAGGCAGGAGCAGGAGCCGGTTCAGGGGCGGGTGCCGGAGCGGGTGCAGGAGCCGGGGCAGGTTCAGGGGCAGGTGCCGGTTCAGGGGCGGGTGCCGGTGCCGGAGCCGGTGCAGGTACCGGAGCAGGTGCAGGAGCGGGGGCCGGGGCTTCCGCTTTCGGCGCTTCCTTCGGCGCTTCCGGTGCGGGTTTTTGCTGCATCATAAAATATCCTGCAATGACAACGAGAATAACGATCGCGATAATCCAGTTGCGTTTCAAAATATGCCACCTCCTGATAGTTTTCAGTCTTCAACATCTGTCATATTCTACTACGTCCACCCCTTTCTCTCAAACTCTTTTTTGGATTTTTCATTCTTTCCCGTCTTCTCGTTCCGTATTTTTTCCTCTGAGGTATACTTGGGAAAAAGAAAAAATTGATATAATAGTTTTAATGACCAAATATTACCATTGGAGGGGAGTTTCATGGCTTTTGAGCTGTCATGCTACCGGCACCCTGATTTTCAGGGGGAACCTTTTTCATCAGCCCCTGATGCCGCAACCGGCGACGTGGTCTTTCCGGGGGTCGCCCCCGAGGAATATCACGCCATGTCCATTTTTCCCGAGTATTTCAAAATCGGCGGAACGTGGCGTCTGGCAGAGGAAAGCCGGATGGATTGTGTTGCCGTAGTTCAGGAAGACGGAAATCTCCGGATCGTGGAATTTCGCAACCTCAAAGTCGGAGACAAGGTTGTGGTCGGACGGAAGGATGACGGCACGGAGGGGATTTTCGTCCACACGGACGGGTTCGACCAGTGCGAGGAATGCGGTGATGCCTTCGCCTTCCGGACGGGAAGATCCCGGGAGACCGCCTACTCCAGGGATTACGACACTCTGTATGACGTCCTCCGCTATGAAAAGGAAAACGGGTATATCCTCTGGGTCCTCGGTCCTGCCGTGGTCTTCGACTACGATTCCCGGGCATCCCTGGCGTCGCTGATACGGATGGGGTATGTCGACTCCATCCTCGCGGGAAACGCCCTGGGCACCCATGACCTCGAGGGAGCCCTGTACAAGACCGCCCTCGGCCAGGATATTTACACCCAGGAACAGATACCCAGCGGCCACTACCACCATTTGGATCTTCTGAACCGCGCGAGGAAATATTCCTCCGTGAAGGAGTTCGTAGAAAAAGAGGGGATCACCGACGGCGTCATGGCTGCTGCCGTGGAGACGGGTATTCCCCTGGTGCTCGCCGGATCCATCCGGGATGACGGCCCTCTCCCGGGGGTCATCGGCGACGTCTACGAAGCCCAGGACGCCATGCGGGCGGAGGTCCGCAAGGCCACCACGGTCATCTCCCTTGCGACCCAGCTTCACACCATCGCAGTGGGGAATATGGCCCCCTCCTACCGGGTGCTAAAAGACGGTACAGTACGCCAGGTCTGCTTCTACACCATAGACATATCCGAGTTCGCCGTGAACAAGCTCCGTGACCGGGGGTCCCTCTCCGTAACCTCCATCGTGGCGAACGTGCAGGATTTTCTCGTCCACCTCAAAAACAATCTCTGCAAATAAAATTTTTCCTCTTTCGTAAATTGCAGACAATGGGGCCCTCCGGTGACATCACCGGAGGGCCCCATTGTCTGCTGTTTAAAGAATCTATCATACATCAGGATAGATCAGTATCTTAAACCCCGCTTTTTTCCGCCTCCTCCCCGAGGAAGGCCACGAAACGCCGGAAGAGATCCGGCAGCACTTTGAGATAGTAGGGAAGATGAATTCTCTCGGCGTTTTTGTGGTCGTCCTTCCCCACGGGACCGAAATTGACCACGGGCACATCGATCTTTTTCAGCTCTTCGAGAGGAAAGCGGTACTCCACTCCCCACAGGGGCATATTCTCCCCGAGGGGGTCGAGCTCTGCCCCCTCCCCCTGAAATCCGAAATAGCTGAGGTCCATGATGCCCTGAAAGACTTCCACCGTTGAAATGGAGAGGCCGTATTCCTTTCCGGCCTCTTTGAGCCTGTCCACCGCCCGGAGGACGGCCTGTTCCCCCGGGGTCTTTCCCAGGTTCCGGCGGGGAGGGTAGTAGGGGGGGAGAAAGCCGACGACGATGAGAGGCCCCTTCTCCCCCGAGAGATCGAGCAGAAGGGAAGCCGTCTCGACGCATCGCTCCCGCTCATCGAGATGGGAGGGGAGGGAGGAAAGAAACTCCCCGACTTTGCCGTCAAAGCCGTCCGTCCGCTTTCTTGCGAGGACTTCCAGTTCTCCGTAGGTGAGCACCCTCGGTTCGGCCTTATGCCGGGCAAAAGAGACGCCTCCCCGGGCTTCCACCGTCTTTTTCTGTTCCTCCAGATAGTCGAGGGTCTCCCTCAGGGCAGCCATGGCCACGGCTTTCATATCTTCGATGACCGCCCCGGGAGTTTTTGATACGGTGAGGAGATTGTAATAGGCCACTGCCCGTTCGGGAAGGGTAACGGAATAATTTTTGACGAGGTCGTGAAAGCGCAGGCACGCCTGGGGAGGAAAGGATATTCCCTTCAGGCTTTCCGCCGAAGAGGCCGCTCCCTCCAGTTTCCCGGCGATATTGGCGATGAGAAGGGCGGAGCTGATCCCCTCGTAATAATCCCCCACATGGGCCTCTCTGCCGACGCACAGATAAAAGGGCATGATCTTTCCGATGGTGCCGAGGTAGACCCCTCCGGCAGGAACGCCCCGTCCCCCCACAGAGGGCTCTCCGTTGAGGCAGGCGGAGAGCTCGATCCCCCATTCCTCCTGAAGCTGCAGCAGCCAGGGGAGAGCCCCTCTCATCCCCGCGGAGGTGTTCTCCTCGTCGGGGACGGCAAGGAAGAGGACGTTGCAGGGGAAATCCCCATCCCTCGAGACCTCTCCGAGGAGGCACATCTCGAGGGCGATCCCCGCCTTCATATCGGAGACCCCCCGCCCGAAGAGGTAGTCCCCCGAAGCCAGGTCCTCCCGTGCCTCGTCAGAAATTTCGAGCTCCCCCACTCTCTTTGAAAGCTCCTCCGGTGAGAAGGCGAGGTGTTTCAGGGGGCCGTATGCAGAAGCATCCACCACGTCGAAATGCCCCGTGACGATGACCGTTTTCTTCGTGCCCGAGCCGGTTTTTACCAGGGCGGCTACGGCCTTCCGTTCGAGAGGATCTCCCTTCACGGGGAGGAAGCGCAGATGGGACGGGTTCTTCTGAAAATATTCAAGCTCCGACAGCTTCGAACGGATGAATTCGGCCGTCCGGTTTTCCTCCCGGGACATGGAGACCCCCGGTATGGAGACCAGTTCCACAAGGAGGGAATAGAGATCCTTTTCATCAAAGGAAAGCATCTTCAATCATTCCTCCGGATTTGCTTCCCTCTCCTCTTCAGGGGCGCCCTGCATGCGGAGAACGAGAGGAGCTGCTGAATCAAGATGGACATCCATCTGGGGAAAGGCTATGGTGATGCCTGCGTCCGCGAAGAGGGCGACAAGGCGGTAGCGTATATCGCTCGACACCTTCACTGTGGACGCCACGGCCATGTCTATCCAGAAATAGACGGTAAAGTCCAGGGAACTGGGGCCGAATTCCCGAAAGAGTACGTAGGGCTCGGGGTTCTTCAGAACCCGGGTGTGCTCGCTGACGGCCTTGAAGAGCAGCCGTTCCACCTCCCGCACGTCCGATCCGTAGGATACGCCCACGTTGACCCTCACCCGCATTTTCTGATCAGTATGGGTCCAGTTGATGATCTTGTTGTTCAGAAAGTAGCTGTTGGGGACGAGAACGTCGATGTTATCAAAGGTCTTGACCAGAGTAGCCCGGGACCCGATTTCCACCACACTGGCGTAGAGACCGTCCACCTCAATGATGTCGTCCATCTTTATGGGCTTGCTGAACATGAGGATGAATCCGCTTATGAGGTTGTTGAAGATGTTCTGGGCACCGAAACCGATACCGATGGCCAGAGCACCTCCGAGGAAGGCGAAGGCCGTGAGGGGGATGCCGATGAGGTCGAGAGCCGAAAGGAGGAAGGTGGCCATGAGGATATAAAAGATGATTTTTCGAACCGCCTGGGCGACGGATGAATCCATACCGAAGCGAACCAGAATTTTCCGGCTGAGGAAGTTCGTGATCCGTCCGCTGAAGAGAAAGGCCATGCCGAAGAGGATGACGGCAAGGACGACCTTCGCCACGGTGACGTTGAACCCCTCTCCCGACCAGAGGGTGGTGTTCCAGACGGAAAGAAAGCGGTCTTTTCCGTAGCTCGTCACCTTCTCGGCGATGCGGAGGGTGTTGAATTCATTGTTCATCTCCTCCTGAAGGCGGTTATACTGCCTCAGCAGGTTGAACGTGCCTGATACCGATTCCGTGATGATCTCCGTTATTTTGCTCAGGGAGGTGATTCTGTTCCTCAGGCTGACAGAGACCTGGGGAAGATCGGCTTTTTCCAGTTCCCTCTGGGCCGCGAGGAGGTCCGCCTGGCTTGTGACGAAGGCGTTCTGCTTTACCTGGAAGGAGTTTTCGAGCTCCTTCATTCTCTCCGTGACGGTGGAACGGATCTCCCAGAGCTTCTCCGAGCTGAGGGATTTCTTGATCAGATCGTACCGGATGTTCCATATCATGCGGGTCTCATCGAGGTAGATGAGTTTCTGCTCATTCAGTTCAATGGCGGCCTGATTCAGCCGGAGCTGCCCCTCAAGCTCGGCAGTCTTCGACTCTGCGATCAGCCGGTCCTTTTCCGTACGGACGGAACTCTGAACACCCTGGCTGCGGACGAGTTCGGCCCTGATCTTCTCCCGTGCCTTCTGGAGTTCTTCAATCTCCTTGCGGACAAGGGTGGTCTGCTCATCAAGACGGGCATTATGCTCTTTTCTGTCCGCCTCGTCGTACTCAAGATTGCTCCGCACCTTTTCCACGGCATCGGCAAGAATCTTCTTTTTCTCTTCATAGACTTTTTTCTTCTTCATAGAGTCGTCGAAGCTTTTTCTCTGGATAGCCTGATTCAGCCTGGCAACCTCCACCTCGACCTCCAGCCTGCGGAACTCAAGGGGATTTCTCTCCACGCTTCTTGAAAGGCGCTCTTTCCGCTCCTCCGCCGCCGCTACTGCGTCCTGCAGCTTCCCCTTCATCCCTTCCAGGGCATCGATGGAAGAGGCCACCGTCTTCAGCCGCTGATCGGCTATCTCATAGCGGTTCAGCGTTTCATCATAGGTGGAAAGGGTGTAGGGAGGCTTCTTCTGCAGAAGTTCCTTCTCCTTGAGGTCTCCCTCCGCCCCTCCGTCAGCGGCGGCGTTCGCGTTGCTCAAGATCGTCGAATACCGGGTATAGGCGTTCTCGAGAGTTCCGAGGGAGAGAAGGAGGGATTGGAACTCGGCCTCATCTCCGGCGTACATTCCTTCGGATTTTCTGCTGAGGAGAAGCTCCTTTTCCTGGCGTATCTCCTGAATACGGAGGTCGATCGCCTCCTGGCCGGGAGGGGGGGTCCAGCCATTTTTCCCGCCGGTCTCCTCTGTCTGCGCTTCTGCTGACAGGGTAAGAAGGCTTAGAAAAAGCAGCGCGAGAAGCAGGGCGATTCCCGATACCCTCCGTCCCGCTCTATTATGAATTGAAATCATCGGGCATTCCTCCTTTTCCGGCCGGCAAAAGGTCACGACGGAACGGGCGGAAGCATTCTCTTCCGCCCGTCCGATAATCAGGTGCTTTCGGACACGAAAGGCCTATTCCGGAAAAAGCTCCCGGATGATGTCCGCCACATGCTGCAGTTCGGTTACCCTCGTCACGTTTGACCCGCAGAAGAAAAGCCCCTCTTCCCAGTTGCCCCGGTAGGCGTCTATCAGGGCCTGGGCTATGCAGAAAGTCTTCTTTTCAGAACGGTAGCGGCAGTGAGTCAGGCAGTTGGCTATACAGGGTTTGCTCTCCACGTTTCCCTCGAGATACTGGGCGATGAAGGGTGATTTGAGGGCTCTTCCGGGAAGGCCGGCAGGGCTTTGGATAATGACGACGTCATCTTCCGTGGCGTCAATATAGGCCTGCTTGAACCTGTCCGATGCGTCCCCCTCGTAGGTACAGGCAAAGCGGGTCCCCATCTGAACGCCCCTGGCACCCAGGCTGAAGGCATGATCTATATCCTCCCGGGTCCAGATTCCCCCTGCGGCGATGACGGGGATATCCGGCCCCAGCTCCCTCTCGACGAAGGCAACGAGTTCGGGAACGACGCTGTCGAGGGAAAAGGCTTCGTCGTCCACCTGGTCCATCTTCGTGACGCCCAGATGGCCTCCGGCGTATTTCGGCGTCTCCATGACAAATCCGTCGGGAATGCGGCCGTAGGTCTTCTCCCACCGGCGGGATATCAGGGAGGCCGCCTTCACGGAGCTGACTATGGGAACAAGGGCGACGTCCGGAAAGTCTTTCGCGTATTCGGGAAGCCGGAGGGGAAGCCCCGCTCCCGAGACGATGACATCCACCCCTCCCTCGCAGGCGGCCTTTATATGGCGATCGTAGTCCGTCAGGGCCACCATGCAGTTCAGGGCGATGACCCCCTCCGGTCCGGCGATCTCCCGGGCCTGAAGGATGGATTCCTTAACAGCCCTGACGTTTGCCTCGAAATAATTCCGTCCGTTATAGAAGGAAAAATTGCAGGCCAGCCCCACGCTGGCAATAGTACCTACTCCTCCGCTTTTCGCGACGTGGCCCGCCAGGCGAGGGCCCGAAATGGCCACCCCCATTCCTCCCTGAATCAAAGGATAGCGCGGCCGGTGCTTCCCCAGCTGTAAAACAGGTAATTTTGCGGTCAAAAAGCCTCTCTCCTCTGCTGAAATCTTACAATACCGACGATACCGGTGAAAAAGATCATTGAACCATCACATTTTACCCATAGAGGGCGATTCAGGCAAGGAAAATCTACGGACTCTCTCCGAAAAGAGGGGGAAGGGAGCTCTCGATCAGAAGAATTCTCCCCCCTTCGTTGACTGGATTCTTCCCCTCAGCTACCATAGGCGAACAGGCTGCAGGCTTCATAGACCCAACCCATGGGAGGTAAAAAAGTGTTCACAATAAAAGAGTTCCTGCGCTCCGAAGTAAAACCGGCTCTCGGATGTACCGAGCCCGGTGCGGTGGCCCTCGCCGTCGCACGGGCACGGGAGGAATTGTCGGGAACGGTGAAGTCCGTAATGGTCACCGTGAGCGACAGTATTTACAAAAACGGCGTCGACGTAAGCATCCCCGGCGCTGACGGGCTGAAGGGGAACGAAGTGGCGGCGGCCCTTGCCGTCCGCTGCGGCCATTCTTCCTACGGCCTTGAGGTACTCCGGGACTGCACGGAAAAACACGTGAAAGAAGCTCTTGATCTTATACGTACCAACGGAGTGAAGGTCCTCCCGGACATGGAACGCCACGGAGTCTTCGTGGAGGCGGTCCTCCGCACGGATTCAGAGGAGGGAATATGCCGCATCGAGGGATCCCATACGGGGATCACCCGGGTCCTTCTCAACGGCAGGGAGGTTTTTTCCGCCCTTTCCTCTCAGGAGGAAACCGGGGAATCCAAGAAATCCCGCTCCATCCCCGAGCAGGTGGCCTCCATGAAGTTCTCCGAACTTGTCGCCCTCGTGGATACTATGGACACCGAGGACGTGGACTACGTCATGAACGGAGTCGCCATGAACATGGCCATCGCCGACTACGGTTTCGACCCCGCGAACAGGACGGGATTGGATATCGGCAAGATGATCCGGAAGCACAGCGGAGACGCCTTCGATTCAGATGACCTTACAATGAAAATAAAGGCCTACGCCGCCGCCGCATCGGGGGCCCGCATGGCCGGAGCGCCTCTGCCGGTCATGAGCAGCGCCGGAAGCGGCAATCATGGAGTGACGGCCATTCTGCCCGTGGCGGTTTTCGCCGCCCACCACAATAAAAGCCGCGAGGAGACAGCGAAGGCAGTGGCCTTCAGCCACCTTGCCACCAGCTACATCAAGAGCAGGACGGGAAAACTGACCCCCACCTGCGGATGCACCATAGCCGCAGGGGCGGGAGCGGCCTCCGCCTTGACATGGCTGGCCACAGGGGACGTCAAAAAAGCTGCCCAGGCGATGCTGCTCATCCTCGGCAATCTCGTGGGGATGATCTGCGATGGAGCCAAGGACACCTGCGCCCTGAAGGTGAGTACCGGGGCCGTAGAGGCCTATCACGCGGCACTGCTCGTGATTGACGGACACACCGCAGAACCCCAGGGTCTTGTGGACGAAACCATTGAAAAGACCGTGGACAACATTGTCCAGGTGACATCGAGGGGCATGGGGGATCTCGACCGGGCGATCATTGAGGTCATCGCGGAACGCTTCGCCTGACGGAAGGGAGGAAATCTCCTCCCCTTACGCCCTGCCGGCTGCCCTCCACTCACCGGCCGTGCGGCTGACTTCGTCGAAAAAGGGGGCCAGATCGGGATCGGGAGGAAGCTGCTCCAGAATCCACGAGAAGGCTCCCTCTTCTTCAAGCATCCGGTAGGCCGGTCCATAGTTCAGATCGAATATCCAGGAAAGCTGAAGGAGAAGAAAATCCGCCGTGGAGCGCACATTCTGATAGGATCCCCGGCCGGTTCTCCCCACCTCCTCCACGATGGCAGGAGAATAGCCCCCTTCCGGATTGATCCGGGGGAGGAGGTCCGAAATCCGTCCCTCCTTCACATGCTCCCGGACGATCCGGAAGACATCCATTTTGTCGCTGTCCCGGACGATCCGCACCACGGGAAGAGCCGCAGGCGAAACAGTCTCCGGCAGGGTTCTGCGATTATGAAGGCGCACCCCTTCGAGGACGACGAAGGCGTCCTCCCCTTCCGGATCCGGCCAGGGAAATTCCTCCCGGAGCACCTTCTCCCCGAGGGCACCGTGATCCGCCGAGGCGCCGTCATAGAAGGTCTCCCAGGTCGTGTATTGGGGAAACCGCCCTGTATCGTGGAGGATTGCGGCGGAAAGGGCCCTCTCCAGAAGGGGACCTGCCCAGCCGAGCTCTCCGGCAATGCGCCGGCAATTTTCAGCCACTCTGCGGCTGTGAGACCTCTTGAGTTCCAGAAGAGGGTGAAGCTCCCCCTCCTTGTTTCGAAAGCCCGATATATAGGATGAAAGCCATTCCTCCGCAAGAACAGAAAGACGCAAAGTTGTTCACACTCCCTTTTTTTATCCATTTTATTCTTAAAACGCAATTTCTCCTTTTAAATATAAAAACTCATTCTCAGAAGAGGCCCTATTGGTGTATAATTACTTTGTTGAAGCATTATAATTCTGATGAAAAGAGGTGGCCTACATGGCAACAGTACGATTTCGAAGGACTTTGAAGCTCCTCCTCGGGGTTTTCCTCGCAGCAGGGCTTCTCTCTGCATCCTTCATTCCGGCGGAGGCCTGGCAGGGGACCCAGAAATGGGTCTTTACCGCGAAGAGCAGCATCACCGGCTCTCCCCTGGTCGTCGGCGGCAAAGTGATCATCGGGGACAACGAGGGGAACCTCTACGCCCTGAACGCCAATACAGGGGCCCAGGTCTGGACCTTTGATACCAATTCGACGATCAACGGCGCTCCCGCAGCGGCAGAGAATACCGTCTTCGCCGGCGGAACGGACGGAACGCTCTTCGCCCTCAATATGGCCAACGGCGCCCAGCGGTGGAAATACACCCCCAAGGCCGCGAATACCCCCCTGGGAATATGGGGCTCCCCCGAGACGGGAGGAGGGATGGTCTATTTCAACAGTTTCGACGGTAAAGTATACGCCATACGGACCTCCGGAGGCAAACCTGTCTGGACCTACGATACGGGCAGAGAACTGCGCTCCACTCCCCTCTACGACAACGGCGTCGTCTATATAGGAACCTACGAGGGGCTCTTCCGGGCTCTCAACGCCAAAACGGGAAAGAAAATCTGGGGCGGCGGCAGCGGCGGGCCGATCAACTCCGCGGCAGCGGTCTCAAACGGCGTCGTCTACTTCGGAAGCTGGAGCGGAACGATCCAGGCAGTGAAGATAAAAGGGGTTGTCCCCCAGTGGCGGTACAACGCAGGGGAATCGATCACCACAGCCCCCGTAGTTTCGGGCGGACGGGTTTTCTTCGGCACGATCAACGGCAAGATGGTCGCCCTCAACACCTCGACAGGGCAAGTGGCCTGGGAGTTCCCCGTCCCCGGCGGAACCCACTCCACCCCCGCCGTCTCCGGATCTCTTCTCTTCTTCGGCAGCGACGGCGGAGTCATGTACGCCCTCGACACGGCCACAGGGCAGGAGCGATGGAGATTTGAAATTACGGACGATCCCGGCAAGGGGATAGTCTCCTCCCCCGCTGTGGCCAACGGCGTGCTCTACTTCGGCGGACAGAACGGCAAGGTCTACGCCTTCCAGTAAACCCCTTCGCGGGAAGATAATCGGGGGGAGCGATCCCCCCTTTTTTTCATCCTCCTTTTTTTCGGGTATAATCAGGCCTTGCGAAGGTTTTTCATATCAGAAAAGGGAGCAGCTCCATGGATGACTCTGTCTCGAGGCTTTCGGGCCGAAAAAAAAAGAACGGGCTCTGGGAGGACGTACAGAGGGATGATCTTCAGTCAGCCCTTGAGAACGCCCGGGATAAAAACCGCCGCAAGAGCGGTTTTATCGCCCGGCTGAGCCACGAAATCCGCACCCCCCTCAATTCCATCCTGGGGGTGGTGAATTTTCTTCAGGGGACTAAGCTGGATCTCGAACAGAAAAAGTTCGTGGAGATCCTCGATTTTTCCTCAAGGGAGCTCCTCGTCCTCGCGGAAGAGCTCCTCGACCTCTCCCTCCTCGAGGCGGAAATGCTCCCCATCCGCCTCGCCCCCTTTGACCTCCGGTCCTGCTGCGGGCAGGCGGTGAACCCCCTTGCCTTTGCAGTTCTGCGGCGCAATCTCCTCCTCGGCCTGACCGTCGGCTCCTCCGTACCGGAGGTTCTCATCGGAGACTCCGTCCGTCTTCGCCAGGTGCTTCAGAATCTCGTGAACTGCGCCATCGCCTTTACTCCCAGGGGAAAGATCTCCGTGACCGTCGCTCCCGCTGCCGAGAGGGAGGAAAAAATCACCCTCCTCTTTACCCTCTCCATGGAAGAGGGAATGCCCGAGGATCTCCTTCGGAGGGCTCTTGACTATTCGGACCTTGACCAGTCCCTTTCTTCCGACTCCTCCGAGAGAGCCGGCATGGGGTTTCTGATCGCCCGGGAGATCATTGCCGCCATGAAGGGAGAACTGGCCATCGGAACGGGCCCCTCGGGTGAGACGACCATCTCTTTCACTCTCCCTCTGAAAAAAAACCCTTTCCCTGACGCCCGGGAAACCCCTCCGTCTTCCGGGGAGAAGATGGACGAACTGAGGGACCTCCCCCTTTCAATTCTCGTCGTCGATGACAATCAATTCAACGGAAGGCTGACCAGGAGCATTCTCCGCAAGAAGGGAGGCCCCCGGTGGACCGTCGCCCTTGCGGAGACGGGCCCTGAGGCCCTTTCCATGATGGAGAAGCATTTTTACTCCGTGGTTTTTCTGGACGTTCAGATGCCCGGGATGGATGGTCTGCAGATAGCTGAGGAAATCAGGAGCAGGGAGGAGAAGGGTGGCGGCAGATCCCTGCTCTTCGCCATGACGGCCTGCACCATGGAGGGGGACCGGCAGAAGTGTCTCGAGGCGGGGATGGACGATTACCTGCCCAAACCGGCGGATTTCGAGGCCATGAAGAATTCGATCCTGCGGCACCTCAAGGACCTTCAGCGGATGTGAAGGCCGAGGGCCGTCTGGTCGTCCCGGGGTTCGCCGGAATAGGCGAGGGAGAAGAGACGGTCGTAGCAGGCGGAGAAGGATAACCGCTCCTCCGGCAGGATGCCGGGACGTTCGAGAAAGCCGTCGGAAAGAAAGAAGAAATAGTCCCCTGCAGTGACCGTCTTTGCTCCTTCTCCGTAGTCCGCCGGACCGGAGATCCCGAGAAGGGAGCCTGAAACCTCCGTCTTTTCCACCCTCCCCCCCTCTGCGGCAAGAAAGGCGGGAATTCCCGCGGAACACCACTCAAGGTTCATTCCGGAGAGATCGAGGCGGAAACACAGGGCCGCCGCGAAGGAGTCGGAGAGAATTCTGTTCTTCGCCATTCTGTTGACCCAGAGAAGCTTGTCGCACAGCCGCTCTTCTGCCGGCCTTTCCTCGAAGACCTGCCGGAAGAGGATCATGAGGGCAGAGGTCTGAAGGGCCGCCGGAACGCCGTGCCCCATGACGTCCACGATGAATCCGCTGAGGACCTCTTTTTCCCTGTTCCGGGAATATCCGTACATATCACCGCTTATGAGAAAGAGTGGACGGTAGATCGTCCGGATCTCGGGCATCCCCTCCTCTGTAAAATCGTCCGGAAGAAATTCCCTCTGAATCGCCCCGGCGAGGGCGACGCTTTCATGGGCCGCACTCTCAGGGGATATATCAGAGACCACCATCATCATGATCTTCCCGCCCTCCCCATCCCGGAGGGAGAGGGGGCGGCAGGTCATCCGGACGGGAAAAACCTTTCCGCCTCTTCTGCGGTGGGTCGCCGTGCTGAATGAAAAGGAGGAACACCGCCCTTCCTCCCAGTCAGGATATACCTCGGAGATAAAGGAAAAAGGGCCGCCGGAACCCTGGATGCCGTACAGCACCCTGGCGGCTTCATTCATGGCGAGGACAGCCCCGGTCTCCCTCTCCCAGAGCACAAGGCCTTCGCTGAACATATCGAGAAGATGGGATCCGGGAAGGGAAAAGCCCCCCGCCTCGAAGCGAAGAGAAAAGGGCAGGGTACAGGCCCCTTCCTCTTTGCCGCCATCGTCAGCGTTCTTCACGGACTGCCCCCCTTCCCTCCGTTTTACAAGGCAGAGAGTCACATGGGAGTCTGTCGCTTCCATGGAAAAATTATCCACCAGAAAGTCTATGATATGCAGGCCCCGGCCGCTTTCCTGAAGGGGAGGGGGGAGGGGACGGTCAAAATGGGGGGAATGGAGGAGCCCTCTCCGGGCGGAGCGGATATCCACGCACAGGCCGCCCTCCTCCTTCTTGACGGAGAGATCCACCGCCCCTTCCGGAATATCTCCCTTTCCGTGCTGGAGGGCGTTATTGACCCCTTCGTTCAGGGCAACAAAGAGGGCCAGGCCATCCGCTCTTCCGCAGCACTCCTCGCAGAACCTCAGAAGGGGCTCCCGGTAGGGGATGAATTCCTCAATGGACCGAAACCGAATATTCCTGAATTCATTGTCCGCATCCATGGGCCGACCTCCGATGAGATCTCCGGTTCATGACCCCATGATACCATGGCAGAGAACTGCCGGAGAGAATTCCCTCCGGCAGCAAAGACGTTGTCAGGCTTGTTTTTTCGAGGCGGTTTCCCTGGCCGCCCGAGCCAGCTCCTCAGCCCGGTCGGTTCGCTCCCAGGCGGGGAGGGGATCGAGGTCGATCCGCCCCATGTGTCCGTAGGCGGCGAGGCGCCTGTACTGGGGCTTTCTGAGGTCAAGGTCCCGGATGACCGCCGCGGGGCGGAAATCGAAGGTTTTTTTCACGAGGGCCGTGATCTCCCCGTCGGTGATCCCCTGAGCCGTTCCGAAGGTGTCAATCATGATGGATACCGGCTCCGCCACTCCGATGGCGTAGGCTACCTGAAGGAGGCACTGGTCGGCGAGTCCTGCGGCCACCACGTTTTTCGCGGCATACCGGGCCATATAGGCGCCGGAACGGTCCACCTTCGTCGGGTCCTTCCCCGAGAAGGCCCCTCCTCCGTGGGAGACCCATCCGCCGTAGGTGTCGACGATGATCTTCCGGCCGGTGAGCCCCGTGTCAGCCATGGGGCCGCCCTTTTCGAAGCACCCCGTGGGGTTCACGAGGATCCGGGTGTTTTCGGTCATAAGTTCGGAAGGCATGACCGGGTCGATGACGTATCTTTGAATATCTTTGCGGATCTGTTCGGCCGTGGCCTTGGGATGATGCTGGGCGGAGATCACGATGGTGTGGGCCCGGACGGCTCTGCAGTCCTCGTACTCCAGGGTCACCTGGGTCTTGCCGTCGGGACGGAGGTAGGGAAGGGTCTTATCCTTTCGAACCTCCGCGAGCCGCCGGGCAAGCCGGTGGGCCAGGGCGATGGACATGGGAAGGTACTCCTCCGTTTCGTTGCAGGCGAAGCCGACCATCATCCCCTGGTCCCCTGCCCCGGTCTTCTCGAGTTCCTCATCGCTCTGCTGTTCCCGGACCTCCAGGGAGGAATTCACTCCCCGGCAGATATTTTCAGACTGTTCGTCGATGGCGGTCAGGACGGCGCAGGTGTCGCCGTCGAAGCCGTATTTGGCCCGGGTGTACCCGATTTTCTTTACGATCTCCCGGGCAATCTTCGGAATATCCACATAGGTCTCGGTGGAGATCTCCCCTGCCACCATGACAAGCCCTGTAGTGCACAGAACTTCGCAGGCAACTCGCCCCATGGGGTCCCGCTCGAGAATGGCGTCGAGAATGCCGTCGGAAATCTGGTCGGCCACCTTGTCGGGGTGTCCCTCAGTCACAGATTCAGATGAGAAGAGATAATGCTTTTTGGCCAATATTTTTTTCCTCCCGGTAGAAACATAGATAGACAAAAAAAGGCCCTTCATAATGAAGGGCCTTTGAATGTACGTCAAACGTGCCCCCTTATCAATCAGCCACAGGCTGCTGGTATTGGCACCATACCTTGTCAGGCAGGTTGCCGGGCTTCATCGGGCCAGTCCCTCCACCTCTCGCGATAAGAGTTTCAATTGTCAATGAAAATACCATAAGAATTATACCCTTTTCTCTTCCCCTGTCAATTTTTCCCCGCCGGAAAAAACTATTGAAATTGCTTGACTTCTTTCAGTTACCGGAAGTATAGTTCTTGTAGCGGCATCTTCGCCTGGAGGTGGCACAGATGATCTCACCCGTTTCCCTTCCCCATGCCCTCGGCGGGGAACGATCCGGCCGGCCTGATCCTGATCCGGACAAACTCCGGAAATCCTACGGTGTTCAGCGGGCTTTTTCAGATCTGGCCCGTCTCAAGATCCGACAGACCGGTCATGACCTCGACGGAGCCCTGGAGAGCTTTCAGAAACTGGCGGCCCTTCACCTCCGCCATCTCCGCTTCACCGTCCGGGAGGAGGCTGACCTGGTTCAGGTCGTGGTCACCGAGAGCAACGGCGAGGACAGAATCATCCGGAAGATCCCCTCGGACGAAATCGTGCGGCTTATCGAGCGGCGCAACGAAATCCTCGGATTCCTCTTCGACAGGGTCGTCTGAACTCTTCTCTGCCCTTCGCTCCCGGGGGTTTCTCCCTCCCGTTCACCTCTGACCGTAATTGATAAACCTCTCTGTAATTTTTTCCATCTCTTCCCTCGGAAGGATTACCGGATCTCCCATGGCCCGGGCCCGGACGTAAATCTGGGCCACAAGCTCGATCTCCTCGGCGGTGCAGAAGGCCCCGAGCATGGTGGGACCGACGGCGAGCAGGCCGTGATTCGCCATGAGGACGGCGTTGAAGCTGCCGAGGGCGTCGGCTGTGTTTTTGGCAAGCTCTTCCGTACCGTAGGTGGCGTAGGGCGCAAGGGGGACCTTATATCCGGAAAAACCGACGAGATAATGAACAGCCGGAAGTTCCCACCCCATGCAGGCGATGGTTGTGGCGAAGACTGAATGGGTATGTATCACGGCGTTGATGTCGTCCCGCCGCCGGTACATCTCAAGATGCATGGCCGTCTCGCTCGAGGGCTTCTTCGGGACCTCAACGGGGGTTCCGTCCGGCTCGAAGAGGGCGACATCCTCCGGCTTCATCTCGAAGTAGTCCACTCCGGAGGGCTTGATCGCCACGAGCCCCTCCTTCCGGTCGAAATAACTCAAATTGCCGCCCGTACCGGTGGTAAGATGGGCCGTCACGAGACGGCGTCCGAACTCCACGATCTGTGTTCGGGGCCCTTCCAGTCGTATGACAATCCCTCCTTTTTTGAAATTTACTTCATATTATTCTCTCTCATAAAAGCTGCTGCTTCCTCGAAGAGCTCCCCGAAATCGGAGGTACCTCCGACTTCGGGGATAGATTTGTCTCCTTACCGCTCCCTTTGTATCAAAAGCTTATTTACAGGGGGAGTAGCCGCAGCTGAAGCAGTATTCGCACCCAGAGATCATCTCCATGGGAGCGCCGCATTCGGGGCATGCCACCCCTCCGTCCGGCCCTGGAACCGTTCCGTCCTTGCCCATGAGCTTCTCGAGCAGCACGGCGATGGCGTCGGGGATGGACCGGGCCACGTGTTTGTCGTCAAACTGGAAGAGCCAGTATTCCTTTCCGGACAGCCCTTTCAGGGTTGCGATGAAATCCTCGAGCTTGCCGCCGCTTCTCAGCCCGATGGAGATCGCCCTTGAGAGGGCCTCCGTCATGGCCTTCAGCTCCGAACCGCTCTTGCCGATGGTGGCGAAGACCTCGAAGGGCTCCGTCCCGTCGTAATTCACGGTGACATAGATGCTCCCCCAGGGGGTCTGCTCCTTTATGGTCTTGCCGAAGACCACGAGCCCCGGACGTTCCTTCACACGGCTCGTGTGGACCACCTGCTCCTCCGGTTTCTTGGCCGCCTCGATGGGCTGGAAGGACCGGGAGCCGTCCCGGTAGATGGTGATCCCCTTCGCTCCCAGGGCGTAGCACTGGAGGTAGACCTTTTTCACATCCTCCACTGTGGCAGCCGTGGGAAGATTCACCGTCTTGCTGATTCCGCTGTCCACCACTCCGGCAAAGATCCCCGTCACCTCCACATGCTCCGCCGGGGAGATATCGTAGGCCGTGACGAAGGTGGGGTCAGCGGGCCGACCGCTCTCGTGGAGCTCTTCGATCTGCCGGGGGGAGAGAAGGCGGTGGCAGTACTCCCGGGTCTCCTGGCCGTCCCCGTCGGATTTGGCGATCCGCCTCGTCCAGCTCCAGGCGAAGTTGGGTTCTATCCCCGCGCTCGTGTCGATGAGCATGGAGATGGACCCCGTGGGGGCGATGGAGAGCCTCCTGCTGTTGCGGAACTGCCCCCGGGAGAAGGCGAGGAGCACCTTCCCCGCAAGGGCAAGGCGGGATTGTTCGTCTCCGAGCCCCTGGGCGGTGGAGAAAGCCTCGAGGGCGTTGGCGAGGGTGTAAGGAATCGTGGATGAGGAGCGCATCTTCTCCAGCAGGGCGATAAGCCCCTGCCGGTCCAGTTTCCCGTACCACGATTCGGGAAAAAGCTCCTCCCCCTGTTCCCGGGCGAAGGCGGAAAAAAGCTCCTGCACCAGGGGGGCTTCGTCGAAGGGAGCCTTTCCCATCTCGCTGACCATCCCCGCTGTGGCGCAGAGGGCGGCGCTTGCCATGGAGCTTCCCAGAAGTTCGCAGAAATCGGTGAACTGCCCCGAACCGTAGCGCATTCCGAGGAGGATGGCCGCGTCGGCCAGCCCCATGAGGCCGAGCCCGACGGGGCGGATCTTCTTCGTCCGCTCCTCTATTCTCTTCAGGGGATAGGAGCAGGCGTCGATGACGAGGTCAAGGTAATACATGGAGCGGAAGACCTGGTCCACGAAGGCGGAGAAATTGAAGCCCCTCCGCCCGTCGGGAGAGGTGGTCACGAAGGCCTCCACGTTGACAGACCCAAGGTTGCAGCTCGTGTAGTTGGGCAGAGGCTGCTCGCCGCAGTTGTGGACGTACACCCCGTTGGCGTCGAAGGCGTTCGCTCCGGGAACCATAACATCGAAGACCTCTTCCTCGCCGCAGGGTTTCAGCTCTTTGAATCGGACGACGAACCGCTCCCTGTTCTGCTTTCTCACGCAGGTGGAAAGGAGTTCCTCCAGAGCGGCGCTCTTTTCGCCGTCCTCGAAGCCGACGAAATCCCGGAAGCGGAGAAGATTTTCCCCCGAAATGACCAGTTCGTGCTGTTCCGCCGTGGAATAGAGGGCCAAGCCCCCCCGTCCGTCGGGCATCTCCCGAAGGGAAGCCTTTCTCCGGTTTTCATAGATTACGGCGATGATCCCCAGGCGGCCGAGCATACGCTGCACTGCCCTGAGGGTTTCGAGGTCGCTCTGGGAGAGGCGGACGCTTACCCCCCTGAGTGTCGTCCCCTGGACGGAGCCGTCCGCATCGAAGAGCCCCCGGAGGAACCCCCGGTAGAAGGCGCTGGAGGTGCTCTTTTCAAGATCCCCGGTGATTTTTTTGTTATGAAAATCCATTCCGAGGGAAAGGGCCAGATTTTTGACCGCCGCAGTGGCGAGCCGGTATTCCCTCCGCCCCGCCACGGAGATCCACCCTTTGAAATCCGACCGGTGAGGGAGGGAAAGGGCGCATTCCCGGGCTTTATCCATAACCGCGGCTGCACCGGTCAGACTGTCCCCTCCGGCCTTTTCATGGGGCCATACGGAGAGGACCGCCTTGTCCCGCTTGATGGTACCATCCCCCAGAAGCAGCCCCAGGAGATACCCTTCCGGACCGGAATACCGCCCCTGCCAGCCGGCGCAGGTCCGGTGGTCATGGAGCATCAGCAGATCCCCTTCCTTCAGGGAGGATGCCTCGGCCCATTCATAATCCAGGCTGTACCGGGTCTTCCGGGACACCCGGCGGACTCTGTGATCCCCCGTCAGTCGGAGGGAGTGCCCCTCCCGGGTGGTCAGTTCAAAGACAGGCTTTTTCCCCGTGGGAAAAAACCCCTCCGTGGAGCAGCGCTCGCCGTCGATCAGAAGGGTCGCCGGGGTATTGACGAGATCCCGGACCTGCCGGGCGCCCCGGTCCGTCATCACCCAGGTGTCGCCGGTCACGCAGGGGTTCGTGGACTCGATCTTCCAGGTCTCCCCCATCTTCAGGAGGTTGTCCGCATTGGCCCTGTCGATGAAGAAAATACCGGGGTCCCCCCGCTTCCAGGCGTTTTCGCAGAGCTTGTTCCACAGATCCTCGCCCTTTATCGACCGGACGGTCTTCCCCGTGCTGCGGGACCGGAGGGAAAAGTCTCCCCCCCGCTCCGCCGCTTCCATGAGGGCATCGGAGACGCAGACGGAGATATTGAAATAGGGAAGTTTTCCGTCGTCCACCTTGGCGTCGATAAAATCGAAGATATCGGGGTGATCGTCGAAGAGCATCCCCATGAGGGCTGCCCGGCGGCGTCCCCCCTGCACCACCACGGCGCCCATGGTGTTCCAGGTCTCCATGAAGGAGACGGGGCCGCTGGCCTGGCCTCCGATCCCTCCGTTGATTGCGCTGCTCCGCTCCCTCAGGTGGCCGAAGTTCCCCCCCACTCCTCCGCCGTACTTGCTGATCACCGCGGCGTCCTTCACCGAGTCGAAGATGCCGTCGATGCTGTCGGGGACGTCGATGACGAAGCAGGCGAAGAGCTGCTGGCTCTTCGTCTTGGATCTTCGGAGGAGATCATAGTCCTCGAAGGTGATTTCGGCGGGTTCGCAGTAGAGCTTTCCCGCCAGGGAGGGGTCCACCGTCAGCCCCGCCCCCGCTCCGAAGAGGCAGGGGGAGTTGAAGAGAAAGCGGCGGTTCAGAATGTCTTCAAAAATATTCAACTCGAGGGTCCGGAGCCACTCAAGGTCATCCGCCGTTCCGGAAAGATAGAGGGTTTCGGCGGCGGCGATCACCCGGGCCACCCTTCGGGCAAACTCCTCGAAGGTCTTCTCCTTGCGCACCTCCCGTAGGGCCGGATCATACCGCCGGGCGAAATAACGCTGATCGAGAAGCCAGAGGGCATTCTCAGAAAGANNNAGACGGCTTTCCCCGTCCGGAGACGGGGAAAGAGAGGGCACAGAAGAAAAGCGTTCTCTATACGATAAAGACAATGTATATCCTCCTTCACACCATTAGAGCCGGAAAAATTTCCCTACACACAACATATGCCGTATGCAGACCATCAATCTACCATGAGTCTTTCCTTCCCACAAGTAGGGAAAATGACTTCAGAATAGGAAGAAAATGATATGATAGCTTCGCTTCAAAGGGATAAATCCACTATTTTCAGGAAAGCGGTGACGATGAATGAAAAAATATGATTTCGACACAATAATTGAAAGACAGGAGACGAGCTCTCAGAAATGGGACTGCATGGACCGTCTCTTCGGAACAAACGACCTCCTCCCCATGTGGGTGGCGGACATGGATTTCAAAGCGCCCCCCGAGATTCTCGAGGTTCTCCGGGAAAGGGTGGATCACGGAATTTTAGGGTATACCTGCCGCCGCCCCTCCTATCACCAGGCAATCTCCCGCTGGTTCACCAGCCGGCACGGCTGGACCCCAGAGACTGAATGGATCCGCCATGCTCCGGGGGTGGTCCCGGCCCTCGCAGCGGCCATCCTCGCCTTTACCCAGCCGGGGGACGGCGTGCTCGTCCAGCCTCCCGTCTACTACCCCTTCTTCACGGCCATCAGGGGGAGGGGGCGTACTGTCGTGGAAAACCCCCTCCTCTTCAAAGACGGCAGGTTTGAGATGGACTACGGAGACCTCGAGAAAAAACTCGAGGACTCGTCGGTAAAACTCGTCTTCCTCTGCTCTCCCCACAACCCCGTGGGGCGCGTCTGGTCCCGGCAGGAGCTCGAGACCTTCGCCTCTATATGCGCCGCCAAAGGGGTTATTGTCATCTCCGACGAAATTCACTGCGACATCCTCTTCGACGGCGCGAAACACACTCCCTACGCGTCAATTTCAGAGGAGGCCCGGGATCATTCCATCACCACCGTCGCTCCGAGCAAGACCTTCAACATCGCCGGGCTCTCCACCGCTGCGGCGATCATCCCCTCGAAGCGCCTGAGGGACAACTACCAGTCCGTACTTGATTTTCTGCATATCGACAGCGGAAATGTCTTCGGGACCCTGGCCCTCGAGGCAGCCTACACCTCCGGCGGCCCCTGGCTGGACGAACTGCTGGTCTACCTTGAGGGGAACCTGGACTTTATCGAGAAATTCCTCGCCGACCGCCTTCCCCGGATAACCCTTATCCGCCCCGAGGGGACCTACGTTCCTCTTCTCGACTGCCGATCCCTTGAAATGACGGGACCGGATCTCGAGCGCCTTCTCGTCGAAAAGGGCGGCGTCGCCCTTGACGGCGGCCACTGGTTCGGCGTGGGCGGCACGGGCTTCGTCCGGATCAACATCGCCACCCCGAGAGCGCTTCTGAAAGAGGGGCTGGAGCGGATCGAAAAAGCCCTGGGGTAGAGATTTTTTTAAAGAACTAAAGAACACACAAGCGGCGCCGAGCATAAAAACTCGCGCCGCTTGTGCCTTCTCTTTGCTCAAAAGAAAATCGCCCCGACAGTTCAAAAACTCCAGGCCCTCTGGGAAGCCACCCCTCAAAAAGCCTGCTTACCGGGGGCCGACCATATTTTCCGGCACGACCCACCGGTCAAAATCCTCCTCGGTGAGAAAGCCGAGGGCAAGGGCCGCTTCCTTCAGAGTCGTCCCTTCCCTGTGGGCTTTCTTCGCGATTTCCGCCCCCCTGTCGTACCCTATATGGGGGGTCAGAGCCGTCACGAGCATCAGGGACTCGCCGAGATACCGTCCGATTCGCTCTCGATCGGCTTCCATCCCCCTCAGGGCATTTTTCTCGAAGGACCGCATTCCGTCGGCGAGGAGTCGGCACGACTGTAGGAAATTGTAGATGATCACCGGCATGAAGACATTGAGCTCAAAGTTGCCCTGGCTCGCCGCGAAACCGATTGCCGCATCATTCCCCATGACCTGCACGGAGACCATGGTGAGGGCCTCGCACTGGGTGGGGTTCACCTTGCCGGGCATGATGGAGCTCCCCGGTTCGTTCTCGGGAAGAATGAGCTCGCCGAGGCCGCACCGGGGACCGGAGGCGAGCCAGCGGATGTCGTTGGCGATCTTCATCAGATCCGCCGCAAGGGCCTTCAGCCCGCCGGAGAGAAAAACCAGCTCGTCCTTGCTCGTCAGGGAATGAAACTTGTTCGGGGCGGTGCGGAATTCCTTTCCCGTGAGAAGGGAAATTTCCTTCGCCGCGGACCGGCCGAAATCCGGATGGGCATTCAGCCCGGTCCCCACGGCCGTTCCTCCGAGGGCGAGGTCCTTCAGAAATTCAACGGCGCACCTGATCATCTCTCCGTTCCGTTCGAGCATGCGGACCCATCCGCCGATCTCCTGCCCCAGGGTCAGGGGGGTGGCATCCTGTAGGTGGGTCCTGCCTATTTTCACGATTCTAGAAAATTCCCCCGCTTTTTTCTCCAGGGTGTGCCGAAGGATTTCCATGGAAGGCAGAAGATCGTCCTCCACCGCCCGGACCGCCGCGATGTGCATGGCCGTGGGGAAGGTGTCGTTTGAGCTCTGGGATCTGTTCACATGGTCGTTGGGATGAACGGCCACCGCCCCCTCGGAGAGCTCCCCCGCCTTTCGGGCGATGACCTCGTTCACGTTCATGTTCGTCTGGGTTCCGCTCCCCGTCTGCCAGACGGCCAGGGGGAAATGACCATCAAGTTCGCCGGCGAGAATTTCGTCGGCAGCCCGGCAGATCAGCTCTCCCCGCTCTGAATCGAGAAGGCCCAGGGAGACATTCGCCCGGGCGGCCGCTTTTTTCAGTATCCCGAAGGCCTTTATTACCTCCGCGGGCATTTTTTCGATGCCGATCTCGAAATTCTGAAGGCTCCTCTGGGTCTGGGCCCCCCACAATTTCTCCGAGGGTACCTGCACCTCACCGAGGGAATCTTTTTCTGTACGAAAGGTTTTCGTCACTCTGCATGCTACCTCCGATCGAGAGAATACGTTTTTCCATGGTCGATTGATTTTGCTCGTCTCAGCATTCTAACCTCGGCTTTTTTTCCTGAGTTTTTTTATAACGGGCGTTACAGCAAAGAGTAAGGACGCCGCCAGCATTACCGCGCAGATAGGCCGTGTGAAGAAGATTGAATAGGAACCCTGGGATAAGACAAAAGACTGATAGAGTCCCCGCTCCATCATGGATCCAAGGACGACCGCCAGGATAAGGGGGGAGATGGGTAGTCGGAAAACATTAAATATGAATCCGAGTACTCCGAAAAAAAGCATCACAGAGATGTTGAAAACGCTGTTTCCCACTGAAAAAGCCCCGGTGACGCACAGCATGACTATCAAAGCAGCCAGCATCTGTCTCGGAATTTTGAAGATGACCCTTGAGAGAAACCGCCCGAGGAGTATTCCCATGGGTCCCATAATGATATTGGCAACGAAGAAACCCACGATGATCAAATATGCTATTTCCGGTGCATTTTGAAATAGAGAGGGTCCCGGCCGAAGCCCCTGAATCATCAGTGCGCCGAGAAAAAGTGCTGAAGTCGAATTTCCCGGGACACCGAGTGCCATAAGC
>JALHFZ010000256.1 GCA_022837505.1 Synergistaceae bacterium
CGGAATACCCTTCCATGTGGTGGCGTATTTCCGGGTGGTCATGGTGACCTTATCCGCGCCTCCCAGTACAGCCGCTTGAAGGGCGTCCAGTGCGCCGATTCCCCCCGACGGGATATGCAGCCTGCTTCCGCCCTTTTATTTGAAGGCCCCGCAAGAGAATGCGTCAAGAAGTACCCCCAGAGCATCAACATCGCTGCAGCTCTCAGCATCGCCGGGATCGGGTTCGACAAAACCATCATCAGGATATTCGCCGATCCTCACGTAGAATACAACACCCACGAAATTTCGTGGGAGGGTCCCGCGGGAAAAGTTACGGTCCTCTTTGAAAACACTCCCGTACCCTCAAACCCCAAGACGACCTACCAGGCCTGTCTGAGCGCCCTCTCGGTTTTAAAGGGTATGACCGGACAGAGGACTATCGGCGCCTAGCCTCTTTTCCCGACATGAAGAGAGCCCCGGAGAAATTCTTCCGGGGCTCTCTTTGCTTCTGTTAAAAAAGAAGATTCTACTTCAGCAGACCGACTTCCTTGAAGTACTTCACCGCGCCGGGGTGATAGGGGATCATCATGTCCTTCTCGGGCTCCACAAGTTTGGGGCCGAACTGGGAAAGAGCCGCCGCGACCGCCGTGATATTTTCGACGTTTTCGTAGAGGGTCTTGGTCATCTGGTAGGCGAGATCCTCGGGAAGATCCTCCCGGCAGACGATGAGGTCCGAGATCCTCGGGAAGATCCTCCCGGCAGACGATGAGGTCTGCAGGGTCTCCCGCGGTCAGGACCTCATAGTCCTGGTTGGTGTAGAGGTTTGCGGGGATGGTTCTTCTCTGAATCCACTGGTTGATCTTCTTCAGGTTGGCGAAGGCCTCGTCGGAGATGGGAAGCAGAACGACCTTTCCGGAGACCATGAGCTCGGCCACTGCCGAAGCTCCGGGGGTGAGTCCGAGGATGGCTCCGTCTATGAGTCCGTCGGCCATCATGTCCACAGCCTGTCCGGCTTCCACATATTCGGGGGTGATGTCGTCGAAGGTGAGGCCGTAGGCCTTCAGAATTTCCCTGCTGTCCACTTCGCCGCCGCTTCCCAGGGGACCCACGGCGATTCTTTTGCCCTTGAAGTCGGCGATGGATTTGATGCCGCTT
>JALHFZ010000031.1 GCA_022837505.1 Synergistaceae bacterium
AAAGCACCCACCCCCGGACCTTTCTCACCTCCGGCGGCCTCGGAACCATGGGGTACGCCCTCCCCGCCGCCATGGGCGCCTCCCTTGCCCGGGGCAAAACGCCCGTGCTCTGCTTCGCCGGTGACGGCGGCTTCATGATGAACATCCAGGAGCTTGAGACCTGCGCCCGGTACAACATCCCGGTGAAGATCATCCTTCTCAACAACAGCTGTCTCGGCATGGTCAGGCAGTGGCAGGAACTCTTCTGGGGAGAGCGCTACGCCGCCACAACCCAGGCCCCGGCCTGCAATTTTTCCGCCCTTGCCGAGGCCTTCGGCGTCCCCGCCCGGAGCTGCTCCACCCTCGGCGAGCTGGAGGCGGCGCTCGACGATCTCTTCGAGACCCCCGGCCCGGCCCTTCTGGACTGCTCCATTCTCCGGGAAGAGCTCGTCATGCCCATGGTCCCTGCGGGGGCGGCGCTGAAGGAGTTTATGTACAGAGTAAAAGTGTAGGATCAACTCAAGTAGAAAACAGATCGCCGCAGCTCCCGGAAGACCATGGGGCTTTTCGGGGGCTGCGGCGGAATCGCGATAAACCGGATCAGCTTCCTCCATCCATCCGCATTATTCAGCAGGGTATCAACTTTTTTTCGAACCCGGACTTTTCAGGCAGAAGAACGTCGGGATCGTTTTCAGATGTCGAAAATAATCGTGGCCGCACTAAATAAAGGCAGCAGGGCAGGAAGTCGAAGAGCACATCCTCTGGAGAATGGCCATATTTCGGTCTTGACAGGGAAAGCTCAGAGGTGTATTCTCATCCCTGAATAATAGTAAATCTTAATGGTTTGCTATAAACACATGTTCAAACTACAAGGAGGAAACATCATGAAAAAATGTATTCTCGCGCTGCTTGTTCTCGTTCTTTTCAGTTCCGCCGCCTTTGCCGCCGCCGCACCGAAGGTTCTGAAGGTGGGTACGGAGAGCACCTACCCCCCTTATGAATTCCGGGATGAAAAGAACAACCTGAAGGGGTTCGATATCGACCTCATGGAGGCCATCGCCGAAAAGATCGGCATGACCATCGAATGGGTGGATATGCCCTTCGACAGCCTCATCCCCTCGCTGCTCGCGAAGAAGATCGACATCGTCGCCGCGGGCATGAGCGCCACGGAGGAACGGGCGAAGAAGGTTTCCTTCTCCATGAACTACGAGGTTTCCATGAGCGCCTTTCTCGTCGCGGCGGACAACGACACCATGAAAACCCCCGCGGACATGAAGGGAAAGACCGTGGCCGTCCAGCTCGGCACGGTACAGGAGACCTACTCCCAGTCCCTTGAGGGAGTGACGGTGAAATCCTTTCAGAAATTCGACGACTGCGTCCGGGAAGTCATCCTCGGCCGGGTAGACGCCACGCTCATGGATATCCCCGTAGCAAAGAGCTACGTGGAGCACAAGGACTTCACGGGGAAGATCAAAATCGGCTTCGTACAGGAGATCACCGGCTCGGGGAAGGCCCTGGCCATGAACCTGGAAGACAAGGAGCTTCAGGAGAAGGTGAACGGAGCTCTTGCCGAGATGGACAAGAGCGGCGAGCTTCAGAAGATGAGGGATCTCTGGTTCAAGTAAACAGACCCGCAGTTGAAGACCCCTCCGGCCTATCCGGGCTGGAGGGGTTTTTTGCACTCAGGCGTCTGCCTTCAGGAAGACGCCGTTCCCCGATGGGACGAAAACGATCGGTCCTTTGGGGATCCGGGGGAGAATCCACTGGAGCCCCTTCTCCAGGGAACTGAAGGTTTTCCCCGGAAAGGGGATCCCCTCCCTGGGGGTCACGAGAACAGAGGGATGGCCTTCAAGATCATGGGGTACCTTGAGGGCGATGAACCCCGGAATGGTGAAGTCCTCCTCGAGCTGCTGCAGCAGTGCGCCCCGGTCTTTGAGGGAGAGGGGGAAATCCAGGGCGAAGCTCCCCGGCCCCATGCCGTCCTCGAGTCCCGCGCAGAGGAGAAGCCCGCCGCCGGGGAGGAGGGCGCTGAGGGTAGCAGTGACGCTCTTCGTGGCCTGATAGAGGTCGATGTCGCAGGGGTAGCCTCCGCTCGAGACCACCACAAGGGCCGCTCTTTCGGGGATGTAGAGGGTCTGCAGGGCCCGGGCGAAGTCCACCCCTCTTCTCCAGGCTTCCCCCGCGCTGCCGGCGGTATAGCACCACGGGCGGCCTGTGTCGTCGGGGATGACATTCAGAAGAAAAAGGGGGACGAGGGTTTCCGCAAGGGTGCGGTACTCCTCCATATCCTCTGCGGTGGCGTTTCCCTCCAGCCTTCCGGCGTTGACCTCGAGCCCCTCCAGCCCCCTGGCGATGGAGAGGCGGTGATTGTTCTGCACTGACTCCCTCCCGCTGATGGCGGGAAGAATGCCTTTTCTGCCGCCGCTGAACCCGGCGAGGTCATGATAGACGATCCCTCCGGCAAGGACGAGAAGATCGGCGTCAAGGGCCTCGGGAGCGATGGCCACGGGCGTGCCCCTTGAGGTGGCGAGTCCGGTGGTGCGCACCCTCCCGGGGTCGGCCCAGAAGATCCGGTCTCCTGGAAGAAGGGCGTCCCCCGCGAGAAGGCTTATTTCATCCTCCGTGGGGGCCCGGTGAAGCCCGCCCCCCACGAGCCAGGTGACCTCTGCGTCACCAGCCTTTACGATCTCCTGTC
Organism: Synergistaceae bacterium; assembly: GCA_022837505.1. Taxonomy (GTDB): domain Bacteria; phylum Synergistota; class Synergistia; order Synergistales; family Aminobacteriaceae; genus JALHFZ01. The sequence goes on from JALHFZ010000031.1 coordinate 2,675, forward strand.
GGAGGGCCCGGGCCATAAGGGGGACATTCTGCCACAGACGGGTTCCGTCAGGAAGAACTATGGTGATCCTCCGGGCCTTCGCCGCAAGCTCCCTCAGAGGGGGCGAGCCCACAGGTTGATTCAGTGCATCCTCCGGGGTCCCCCTGGCGGGACGCTCTCCCCTCGGCTGAGGGAGAACAACCCCCTCGGGGGCATTCCAGGATATTTCCTCTCTTCCCCAGGGGATGAGCAGTTTCTTTTCAGCCATTTCCCTTCTCCTCTTCTCCTCCCCCGGCGGGGGATACGGAATAATAGGTCTTGGGCCTTCCGGGCTTTCCGTCCTGTACGCCCTGGCTCCGAACGGCAAGCCCCCGGTCGGCGAGATATTCAAGATAGCGGTGGGCGGTCACATAGGCGAGGCCGCAGACGGCGGCCACATCGTCGCAGTCTGCGGGGGCGGAGAACTCCTTGAGTTTTTCAAGCACCTTCCTCATGGTGTCCTTGCTGATCCCCTTCTGCCGCTCGTCCCAGTGAAGCTGCTCCCGGTGGGAGAAGAGCTTTTCGTGGAGGCGTATTCGGGCGGTGAAATCCGCAAGCCGAATGGGTTTTGAGATGAAATCATCCGCTCCGGCCATGATGAGCTTTGAGGCCAGATCTCCTCCGTCCTCCACGGTGAGGGCTATGAGGACGAGCTTCGCCGAGAGTTCCCGGGCCTTTTTTATCAGATGAAGGCCGTTCATCACGGGCATGTGGTAGTCCACAAGCAGAATATCCACCTCGTCGAGGCGGATCCATCCCAGGCATTCCTCAGGCTCGCTTGTGGTGAGCATCCGCCATCCCTCTGTGGAAGCCATGGCCTCAAGGGTGTAGAGGATGGATTTGTCGTCGTCTATTGCGCCGATATGGAGCACCATCAGCAATTCTCCTTTTTTTCTGGGTGTCTCGGAAGCAGAAGGGCCGCCAGGGCTCCTCCTCCGGAGGAACCGGAGGGGACGAACCGGCCGCCGTGGTTTTCCGCCACCATTGTAACGTATTGGAGCCCCAGTCCGGTAGAGTTCCACCCCGAATTTCCCCTCTCCTCAGGGGGAAACCCCGGTCCTTCGTCAGCCACGGCAATCTCCGCCCATTCTTCCGACAGGGTCAGGGAGATCTCTATGGAGGTTCCGCCGGTCTGGAGGTTCGCCCGATGGGCATTGTCGAGAAGATTGACCACTGCCCGGGAGAGGCGCACCACGTTCACCGTGACCTTTTCCTCAAGGGCGGATTTTTCAGCCCGGAGGGTGACCGTCTCCCTCCACGGATAGGGGCTGATCTGGGTGAAGACATATTCGATCAGCTCGCCGAGGGTGATGGAGCGGCGAAAATCTCCGTGGAGTATTTCCCCTATCATCTCCTCCATGGAATGCCCCGCCTCGGCGATGACGGAGCCGTATTTTTCGACTCCCTCCCCTCCCCTCCCTGAGACGATGACGTCCGCAAGACCGAGGATGGTGGTGAGAGGGCGCTTCAGATCGTGCACCAGCTGCTGCATTTCAAGGATGATCCGGGCGGCGAAGTTTTTCTCCCGCAGCAGGGCCATCTTCTGCTCCCGGTCCCGGAGGAGGGCGAGGCTCGCGAGACGGGCGCCGTAGTTCACGAGGAGCTGGGTAGTCAGAACGCCGGAGAAGAAGAGGCCGAAAAAGACCGCCCCTCCCGCCCGGTTAAGAAAGGCCGTCTTGCGCAGCAGGGCCGCCGCCGTCTTGACGGAGAGGGAGAGTTCACCCCATCCCGCCCCGTAGGGGGTGAGAAAGGGGAGGACATCGAGCCACTGAAAGGAGAGGACGAAGAGGGCGAGGGCAATGGACTTATACCCCCAGTCGGAGATCTCCCTCGTGAGGTAGCGCAGGATAAGGACGGTGGTGACGCTGAGGACCGCGGGAATTCCGAAATGAAGCTGAAGCCCCTCGCCGAAGGAGGGGAGGAGGAAGTATGTCAGAGGAATGGCCGTGGCTGGAATGATCCAGGAAAGGGGGTAAAAAGAGGCCTTCAAAGAGGCGACGCCGTTTCCCAGGAGGAACCAGCCGAGATAGAGGGGGATAGCCCGCAGGCCGTTCAGCATGGCCACGAAGGATGCGGCGGTGAGGAGATCGCCGCTGTCCATGGATTCGGCAATGCGCCCGATGGCCGAGAGCACCGGGGCGGCAGAAAAGCGCTGGGAGGCGAACCACAGGGCGAGGAAGAGGCATCCAGCGCTGATGTGTTTCGCCCCTCCGTTTTTTTTCATGGCTCTTTTTTCCATCGGGGGAAGAAATAAAGGGCCCCAAGAAAGACAAGGAGCCCGAGTCCCGACAGCAGGGGACCTCCCCGGAGGGAAAAACGGGGGACAGGGCGGCCGTCGTAGGGGATCCCCGCCTCCCGGGCGAGGGAGCGGAGGTTCAGAAAGTGAAGCACGGGGATCCCCTCTTTCAGGGCGTTCTGAAAGACCCCTTTCCCAGGATATTTTTCCTTTTCCTCAGGGGAATAGTACCCGCCAAAGGGGAATTCATCCTCCCCCCCTCCGAAGGTCGCCGCCGATCCCCCCACGGTGATGACGAGGCGGGGGGAGAAGGCCCGGAGGAGGGCCGTCTTCTTAGCGGTGATCTCCGAAAGGGAGTTTTCCTCAAGGAGGGGCACTCCCTCCCGGGCCGCAGCCTCCCGCAGGAGGTCCCGCCCTTCCGGGGACATTCCCCTCCCCATCTCCCCTCCTCCGCCGAGGGTGTAGCTATCTGCCTTTAACGAGAGAAATCCTTTTTCCCGGAGGGTCAGAGAAATCTCAGGCCAGGGGAATTCCTCCACATTCGCTCCCCATGTGGAGGAGCCCAGGGAATGGACCCACAGTACCGACAGATCAAGGGACTCCGCTGCGGAGAGGAGGGAGAAGACCAGTCCGGGAAAGGAGGACGACGAGAAGACTGCCACCCGGTCTCCGGCCTTCAGGCCGAGCCTGCGGAAGGTCCTCAGGGCGTGGACGCTCCAGAGGGGGTCGGCCGCCGTCCTCTTGGCCTCAAGGGGGCCGAGGGTCGTGGTGATGCCACTCCACTCCACTCCGGGGAAACCCGTCTTCCACGGATCTGTTCCGGCCTGAGGTTCAAGTCCTCTTTCGGTCCGCTCGGCGTAGAGGGCATCCTGGGCGGAGCGTACCTTCCGCCAGAGGAGATTCTCCTCTTCCGTAAGGGGGGAAAGACCGGAGAAATACCACAGTCCCCCAAGAAAAAGAGCGAGCAGGAGCATTCCTCCGTGAATTCTCCCCGTAAAAATTCTCTGGCGGGAGAGCCATTGGCGACTCATGCTCCCCCTCCGAAAATTCCGAACAGTGCCGCCGCCATGGAGGCTGCAAAGGCGGTCGCAAGGGATGCCCCGAGGGTGGGGAGCACCCCCTGGCGCTGCATGTCAGCCCCGAGCAGGCCGGGGATGACCCACCCGATCCACAGGGAGGAGAGGCCGAAAAACCCTCCGAGAAGGAGCCGGATCCCCAGGGCCAGCAGCATGGCCGCTCCCGTCCTCTGCCGGCCGTAGATTCCCGTCGCACGGACTGTCAGGGTCAGAAGGACCGCCACAGCCCCCCCGGAGAGGAGAACCGCTGCGATCCGCCCGGGAGAGGCGAGTTCCAGGGCCAGAAATCCGGGAGTGATGAGGCCTCCGGGGGAGTATCCCGTCCGGTCGTAAAAGTACATCCCCAGGGCGATGCCGAGGCCCAGAAGAAGAAGATCTCCGTCGCCGTACATTCACTCACTTCCCCTTTCGTCCGCCCTGGACAGCAGGAAGTCGAGGGGGATCCCCGCGACATTGCCGCAGCCGAAGACCTGTCCGGAGGACGAGATAAACTCTTCAAAGGCTTTCAGGTCTTTGAGCGGAATTACCCTCATGCCCGCCGGAAGAAAGAGGGGGCGTTTTCCCGAGAGGCAGACCCCTTTCCAGGGAAAGGCGCGGAACCACGGCAGAAAGGACTGAAGGCGGGCAAAGCGATCCCCCCTTGAGTTGTAGAGAAGGGTTGTCTCCTCCCTCATCCACCCCGTGGTTCGGAAGAGCTCCTCGGTGGACTCGGGATCGTTTGCCGAGAAAGCCGAGGCTAGAATTCCCTCCCCCACAGTAAAGAGGCGGAAATCCGCCAGATCCGCAGGAAGGCTTCGGGCCGCCCCGAGACACGTACCCCCGTCACGGCCGAGAAGGCGGCAGACGCCCTCTGTCAGAACCAGGTGGGTCTGACGGAAGGTCTCTCCGTCGGGGCAGGAGTGAAGGGTGCACCCCTTACCCTCCAGAAGAGTGCGCAGCAGGGGGATCTCCGCCACCGAGCGGGGAAGGATCACCGGCCCGCCCAGCACTCCTGCGGAAAGAGCACAGATGGCATGGGCCTCCCCTTCCCCCCAGACCTCTTCGTGGTCAGGGCGAACGTTTGTGAGGACCGTGCAGGAAGGATTCAGCCAGCGAAAAGCCAGAGGCTGCAGTTCCGGGTCCACGGCGCTGTTCTCCAGGACCACGGCCTCCGTATCCGGGGGGAGCGTGGAGAGCCACCACCGCATCTCCTCCACATTGCCGGGGCCGGACCGGAGGATGAGGGTCTCTTCCGTCCCGGTGATCTCCCGGGGGAGGACGCCCGTGATCCGCCCTCTCGTTTTGAGCCCCGACCCCGCGAGGGCCGCGGTGATCAGCCGGACCATGGAGCTTTTCCCCCGGCTTCCCGTGACAAGCACAGAATAGGGGTAGTCTGCCGTTTTTTTCATGCCGTCATTCTACCCCAAGTCGGAAGATTAAAAAAGGAAGGCCGGATTTCCGGCCTTCCCTTCGGAACCCTTACTTTTTTCAGTACCCTACGGGCACTCCGAGACGCCGGCTGTCGGCGCCTCCGTTGATTCTGTTCTTCTTCCAGTCGAAGCGGATCCCCTGGGCAGTACCGAAATATCCGCCGAAGGGGCGAACTTCCAGGTCATGCCCTCTCAGGGTGAGGTAGCTTACCGTATTGGGGCTGATTCCCTCCTCGATGAGGAGTTTGCCCGCCTTGCCGCCCCCCGCGGGGTTGAAGATCCGGGGCTGTTCAATGGCCTCGTCCATGGACATGCCGAAGTCGACCACGTTCATGACGATCTGACTCACCGCGGTGATGATCCGCATGGCTCCGGCGGCGCCGATGGTCATGAAGGGACGCCCTTCAGGATCGAGTACGATCGTCGGCGACATGGAGGAGAGGGGGCGTTTCCCCGGTTCCGGGGCGTTGACGCTTTCGGGGTTCTGGGCGAAGTCGTCCATCTCGTTGTTGAGGACGAAGCCGTACTCGGGGACGATCACTCCCGACCCGAAGAAGTAGTTCACCGTGTTCGTGGAGGCCACGATGTTGCCGTCGGCGTCCACCACGGAGAAGGAGCTCGTGGACATATGCACGTCACCGCCGCCGCCGATGAAGGCTTTTTTGTTCTCGCCGTCGAAGGGCCAGGGATCTCCCGCGGGAACTTCCTTCATGACCTCATAGGCCTTGATCTTCCCCGCAAGCTCCCTGGCGTAGGCCTTGCTCGCAAGCCCCTGAAGGGGGACGTCGACGAAGGCCGTATCGGCCATGTATTTCTGCCTGTCGGCGAAGACGAGCTTCATCCCCTCGGCGAGGGTGTGAAGATACTCGGGGGAGTTGTGTTTCCACGACGCTACGGGGAAGTTCTCCATGATGTTCAGAAGCTGAACGATATGGGTTCCTCCGCTGGATGCCGGCGGGGTGGAGTAGATGGAATACCCCCGGTAGGTGCCGTGGACGGGCTTCTGCTCGATGAGGGCGTAATTCTTCAGGTCCTGCATGGTCATGGCGCCGCCGTTCTTGTTTACCGCGGCGATCATGGCCTCGCCTATGGGTCCGTTGTAGAAGGCGTCAGGGCCGTCGGAGGCGAGAAGACGGAATGCCTTCGCCAGTTCAGGCTGCTTGAGAACAACATCCGCCTCGGGAGGAAGGCCTCCGGGAAGCCAGACGGTGTTGGGGCTGTACTTGGAGAGTTTTTCGAATTCATCCGTGACGATCTGTTTCTGCATGGGGTGAACAGCGAACCCTTCCTCGGCGAGACGGATGGCCGGGGCGGCCACCTCGGCGAAGGTCATGGTTCCGTATTTATCCAGCATTGTGAAGATCCCCTTGACGATTCCGGGAACGCCCACGGCCTTGCCGCCGAGCATGGATTCCTTTGCCTTCTTTGAGGCCTCGGAGGCGTACATATCCTTCGTGGCGGAGAGGGGCGCCACTTCCCGATAGTCGAACTCCACCACTTCTCCCGTCTTGGCGAAGCGGATGGTGGTGAATCCGCCGCCGCCGATCCCCGAAGCGTTCGATTCCACCACGTTCAGGGCGAGCATGGTTGCCATGGCTGCGTCAATGGCGTTGCCTCCCTGCTGCAGGATCTCAACCCCCGCCTTTGACGCCAGTTCGTGGGCCGAAGAGACCATCCCCTTCTCCGCGTAAACCTCCTTCGCCTCACCGGCGAAGGCCGCGACGGAGCAGCCCATAAGAGCCACAACAAGAATACCGATCAGTGCCTTTCTCATACAAAAACACCTCCTTGAATTTTTGTTTCCTTTATTGCCGGAAAAATTATTCCGTAAAACCCGAGATTTTTCCTTGCCGGAAATCACCCCGCCTCCGATGAAGGACTTTTTTCCTAGAGTTTCGCCGGGGTCAGGAAATACCCGACGCCTTTCTCCTGAATGTCATCAAAAGAGGGGATATTTTCGACCTTCACCGCCTTCGATTCGTCGAACAGCTCCAGGTTGTCGAGGAAGGAGAGGATTGCCGCTGTATGCCGCCCCACCCGGTATTCCATGGGCTGGGAGCCGTCATAGGGGATGTAGAGATATCCCAGAGCTGCCGCCTTCACGTATGCCTTGTCCACTCCCGTCATGGCCAGCCGTTCGTCCGTCTTTCCCCGGAAGCGTCCCTGGACGGGGTTTCCCGTCTCCATGAGGATAGGCATGGTCTCGGTGTAGTCCCCCCACTCCCGGTGGGTGAGCCCCCGGAGGTTCTTCGGGGAGGGTTCGAGGCGAATGGGGATGCCGCTGAACTCGAGGTCCATGGCGGTCATGGCGGCGAGCTCCATGCTCCGTTCATGGGCGACGATGGCGTTCACCACAGGGTACTCGGGGGATGCCTCGTGAAGGTCAAAGGCGAGATCCACCTTCTCTTTGCGGATCATCTCCGTCAGGGCGAAGGCGAGCTGCTCCGTCAGGGAGCCGTTCGGAACGCCGGGGTAGCATCGGTTCAGGTTGCCCCGCTCCTTTCCCGGAAGCTGCTGCCCCGAGGCGGGGTGGATGTAGATGTCCGGCGAGGGCCATTCGTAGATGGGATTCGTCAGGCGCGAGCCGTAGCGGAAGGTGCGGGTGCTCCCGTCGGCCGTTGTGAAGGTAAGGTGCTGGGGATGGGCTTCCTGGGGGGAGTTATGGGTAAACCCCATGGCGTTTACCTGGGTGATGACGATAAGCCGCCCCCGGGTGACCTTTGCCCGCTCGAGGAAGAGGGTCGCCGTGGTTGCCGAGGCCGGTTCGGTGGGGTGGGTTCCGCCCATGATGAATACCGTCCCTCCCGGCTCCTCCCCCTGCTGGATAAAGACGGGAACATCCGCCGGAGTGTTCTTCAAGCCGCCGTGCCATTCGGAGAGCATGTGTTTCTCGAACCCCGGGGCGGGAAGAAAAAGGTCGTCCTTCCACATGCTCATGAAGTTCATTCCCGCCAGGGCGCTGACCCCCAGGGCAAGGACAAGAAGCAGAAGGGCTGTAAAGTGTGTTCCCCTGATTTCCGTCTTCATTCAGGCTGCCCCCTACTTTATCAGCAGCAGCCGGAGGACGAGGGGCACTACGACGAGGGCCGCTGTGGCCTGCTTCCAGAAGTCCTTTTCCCGGAATTGGCAGCTGATGACGAGAAGAAGGACGAAAAGCACAATAGCGCGGTAGACAAGAGTCATGATGCATTCCTCCTAAGGCAGATAGCTCATGATGAGATTGGAGTTCAGAATGACCACCACGGCCCAGACGGCAGTGACGATGGCCGGGATCAGGCAGTACTTGAGCACCTTGAAGTAGTTCTCCTCCCCCACCACCTGGGCTGCAAAGATCCCCGCAAGGGCTGTGGGGGGCATGAGGTCGCCGAGGCCGGCCAGAAGGCTGAGGGCCGAGGCCACCATGATCTCGTTCCGTCCGAGCAGGGCCAGCAGAAAGGGAACGCCAAGGACGGAGGCCGCTCCGAAGGCCGACACTGCGCCGAAGAGCGGTATGGAGGTGGCCATTCCGAGGTACATGAGCCAGGCGGGAAGGGCGAGTACGGAGACGACGATGAACCCCTGTACGCCGATAAGGGTCATGATCTGGATGAACATTCCCACGCCCATGAGGATGCCGAGCACCGGAATGGCGTCATTCACGGCTTCTCTGGATGCTGCGAGAAAGTTCAGGGGTCTCCCCGTGAAGAGGGCCGAGAGGGCCGCGAGAAGGAAGTTTACCGGCAGACCCAGGGGGGGCCAGGTTCCGGGGAAAAACTGCTCCCCTGCCATGAGAATCACCAGGACGAAGATGGGAAGAAGAAGCCTGAAGGAAAGGGTGGCCTCCTCCATCTTCTGAAGCTGAGCTTCGAGCTCCTCCTCATTCCGCGCACCCTTCCTTAGTGAGGGGTAGATGAGGATCAGCCCTGCGAAGATGGCGAGGGGGACAGTGCAGACGAGAAGAGGCCAGGCGAACCCCACATAGGGCATGTCGATTCCTCCGCCGATGATCATGACGGGCACGTTGACGGGGGGGGCGATCATGCCGTAGATGGCGCCGAGGGCTATGGCGGCCGCCGTCTTGAGGACGGGGACGCCGAGACGTATGAAGACAGGGGCAACCAGAGCTCCCGTAGTGAGAACCGCAGCGGTGGATGAACCGGTAATCATTCCGGGGATCATGATGATGAGCATGAGCCCCATGGTGAGCATAAGAGGCGTTCGGCGGAACTTTCGGATCACCCAGGCAGCCAGGCTTTCAAGAAGGCCGGTCTTCTGCACCGTCTTCATGAAGACCATGGCTGTAGCGATGATCAGTATGGTGTCGAGATAGCCGAAGGTTCCCTCGACGAAATGGCGGAGGGGGAACCCCTCGCCGCCGGCAAGGGCTCCTACGGCGGCGGCGGCTCCGAGAGCGATGGCGATGGGGAGCTTCAGAGCAAAGGCTCCGAAGGCGAAGCTCCCCACCATCAGCAGCGCATAAAATCCTTCAGGCCAGAACCAGTCCATCGGGGTGGCACCGGCCGCCTATTGGGCAGCCGCCCCCCACTCGGAGAGGGTGGACTTCAGAGGTTCAGCCGTTTCTGTTACCGTGGGAGCGGTGAGGATCTTGACGTCGGGGGATTTTTTCAGACGGTCGAAGATGCCGTCGGTGTTTCCGCCGTCGACGATGATGAACCGCTCTCCCCAGGGGGCTGTGGCTTCGATAAAGGCGTCGGAGAGGGTTCCCCGCCGCCCTTCTCCGCCGATGTGCATGACGAGGATTTTGATCCCCTTGTCGGTGGCGGCCTTGAGAAGGGAGACTACCCTTTCGACCTCCTGGTCCTTGTTGATTCCGGCGGCTCCGAGGCCTTTGGAGCTGCCGCCTACCACGGCCACGAGGACTTTCTGGTCCTTAAGGTCTTCGGCCTTCAGCAGGGGGACATTTTCCGCATCGATCTTCACCTTGCGGAGTACCACCCGCACCATCATGGAGTCGGGGCTCTGGCCTACAGAGGTCAGGACGACGTCGGCAGCAAGAGCGGCACCGGCAAAGAGGAGCAAAAGGGCAATTCCTGTCAGGATAATTTTCTTCATGGAAATACCTCCCTGATATAGTATTTGATTGAATCTCATGAACATCCTCAATTAAGTATACCTTCTCAGCTTCCCCTGTCCAGAGTTATTATCATTCTTTTCAATAAGCTTTATTCCACAGGCCCCGGGCATCCCTCACCGAGCCTGCCCGGGGGATCCCTGCCGCAGCTTTTCTGAAGACGGGACTCAGTGGTACGGCTTCAGAGGAAAGGATTGCGTTTTTTGCCGTTGACAGCCGGTAGGGGTCGTGACATTATACAGGGCTGTTTACGACTGTTTACCCATAAAAAAATGCACCCGGGAGGCACCCTATGACTCAGGAAATTTACGCCCTCGACCTCACCTACGAAGAGTGGGTCGATTTATGCACGAACAGGCTGGGTCTGCCCCGGTATCGGGCCGATCAGATCTGTTCATGGATCTACGAAAAAAAAGTATTCAGCGTCCACGAGATGACCAACCTTCCGAAGGACCTCCGGGAAAAGCTGGCCTATGAACTGCATATCCTCCCCCCCATCTCCGTCCGGGAGGAGAAATCAAAGGACGGTACGAGGAAATTTCTCTGGCAGCTCTACGACGGCGAACGGATCGAGTCTGTCCTCCTCTCCCACGGGAACCACACCACCGCCTGCCTCTCAAGCCAGGTGGGGTGCCCCCTCGCCTGCGCCTTCTGCGCCACCGGGGACTCGGGGTATACGAGGGATCTCACCGCAGGGGAGATGACCGGCCAGCTGCTCGCCATGGAAAAAAGACTGGGCACAAATATAAACAACGTGGTCTTCATGGGGATGGGCGAGCCTTTTCTGAACTCCGACGCTCTCTTCAAAGCCCTCTCCATCCTTCACTCACCGAAGATGCGGAACATGGGCGCCCGGCACATCACCATCTCCACCTCCGGCATCGTCCCCGGCATACTCCGGCTCGCAGAATCAGGCCTTCCCGTCCGTCTTTCCGTCTCACTCCATGCCCCGAACGACGCCCTGAGGAGCCGGCTCATGCCTGTGAACCGGAGGTTTGCCCTGGCGGCCCTAATGAAAGCCCTGTCCGTCTACCAGGAGAAGACCGGAGAGCGGATCACCTTCGAATATGTCATGATTCAGCGGGTGAACGACGAGCCCGAACACGCCTACGAACTCGCCGCCCTTCTCTCGGGAATGGACGCCTACATCAACCTCATTCCCTACAACCCCGTAAGCGATTTATTTCAACGCTCCGAGACCGAGAGGATCAAGGCCTTTTCCGCCATCCTCACCCGGCTGAACATAGAAAACGAAATACGGAAAGAAAAGGGCACCGATATCGACGCCGCCTGCGGGCAGCTCCGGAGAAGGGAGAGCGGCAAGTGACCCCCCCGACCTCCGGAGGCGGAAAAAAACTCTCCCTCCGGGATCTTGCCAACGGGGAGGAGGGACAGATTACGGCCCTTCCTTCGAGCGACGGGTGCGCCGAGCGCCTTGAAGCCCTCGGCCTGCGGGCCGGCAAGATCGTGAAGAAGGTCTCTGGAATGCCCTTTCACGGCCCCGTCACCCTCCTTCTTGAGGGGCGCCAGATCGCCATCGGATGGAGGCTTTCCTCCGCCATCCTCGTCAACCCCATGAAAGGACGTCTGCTCCCCCATGGACGGCCCGGAGAGTAAGAAACTCCTCCTCATAGGGAACCCCAACGTAGGAAAGAGCGCCCTCTTCACCCGGATCACCGGAGTGCATGCCCTCTCGTCCAATTACCCCGGCACTACCGTGGGCTTCCTTGAGGGGTGGCTCCGGCGGAAGGATGAAACCTGGAGGGTGATCGACGTCCCCGGCGCCTACACTCTTATGCCCACGAATGAGGCAGAAGAGGTGGCTGAACGGATGGTGAACGAAGGGGCCGACGTGGCAATCATCGTCCTCGATGCCACGGCCCTTGAGCGAAACCTCTTTCTCGCCTTCCAGGTCATGGAGCGGCAGATCCCCGCAGTCATCGCCCTCAACATGATGGACGAGGCCCGTCACAAGGGGATCGACATCGACGCCGAGAAACTCGAGGAGCTTCTCCATGTGCCCGTAGTCTCCACTGTGGCGGTCTCCGGAGAGGGGATCAGCCGCCTTCTTGACCGGCTTCCCGAGGCCCGTCCCGTACAAGACACCCCCCTGTCGAAAGAAGAGAAATGGACGGCCATCGGGAAGATCATCGAGGAGGTACAGAAGGTCCATCACAGGCACCATACATTTCTCGACAAGCTTGAGGACGCCTCCGTCGATTCCTTCTGGGGCCTTCTCATCGGCGTGGCCGTTATCGCCGGGAGCTTCACGGCCATCCGCTTCGTGGGCGAAGGGCTCATCGACATTTTTCTCGACCCCCTCTTCGAACGGTTCTGGCGCCCCCTGGCCATGGGGGCCTCGAAACTTCTCGGCGGAGGAGGGACTCTTCACGACATCCTCGTGGGGCGGCTTTTCGACGGGACCATAGACTTCGAGCAGAGTTTCGGACTCCTCACCACGGGGCTCTATGTTCCCGTAGTAATGGTGATGCCCTATGTCCTCTCCTTTTATGCCGTACTGAGCTTTCTCGAGGACTTCGGCTACCTCCCCCGCCTCGCAGTGAGCTTCGACGCCCTCCTTCACAAAATGGGCCTTCACGGCTTCGCCATCGTTCCCGCCCTTCTCGGGCTGGGGTGCAATGTCCCCGGCATTCTCGCCACAAGAGTTCTCGACTCGCCGAGGGAACGATTCATCGCCGCAACCCTCATCTCCGTAGCCATCCCCTGCGCGAGCCTCCAGGCCATGATCATAGGCACCGTGGGCGCCCTCGGCGTTCGGTGGGTTGCCGTGGTCTACATCACCCTCTTTCTCTCCTGGGTCATCCTCGGCAGGCTGCTCCACGCCCTCATGCCCGGCTTCAGCCCTGAGCTCATTGTGGAGATCCCCCCCTACCGCATCCCCTCCTTCAAGGCCATGGCCTTCAAGCTCTGGCTGCGGATCAGCGGGTTCATCCTTGAGGCAATCCCCCTCGTCCTCGGCGGGATTTTCCTCATCTCCCTCCTTGACGTTACGGGCCTCACCGACCTTCTCTCCCGTATGCTCGCTCCGGTCTTCCGGGGGCTTCTGGGCCTTCCCACGGAGGCGGCGGCCCCCATCTTTCTCGGCATCCTCCGCAAGGATGTGGCCCTCGGCATGCTCGGCACCCTCGGGCTCTCACCCACTCAGCTCGTGGTGGCCACGGTGACCCTGGCCATGACATTTCCGTGCATCGCCACCTTCATCGTCCTCTGGAAGGAGCTGGGGGGGAAACGCCTCCTCGCCTCCCTGGCCATCATGATCGCCGCGGCCCTCACGGCGGGTATGGCCGTCCGGCTTGTGCTATCCCACAGCCTCTGAGGGGTATTTCCGGGTTATTTCTTCGCGGAGTTGTTCTTTCACCTTTGTTGCTCTATCATATATCCGCTCTCCGCAAAAGATTTCCACACTACGGGAGTTGCGGGGAGGATGATTTCCAGCGAAAGGAGCATAACAGAATGAAAGAGGACTCAGTCCGCTCCGTAGAAAGGGCCTTTCAGATCCTCGGAGCCTTTACCCGGGATGAGTACAGACTGTCTCTCAGCGAACTCGCCGAAAAAATTCAGCTTCCTGTGACCACCACCCTGAGGCTTGCCAATACCCTCGAGAAACTGAATATATTGAACCGTCAGGAAGACCGCTCCTACACCCTGGGCAACAAAGTCTATCTGCTGGGAAGCATTGCGAAGGCCAATTTCAGGCCCCAGCAGATCATCTACCCCCATATGAAATATATTCGGGACAAAACGAAGGAAGCCGTCTCCCTCTACGGTGTGGAGCAGGAGGAACGGGTCTGCTATGAGCACGTGGAAAGCCTGCTTACCATGCGCTGCGTCATGAGAGTGGGAGACCGGGCCCCCCTCTGGGCGGGAGCGGGCGGCAAGGTCCTTCTCGCCTTTCTCGGCGAGGATGCCATCAAAAGGGAGATCGAAAAAGCCCACAAAATAACCGAGACGACGATCTACTCCCCCGAAGCCCTGAGGAAAAACCTCGGGGAGATACGCATTCACGGATATGCCCTCAGCTGGGGGGAACGGGAGGAAGGAATACTATCCATTGCAGTCCCCATCTTCAACCGGCGTGGAGACATTCTCTTCGCCTTTTCCCTGGCAGGGCCTGCGACCCGATTCACCGAGGAGGTCGCCATGGAGCTCATCCCGGAAATTCAGGATATCTGCAAAGGGATCACCCGACAGCTCTAAGGGCTCCACTGGGTAAAACAAAGGGACGGAATTCCTGAAAAAAGGAATTCCGTCCCTTTGTTTTACCGAAAATCTGTTCTTCTTATTTCAGATGGTCTGCGAGGTACGTTTTTGCGCTCTCAAGGCAGCGGCGGGCATGCCCCGAATAGCCGTATCGGGCGGCATTTTTGAGATTGGGAAGCTCTATGGAATAGGGAACTGAGGGAAGGGCCCGGAGAATTGCCGCCACGTCGATTCCCCCCTCCCCCAGGTAGGACCGTTCCTCTCTCAGGATCCGGGTCATCTCGTCCCGGTCCGAGGGGATCTCCCCGGGGGCGTCGCAGATATGGACCAGATGGAACCATTCCCTGGGAAGTTTCTTCAGTTCTTCCGGGCTGTCTCCGGCCCGGTGGAAATGGTGAGCGTCGATCAGCAGCCCTGCATTCGTGCGGTTGACCGTCCTCAAAACCTCCACAGATTCCGCAAGGGTCTTCACCGCAGCTATGGGAACATATTCAAGGTCGACCGTGAGGCCATACTCCTTCGCAAGGTCGCATACCTCGGCAAATTTCTCAAGGGCATACTCCCTCTTGTCGGTCCAAATGCTGCTCAGAACGTGGCGGCCTCCAAGCTCCCGGGCCGTTGCCATGGCAGGTTCGTATTTCTTCACGTCCATTCCGTCGAAGATCCGTGCCAGTTCAATATCGAGAAGCTTTATTCCCGTCTCAGCAAAGACGGCCTTCGTCTCGTCCATGAGTTTTTTGTTCTTTGAGAGATCGTAGTCAGGCTCTTCCGGCAATCCGAGGTAAATCTGCCGCATGCTCACAAAATCGTATCCTGCTTCGGCAGCGATCCGGGAGATCTCCGCAGGGGATGTCTTCAGTACCGTCAGCTGTGCCAGAGAAAACTGAAACTCCCTTTCCATTCCCTCTACCCCTTCCTGGTATCTGTCGATGAGATTTGAAATTCCATCAGACGGAAACGATATCCATCCATAGGAATTACCTCTACAATAGAGAGGGTAGCCCCTTTTGTCAAGTGCAAAAATGAACAACAAGGTGGGACATGCCTCCAAACCGGACAAACTTCCAGGGGTCTTTATTCATTCATGAACCTTTTCCGGTTCCAGACACAGAGAGAAGCCCGGGCCTTAAGGCCCGGGCTTCTCTCTGTCCGGTTGAGTTCTATTTCACTGCTTCGTCGGCAGCCTTCATGAATTCATCGACAACCTCGTCTCCCACATCCTGACGGATCATCTTTACGGTTTCCGCCGCGGCCTTTTTCAATTCGGCCCGAAGCCCTGGATCGGGATCCACAATATTCATGCCCGTCTTCCTGAGGGAGGCCAGCATTTCGTCATTCTTCGTCTTTGCGAGCTCGAAGAGATAATCCGCCGCTTCCTTCATGCTGTCGTTGATGATCGTCTTATATTCAGCGGGCATTCCTTCGTAGAGGCCCTTATTCATGTTAATGCTCAGAATAAAGGCTATGTGGTGGGTGTTGATGAGATATTTCTGCACTTCGTAGAATTTGCTGGCCCAGATGATCTCATAGGGGTTTTCCTGGGCATCCACAGTCCCCTGCTGCAGGGCGACATAGAGTTCTGCGAAATTCAGCGGCGTGGGGTTAGCGCCGAGGGCTTTCCAGAAGGCCATGTGGTATTTGTTCTCCATTGTGCGGATCTTGAGCCCGTTGAAGTCTGAAACCGTTTGAATCGGCCTGCTGGTCGTCAGTTCACGGTAATAGATAGGCTCAAAGAGGAGGAGTTTCAGACCGGCCTTATCGTACCATTCCGCAAGTTTCGTCCGGAAAGTTCCGGAGAGGGCCTTTCTCGCCACATCGAGGTTGTCGTAAAGCATGGGTATATCGAATACGGCGAGCTGGGGGATAAATCCTACCTGGGGGGCTGTCGTCTGGGAGACCATGGCGATATCCCCCAGCTGGCACCCTTCGAGAATCTCTCTGTCGCCGCCGAGCTGGCTGTCGAGATAGATCTGTACCTTGATCTTGCCGTCGGATTTCTTCTCGATGAGTTCCTTGATCTTTTCTGTAGCCAGCGCTCTGGGAGTTCCTCCTGTTGAAGGATAGGCTCCCGCCAGCTGCAGGGTGTATTCCTGGGCCATGGCCGGACCTGCAAAGGTGAACAGGACGGATGCGGCAAAAACAACTCCCAAAAGTAATGAAAAACACCTGATCTGCTTCATTTCATACCCCTCCTTTTATTGTTTTTCTCTTTCTCCCTTTTCAGCCAAAATGTACCGAACAGGTATCCCCCAAAACAGGGGCGCACAATTTTTTTGCTTTCTTTCACCCCCTCCGGATGCATTGAATATTCAAAAACGCACCGCTTCGGATTGACTGAAAACTTCCGGGACAACCCGGTCCCGGCCTCAGAGGAACAGCAGGCTCATCTGGGGTATAAAGGTGATGAAAAAGAGGGCTACGATGAAGGCTATGATGAAAGGAATGGCTTTGATGCCGACTTTCATCACCTGTTCATTGACGAGGGGCGCCGCGACGAAGAGGTCCACTCCGAAGGGCGGCGTCGCCATGCCGATGGCAAGGTTGACCACCATGATGATTCCCAGGTGTATGGGGTCCACCCCAAGGGCCGTTGCGGAAGCGAGCATCATGGGAGCGAGAATCGCTATGGCCGGCCCTACGTCCATAAACATCCCCAGGACGAGAAGGATGACATTAAGGGCAATAAGGAAAATATACTTGTTGCCGGCGAAATTGCTCAGAATAAAGTCCCGCAGGGCGACGGGAGCCTGCAGCAGGGACAGGACCCGGCCGAATACAATGGCAAGGGAAAGGAGAACCACTATAGGCGCGTAGGATTTGACCGTGTCCCTCAGGACCGTTCCCATTTCCCTTATTGTCAGGCTTTTGTAGATGAAAAGGCATACGAGAAGGGCGTAGAAGACGGAAACCGCCGCAGCTTCGGTGGGAGTCACTATTCCGCTGTAGATCCCCCCGAGAATGATGACCGGGGTGAGCAAAGCCCAGAAGCTCTCCCTGAAAAGGGACAAGAACCCCCCAGACCTGAGGGATCTTACTTTTTCAGAAATTTTCTTTCTGTCTTCGCCGTGAATTTTTGCGTAGAAGAAGGCATACCCCATGAGACACAGGCCGATGACGAGCCCCGGTATGATTCCAGCGATAAAGAGGCTGCCGATGGATACGCCGGTGACGACTCCGTAGGTGACAAAGGGAATGCTGGGGGGAATGATGACCCCGAGACTTCCCGCCGTGGCCACCAGGGCCGCGCGTCATAAAGGGGATCGCCATACCGCCGACGGCGGCGGTAGTCGCCACGCCGGAACCGGAAATCGCGCCGTAAAACAGGCAGGTGACGATTGCCGTCATGGGAATTCCGGCGGGTAAATTTCCGATAAAAAAGGCGAAAAAATTGAAAAGCTTGTCGGAAATCCTCCCCTTGGTCATGATGTTGCCCGAGAGGATAAAAAGGGGGATGGCGAGCATGGGCGTGCTGTCGAGGGCGCTCACCACATTCCGTACGATATATGCCACCGATGCCGGAAAACCGGGATCCGTCAAACCCGGGAAGATCGTAGCAAAACCCAGAGCAACGGCTATGGGGATTCCGACGGCAAGACCGCCCAGCAGGATAAGGAACAATGTCAGAACCATCTTTACGAACCTCTCTTCCTGATCAAGGCTCTCATGTCCTGTCCCGTTTTCTGCACAGCTCTGGCGGCAGCCAGAAAGAAACCCGCAATGGCCGCGGAATATATCCAGCCCAGGTGGATGTTGAGGGCAGGGCTTCTCTGGCCGGTGCTGATAACCCTGAGAACTGCCGGAACGGAGCTGACAAAGAGATAGCCGAAGAAAAGGGCTACGGCGAAGTTGATCAAAGTGATCATAAGGTTCTTCAGACTGCCGGGCAGGGCTTCAACGAGAGTGTCTACCTTCAGAATGCTGTTTTCCTTGATGGTGTAGCCGATGCTCACGAGGGCGGACCAGACGAAAGCATAGCGGGAAGCCTCTTCAGCCCATGAGAGCGACGCGTTGAAAACATACCGCATGATCACCTGGAGCATCATCACGGCGGCAATGACAACCAGCAGACCGCTCAGAATATATTCTTCAAAATGTTCGTCCAGCCATTTGAGTATCTTCAAGGTATCCCCCTCCATCCTGCTTTTCAGGGCGTACCGGCCCAGGGCGGCACCCACCCCTGACAGGTTATTCCTTTATGGTGAGGTGCTCCAGTATCGTCTTCGTCATGACCTCCACATCGGGCTCCCTGCCGGTCCATTTCCGGAAGGCTTCCACTCCCTGCCAGATGGTCATCCAGTAGCCGTAGAGTATTCTGGCTCCCCGCTGCTCCGCCTGCCGGAGAAGCAGGGTGTCATGGGGAACATAGACGAGATCGCATATCATGTGCCCGGTTCCAAGCAGAGAAGTGTCAAAGGGTACGGCCTCCGTATTCGGCGCCATGCCCAGAGGCGTGGCATTCAAGATCAGTTCGTTGTCCGCAATGAGGCGGGGTATGTCGGCTGCTTCGCTGGACTGCACGGTGCATATGCCTGAGTGGTAGGCGTTGAGGTCCCCTGCAAGTTTTTTGAGCTTTTCGTTTCCGGAATCCCTCTTCCAGAGAGCTATGGAGGCTGCTCCCGCCGCAGCGAGGGCGAAGGCAACTCCCCGGGCCGCGCCACCCGCACCGAAAATGAGGCAGTGTTTGCCCGCGGGATCATACTTCCCCTGCTCTTTGAGCCCTCTGACAAACCCAAGGCCGTCCGTATTCGTTCCGCACAGCCTGCCGTTCTTCCAGTAGACCGTGTTCACGGCGTTGCACAGGGAGGCCGTGTCGTCCAGTTCATCCAGATAGTCTATGATTTTTTGCTTCAGGGGCATGGTTATGTTGAGCCCTTTGAAGCGCAGAGTTTCCAGGGCGGGGATGACATGGCCGACGGTGGCTTCAGTGACCTCATAGGGGGTGTAGACGGCATTCATCCCCAGAGACCGGAAATTCGCATTATGCATTGCAGGAGACAGGGATTTTCTGACGGGGGATCCCAGAAGTCCGAAAAATTCGGTATCCGCCCAGAAGGTTTTTTCTTTTCTCACGACAGGCACGCTCCTTTTCCCCGGTTGCCGGCCTCAGCGCCGTACTGAGGATGTCTTGCCCGTTGATTTGCTCCTCTGGACCCCCTCAGTGCAGGCTGGTTATTATCTTCGCAACAGTGACTGCATACGCCGCAGGAATGGCTTGGGTTACCGAACTGGAAAATTTTTCCCCTTCTATCTCCTCCCCGAAGAAGATGGAATGTATCCGGCTCTTTCTGCCCGGTCGTAATCTGTGGCTCCTTGACCCGCCTTGTGCGCTGATACCAAAGATAATGTTTTTATTGAAGTGAAATTTTTCTGCTGTGCGGTAATTATTGCCATTAAGTGGTTTATTCTTATCAGATTTGCCCCTTCATGTCAAGCAATAATCCCGCTTCTGCAAAAATGAGCAGGCCTCTTTAAGAAAAAAAAGCCGGCCTCTCAGAAACGAAGAGGCCGACAGTGTGGTACTGAAGGGCGGAAAACTTCCGGGGAAAAATCTTTTGCCGGCCCCTGAAGAGCTCTATTTGCTGAGGGTTTTCTCTCAGGGTCTTTTTATTCCGAATTCCTCAGGAGAGAACTTGGCGCCGCCGGCATCGTAGAGAAGCCATGCGCTGACAGACTGGTTCTGTTTGATGAACTCCCGGGCCTCGTCGCCGGTGAGGCCGAGCTTTACGCCGCCCATGTTCTTCGCGAACTCGTCGAACTTGGGGTCTTCATAGGCCTTCTGGTAGGCTGCCTGAAGGGCGTCGTAGGCCTCCTTCGGGGTTCCCTTTTTCACGAAGACGCCGAAGAAGGCTCCCCAGGGAAGATAGGGGGCGTACTGCTCGTAGATCTCGGTGACCGCGGGTACGGAGTCCAGACCGGGGATGCGCTCCTTCGAGATCATGGCGAGGCCGTTCACCGATCCTGCCTTGATGTGGCTCGCGGCGGCGAGAAGCCCGACCGCCACGGCATCGATATGCCCGCCCATGAGAGCCGTGAGGCAGGGACCCTCGCCGTCGAACTGCACCTTGTTGAACTTCACTCCGTGGATCTTTTCAATCATGGTCGTCGCCACGTAGGGGAGTCCGCCTGGGCCCGTCGACCCCACGGTGACCGTCTTGCCCGAAGCGGCCGCTTCGATGAGATCCTTGTAGGACTTGAAGGGGGAATCCTTCGGAATCACTACCACGCCCACGTTACCCATCATGAGGAACACGGGGTCGAACTGGTCGTAGTCTATCTGGGAGAGCCCCGTTACCTTGTAGAGGTTCGGGTTTTCCGCTCCGAAGAGCAGGGTGTAGCCGTCGGCGGGCTGATTGGCCACGAAGGTCGTGGCGATGGCGCCGGTGGCTCCGGTCTTGTTCTGCATGATGATGGTCTTTCCGAGATGCTCCTGGGCCATGGGGGTGATGGCCCGGGCCACGTTGTCCATGGCGCCTCCGGCGCCCCACATGATGTACCCCTGGATGTTCTTCTCGGGGTAGGCCGCTAAGGCGGACCCTGCAAACAGGAACAACACAACAAGCGCGACGGTCAGTTTCCTCATGGTATCTTCCTCCTCTGAAATGAACTGCGTTTTTCCCTTATCGGGTTGAAGCCTATTGAATGCCCCGCCATCTCCTGTAGACGGCCGTCTGGGAAAAGACCAGAAAGACGATCGCCAGGGTCAGAAAGAGGCTGATGGGACTCGTCACGAACCCCTGCAGAAAGGGGAGAAACTGGTCTTCCGCTCCCTGCATGGTTCGCCGGTAGTTTGCGTCGAGCATGGGCCCGAGGATGAGCCCGAGGACCATGGGTCCCGTGGCGTATCCGTAGAGGCGCATAAAGTAGCCGATGATGCCGAAGCCTATCATGTAGAAGATGTCCACGACGCTGTTCTGAATCGCATAGGTTCCGATGACGGAGAGGATGATCACCACGGGCATAATGATCTCCTTGGGGATCTCGATGATTTTGGCGAAGGGCTTGACGCTGATGAGCCCGAGCACCAGAAGGGCGATGCTGGAGATGCTGAGGCAGCTCACGATCATCCAGAAAAGATGGGGAGTTTCGATCATGAGCATGGGCCCCGGCTTCAGTCCGTGGATATAGAGGGCGCCGATGATGATGGCCGTAACAGCGTCGCCGGGTATTCCCAGGGTCAGCATGGGGATGAAGGCCCCGCCGATGGCCCCCTTGTTCGCCGTTTCGGGGGCGACGATCCCCTCATAGGCCCCTGTTCCGAAGGGCCTCGAAGGATTGCGGACGGAGCGCTTGGCCTGGTCGTAGGCCAGCAGGGCCGCCACGTCCCCTCCCGTTCCCGGCAGGGCCCCGATGAAAACCCCGAGTAGGGACGAACGGATGGACAGGGGAAGGTATTTCACGAAGGTGGCCCAGCTCGGAATAATCCTGTCGAGATTCTGCTTGGGGGATTTGAGCCCGGCCTGGCGGAACTGGGTAAGCGCTTCCGATACGCCGAAGAGGCCGATCATGGCCGTCACGAAGCTGATCCCCGCCATGAGATAGATATTTCCGAAGGTGTAGCGCATCTCCCCCGTGGAGGGGTCCATCCCCACCATGCTGATCAGGATGCCGATGGCGCCGGCGGTGATCCCCTTGACCGGGTCCCCTCCGCCGATGCTTCCGATGAGAAGAATTCCCATGACGGCCAGGAGGAAGAAATCCCTCGGGGCGAACTTGAGGGAAAAGTTGGCTATGACCGGAGCGGCCACGGCGAGGACGATAATGCCGACGAAGCTGGCAAAGACCGATACGGTGGTGCACAGGCCGATGGCCTTTCCAGCCTCTCCTCGCTGGGCCAGGGGATACCCCTCAATCCCCGTGGCGATGGCCGCCGGAGCTCCGGGTATATTCAGCAGAATGGCGGTGATCGACCCGCCGTAGACCCCTCCCACGAAGACGCCGCAGATGAGCGCGAGGGCGCTGTTGATGTCCCATGAGAAGGTGAAGGAGATCAGCAGGGATGCCGCCATGGTTACGGACAGTCCGGGGATGGCTCCCACCCATATGCCGGCGAAGACGCCGACCCAGATGAGGAGCATCATCTCCCAGTTCAGAAAGGGTATGAGAAAGTACTGAAGGTTTTGTTCCATATCGCGCCTGTCCCCCTTAGGGCAGAATGACCAGGAATAGATAGCGGAAGACTGCTACGAGCACCGCAAGGGCGAGGGCTGAGACCAGGACGGCCCGCAGGATCTTTTTCCCCCGTTGAAGATAGACCATCGCGAGAACCATGAAGAGATAGGATGAAGCGATAAAATGAAGCCTCGGCAGCACGACGCAGTAGGCCACGAGGAGCAGGAGAATGACCACCACGTCCGCCGGAAAAAGGTACCGCCCCAGGGAGGATGACTCTTCCGGCTTATCTCTGTGCAGCGCCTTTACAAAGTTGAAGGCCGACAGGGCCATTATGAGGGCTGAGGCGAGTTTCGGAAAAACCGACGGGGATGAAAACTTGCCGCTCGTCATACCGAGGGCGAAGTAGTACCCGAGCGCACCGATGAGGAAAGCCACAAGGGCAATCCCCAGCTCGCCCGGTTTTCTGCGGGTTTCTGGCACATATTTCGAGATGTCCTTTGCGGGGAGAGAGGTCCCCTGGGCCGGTCCGTTCCCCGCCATTCCTTTTGGTTCTTCCATAAACGATTTCACGTCCTTCCGTGGCGTACGCTCCGCCTGATAAGGTGATGCGCCGGGGACGGAGGGAGAAAGAAGTCCGCCCCCGGCAGTTTTCGGATGAAGCTATTTTTTCGGTTCGGGAATGTTGAAATCGGCGGGAGATTTCTTCGCTCCCCCTGCGTTGTAGATCAGCCAGCTTGCCGTGGATTCGAACTTTTCGAGGAACTGCACCGCTTCAGCCCCTGTGGCGCCGTTTTTGAACCCGCCCGAATTCTTGACATATTCTTCGAAGCGGGGGTCGTCCATGGCTTTCGAAAAAGCGCTGCTGAGCGTCTCGACAACATCGTCAGGGGTGCCTTTCTTCACGAACACGCCGTAGAAGGGACCCCAGGGCAGGAACTGGGCATATTCCGGATAGATCTCGGTGATGGCCGGCACGTCGGGAAGCTGGGGAACCCTTTTTGTGGTCAGTACCGCAAGTCCCCGCAGTCTGCCGGAACGAATGTACTCCACTGAGGTCGAAAGGGCGAGGGGCATGACGGCCACGTGCCCTCCCATGAGGGCGGTAGCTCCGGGGCCGTCACCGTCGAACTGGATGTAGTTGAAGTCGATTCCGTGAATCCCCTTCATCATGGCTCCCGCCACGTAGGGGAGTCCACCCACGCCGGAATTTCCCATTTTTATCTTCTTGTCCGCCTTTGCGGCCTCGACGAGATCCTCCATGGTCTGATAGGGGGTCTCGGGGTTGACGCAGATTACCACGGCACCCTCGACGCCGATAAGAATGGGCTGGAGGTCATGGAAGCTCAGCTCGGAAAGCCCGAGGACACGGTAATTGGCGGGGTTCTCCGCACCGTAGAGAAGAGTGTAGCCGTCGGCGGGGGAATTGACCAGCACGGTCGTCGCCACCGCGCCCGAGGCACCCGGCTTGTTCTGCAGGACGATATTCTGACCGAGGTTCTTCTCGGCGATGGGGGTGATGGCCCGGGCGAAGTTATCCGTGCCGCCCCCGGCGCCCCACATGATTACTCCCTGGAGACTCTTCTCCGGAAAGGCCGCGAAAGCCGAAACAGCAAAAACCACAAGCAGCAGAACAGACAGGATTCCGATGAACGTTCTTTTCATATCTTTTCCTCCCTTATATTGTGCTCTTTCTTTCTCTCGGTTTCACCGCCCGTTTTCCATAGTGACGGGCAGGAAAAAGGATTCTCAGCTTTCACGGGTGTTCGCGGGGTCGAAGAATTCGCCGAAGAGCACCTCCTCGGAGGGAGCGTCGGTCAGAATGGGCTTCGCCACCCAGGTGCTGTTCATGTAATGCTTCAGGGCGATGTTCTCTGAGACCTGATTGCCCCCCCAGGTGCCGCACCCCATGCTTGACGTCATGGGCATGCCGTTGTTCGCGCTGCCCGCGTTTGCCTTGGACTGAGGCTGGCGCACCATGATCCTCGTCACGGGGGCTCTCAGGGCGAGGGCTTCAATGTGGTCCTCGTTATGGCTGTAGATTCCGCAGGAGTGCCCCCGGCCGCCCACCTTGAAAATTTCGTCCACCATTTTCAGGGCGTTTTCGAAATCCCCTTCGTACCTGTAAAGGGCAAGCAGGGTCGTTAGTTTTTCGCCGGAGAAGGGGTGATCCTTGCCGATGCCGTCTCCGACGACCATGACAAACTTCCTGTCCTCGGGGATCTTGAACCCCGCAGCTTCGCAGAGTTTCTGGGGGGAAACAGCCACTGTATCGACGATCCGATGTCCCTCTTCATCCCACATGGCCTTCCTGAGCATTTCGCGCTCCTCATCGCTGGCGAGGTATCCTCCCTCCTTCTGAAGCTGGGCCACCATTTTATCGTAAATTCCCCCGTAGATGATCAGGTTGCCGTCGGCAGAGCACCCCGAACCGAAGTCGGAGGTCTTGCTGATCCGGGTATTTCGGGCAGCCTCCTCGATATCGGTGGTCTCGTCGAAGACCATGGTGGCGTTGCCCGCTCCGGAACAGTAGGCTGGCTTGCCTGAGCTGTGGGCTGCCTTGCTCATGGCCGGCCCGCCCGTGGCCATGATGAGATCGGCCCTGGTCATGGCATCCTCGACGATGGCCATATTGACCTCGGGGAGACACTGAAGGAAGTCCTCCGGCTCGCCGATGGCTTTCAGTGCGGAACGCATCAGCTCCACCACTTCGCAGGTCGTCTTCTTCGTCCGGGGGTGAGGAGAAAAGACCACCACATCCCGGGCCTTCAGGGCGTAGATGGCCGTAACGGTGGGGGTGAGCTCCGGATTGGTCATGGGGATGAGGGATGTGATGACCCCGGCGGGCTTTCCGTACCGAACGATCCCCTTCTCGGGAAGAACCTCGATGGGGCCGACGCTCTTCTGCCGAAGGGCGTCCCGCAGGACTCCGAGGATCTTGTGCCGTTTGCCGAACCGGCCGCTCCAGTCGCCCGCTCCGCTCTCCTCTACCCCCATCTTGCATATCCGGTCGAAATCCCGGGGGTTTCCCACCGCCCAGGCGACGCACCGGCACATGCGGTCCACCTGTTCCTGACTGTAGTTCTCTATGATCTTCTCAGCGGCCCGGGCCTTTTCAAATACCCCGTCGAGCATCTGCTTCTGATCCGCCGTCAGCTCTTTTTTCGCCATTTCGATCCATCTCCTTTGCTACGTTCTCTTTTAAGGGACCTTCAAAAAGTCGATCCGCTCTACTCCTCCATCCGCCAGGGCTCTGTCTCCTCCCAGGACCAGATCCTCCAGGATTTTTCCTCTCCCCGTTTTCTGAAGATGTCGTTTATGTTCCAGCACCCCTCGGTGATCACCGGGGCGTTCTCCATCCGGACGTCGATGACGCAGGGCTTCTCAAGGGCGAGGGCTTCTTCGAGGATGGGCTTGAAATCCTCAGCTCGCTTCACGGTGTACCCCTTGATGCCGTAGGCCTCCCCTATGGCGGCGAAGTCGGGGGTGTAGGGTTTTCCGTCCTTTTCGAAGAGGGTGCCGAACTGGTGGTCGTAGTGCTGTCTTTCGAGCCCCGCGATGGTGCCGAAGGCGCAGTTGTTCATGACGACCCACACCACGGCGATGTCTTCCATGGCGCCCGTTGCGAAGGGGGAGACGTTGGCTCCCATCCCTCCGTCTCCGATGAGGGCGACGACTTTTTTGTCAGGACAGGCTACCTTCACTCCCAGGGCGGCGGAAGGGCCGTACCCCATGGTGGCCAGGCCGCCCGGTGCTACGAAGGTGCCGGGCTCGTAGATGGGAAACTGCTGGCCGACGCCGTTTTTGTTCCACCCCACGTCGGCCACCACGTACCCGTCCCGGGGTAGGGCCTCCCTGAGGTCGGCGAGGATTCTCTCGGGGCGCATGGGGAACTGGTCCGACTTTTGAGCGTCGGCGATGGTCCCTTCGTAGGTCCTCTTCGCTTCGGCTATGGCTTTGACCGCCTCCGGCCGCTTCACTCCGTCGGGGTACTTTTTCTTCGCCGCCGCAAGGATGGCGTCGAGGGCCATCTTCGCGTCGCAGACCGCCCCTATGGCCGTTTCGTAATTTCTGCCGATCTCCTCCTCATTGATGTCGATATGAATCAGCTTCGTGGGGGGGATGTCGAAGGTCTCGCCGAAGTACCAGGAGCTGCAGTCGGCCTCGGAGAGCCTTGTCCCCACGGCCAGCATCACGTCGGACTTTCTGGCCATGGAGTTGTTGAATTCCGTGCCCCAGAAGCCGGTCATTCCAACAGCCAGGGGGTGGTCGTCAGGAATGGATCCCTTCCCCATGAGGGTGTACAGGACGGGGATTTCGAGATGGGCCGCCAAATCCGTCAGGGCCCCGGCCGCTCCCGAGGAGATCACGCCCCCTCCGGGGTAGAGAATCGGGTGTGTGGCTTCGGCAAGATAGGTGGCGATCGCTTCAGCGGTTTTTTCATCGAGCCCCGGACGGGGAAGAAGGGGGTCGTTGTCGATCCGGTGATCGAAGAACCGGGTATCGAGCTCCATGGAGAATATGTCCATGGGAACGGATACGAGGACCGGGCCGGGCCTGCCGGTGACGGCGAGGCGGAAGGCCTTGTCCATGACCTCCGGAAGGAGCTCGGGCCGGTCGACCCGCCATGCCCTCTTCACGAAGGGGCGGAAGATCTCGTACTGGCTGGCGTCGGCGTGGAGGTTCACCTCCTGGTGGGGGTGGCGGCCGAAGTAGCAGCTCGGCACATCCCCGGCGATCACCACGAGGGGAATGGAGTTCAGCCCCGCCTCGGCTACGCCTGTGGTGGCGTTGGCAAGCCCCGGTCCGAGGTGGGTGAGAAGCACGCCGGGAACCCGTGACCCCTTTCCCCGGGCATAACCGTCCGCGGCGTGGGCCGCGATCTGCTCATGCCGGACGGAGATGAAGCGGATGGAACTCTCCTTCAGGGCATCGAGAAAACCGATGATCGTGTGTCCGCAGAGCCCGAAGATATTTTTGACTCCCCGGGCTTCAAGAAATTTGACGAGCTGAAAGGCTACAAGATCTTTTTTCATGTTCGGCGCCTCCATTCCTATGATTTTATTTTTTCTCCGTCAGGAGAAAATCACAGACAGACACTGTCTCAGGGCGGCCACGGGAATCTGCCCCGGAGCCGAGGCCTTGCTGCCCACGGCGAAGGTGAGATCCGAGCCGAAGAGCCCTCCGGTGATCCTGCTCATGGCACCGGACTCCCCCATGGACATGGTGATGAGGGGAATATCAGGGTACTGACGGCGCACCATAAGGGTTGCGGAGAGAAGGGAGAGGACGTCCTCCTCGGACCGGGGCATGGCGGCGAACTTCGCCACATGGGCTCCGGCCCTGATTTCAGCGCCAAGGAGAGAGAAGATCATCTCCTTCGACGGAGTCTTTTCAAAATCATGGCAGGAGATGATAAGAGGTGTGGACGTCGGCTCGAGCATGGCGAGGATTTCCCGAATTTTCCCGTCTCCGTAAGCAAGCTCCATGTCGATGAAGTCCACGAACCCCGCCTCAGCGGCTTCTTTGTAGAGAAGAAATTTCTTTTCGTCGGCGACTTTTTTGACTCCCCCCTCCCAGTGCCCCCGGCAGGTGAGGATGACCGGAAGTTCTCCCACAATGGTTCGCACTTCTCCGATCATGGAAAGGGCCTTACGTGTCTCCTCCACGAAATCCCAGGCGTCGACCCTGAGCTCTATCGCATCGGGGGCGATGGCCGGGATATTCCGGGCTTCCGTCCGTATCTCCTCCTTGGTTTTGCCCACGAGGGGAACGCAGACCAGCGGGGCTGGGCCTCCGAGAACTTTTCCTCTGGCTGTTATCGGTTTTTTCGGCTGTGGCCTCATTCAATACTCTCCTCCTATAATTTCCGCTATGCGGAAATATAATCCATACCTAAGAAATGATTATACAATAAGGAGTGGAATGGTGTTTGTCAAGAAGACACAGGCTCAGCCTTTCTTTTTCAGCGAAGGTTTCTTCTCCGGTCGGAAACCTTCGCTGTTTGACAGAAAGTACCCCAGTGATTATTGTTGAAAACAGAAAGCCTTACCCATCCCCACCAGAGGAGGAGAATAGAATGTCCATGCAATGGCCAGAAAAAGTCGTATTTTGTGAGGTCGGCCCCCGGGACGGACTGCAGAACGAGCCGGAGGTCCTTTCAGTAGACCGGAAGATCGCCCTTATCGAAGGCGTCGCGGAAGCGGGGGTTCCCATCGTGGAGATCGGGTCCTTCGTTCACCCCAGGGCAGTTCCCCAGATGGCGGACACCGACGAAGTGGCCCGGAGGTTCCGCAGGGTTGAAGGGGTGGAATACCGCGCTCTCGTCGCGAATCTAAAAGGAGTCGAGCGGGCCCTTGCCTCGGGAATAACAAAGGTAAAGCTCACCCTCTCCGCCAGCGAATCTCATGCGAAGGCGAATCTGAACAAAACTCCCGCCGAGCTGCTCGAAGGGTTCAAAGAATGCGTGGCCTTCGCCCATGCCAACGGAATGGAGGTCTCAGGGGCAATTTCCACCGCCTTCGGATGCCCCTTCGAAGGAAAAATTTCCTCCGGAAAAATCATGGAGACTGCCGCTCGAATGACGGATCTGGGACTGACGGAACTTTCCCTTTCCGACACCACGGGCATGGCAAACCCCCGCCAGGTCTATGACCTCGCCTCCATGGCCCGGTCAGAATTTCCCGAAGTCTCGTGGTTTCTCCACTTTCACAACACCCGGGGGATGGCCCTCGCCAACGTAACAGCAGGGATGCTGGCCGGCATTATCCGGTTCGACGCATCCCTCGCGGGGCTCGGAGGTTGTCCCTTCGCACCCGGAGCATCGGGAAACGTCGCCTCGGAGGATCTGCTCCATATGATGGATGAAATGGGGATTGAAACGGGCGTCGACCTCAAGAAAATGATCGCCCTGGCCAGGCAGCTTCAGGAGTGGGTGGGACACCCGACCGACAGCTCTATTCTCAGGGCCGGTACAAACGCCGACCTCGTCCCCCTGACTGCCGCCAGAAAACAGGGCTGAACCGGAGGCCCCATACTGAACGAAAGAAGTCATACCATAACGGAAAAAACCCAAGTTGGATTTGAATCCAATTTTTGAGTGCGCTTTAGTACAGGACGGCAGGATTTTTTCTTGAAAATTTCAGCGGTCTAAAAACCTGCAGGCTGTCTCGTACATGAAATCCACGGGGGGCTCGACCCCCGTCCAGAGGCGGAAGGCCTCCGCCCCCTGGTTCACCAGCATCCACAGGCCTCCCAGGGCTTTGCACCCCTTCCCCTTCGCCTCGAGGATCATTTTGGTCTCCCTGGGGTTGTACACCACATCACACACCGCCTGACAGGGGCTTAAGAGGGCAGTATCAAATACCGTCTCGTCGGCATAGGTGCCCATCCCCACCTTCGTGGCGTTGATGATCACCTCATGGGCGGGTACAGCCCTGCGGAGGACGTCCTCGTTCATCTCGTCGATAGTGCATACTCCCGGAAAATGCTCATCCATCCTTTTTTTCAGCCCCTCCGCCCGATGAAAACTGCTTTTGCGGGACAGGACGAGAATCCGCCTCACTCCCTTGGACGCAAGGGTGCAGGCTACTGCCGACGCCGCGCCCCCTGCGCCCAGGATCAGATATTCCTTTGAAGGGACATCGAGGCCGAGGGGGGAATAGAGGGACTGCACGAACCCCTCTCCATCGGTGTTATGCCCCGTCTTTCGGCCGTCTTCGCCGAGAACGATGGTATTCACCACCCCGGTGTACCGGGCGGAATCTGCAAGATCGTCGAGATAGGGCACCACCTTGGCCTTGTAGGGCATGGTGACGTTCGCTCCGGCGCAGTGCCAGGTCTCCATGGTTTTCACCGCGGTTCCGAGCTTCTCTTCGCCTATCTCAAGGGGAGAATAAAGACAGTCCATCCCCAGCTTTCGAAAAACGTGGTTGTGCATCCAGGCCGATACGGAAAAGGAGAGAGGGTCTCCGAAAAGAACAAAGAATTTCGTATGTACGGAGGGAACAAAAATCGGAGCCGCTGGGTTATCAACAGTCATGGAAATTCAAATCCTCCCTTTTCCTATCTCTCTTTTTTCAAAAAAGCTAAGAGATTGTCATCAAATTTGAATGATAGGATGATACCAGAAGTCTCGTGAGGTTTGAAAGTTGGAGAAGTCGCATTAGACGTGATCCGACATGTTTTTACGGGCATTCATGAAATCGATGAGCAGACTTTGCATACCTGGAGATTGCTGGTCAAGGAACAAGGCATGAGCGTGCCAATTCGGGGCAGTTTTCTCCTCTTCTACTGTGAACGTCTTGCCGATTTCCACGATTATTGGTCCCAGCGGGGCGGCCCCGTCCGGATAGTTTTTTTCAAAGTATCGCCTGACCCAAAAGGGAAAACAGACTCTGGAGGATGGAATATGAACAACATAAAATAAGGCTGTTACCTTATGAAGGTGGATATGTAATTGTCGTGCCGTGCACTTCGGCCCAGGATGTCAGGGCGTGCTCCCGCCGCTCCCCCTTGCCGAGGATATCCTCCACCCGGATGCCCCGGATAAGCAAAGCATCTGCGATCAGCGACCGGTGGCAGCGCCAGGGGACTGCTTCGGCGCACATGAGGGCAACCCGTTCTACCCCGGCAAGCTCTATGAGTTTTTCAAGGTTTTCCTCAAACTCCTTCGTCTGCATGTAATCGGCGAACCCCTGAAAACTCGCATTCCGCCAGCCTGTGTTCACCGAATCGCCTGCGGTGTGTCTGAAGCCCCCGAGGCCTGCCATATGCTGATAACCTATGCCGACCTGACGAAGGGATTCTGGGAGGGTCTCCGTTTGAATGGCCTATCGTTACAATCAGGGGCGAATTCATGGGATACCCTCCTTTTCAGCAAGGGAGCGCCCCATAATCCCTGCGGAATACTCTGAGGGCACTTTCCCGGATTACCGGGCTTTTCCGTTTTTGCAGAAATGATGCTTCGGTTCTCCTTCTCCGAGGCTGCATTCGCTATATACAGCGCACTCGCCGCAGATGCAGGGGCGGCTCGTATCGATGTCTTTGCATGAAGCTGTTCCGGTGGAACAGTACAGCCCCGGAACGATCTCGGGCTCAAAGAAGTTCGTGGTCATAACATCTCCCATTTTTTCCGCATTTTTCTCCACACAGGAACTGTCAGCCTGCACAGGGCATCTCCAGCAGATACACTTCTTCGCATATTCACGGGTAAAGGGAACTTTTTCCTTTCCAGTGCCTTCCATGCTCTCTTCCTCCCTTTCAGCATAATTCGGCATAGGGGCGGCGATGCAGTTGCCCGCTCCGTAGAGACCGGGAATAGGTTTGTTCTCAGTATCCAGCATGCGGGCCTTCGGGTCGATCTTCGGTCCACCGTTGGTATCGAGGGTTCCCGCTGCCAGCAGGATGCAATAGTATGGCCCTTCATCGGTAAAGGGGTGCATGGTTATATTCGGAAGATCGTTCGCTGGCCATTTTGAGTTTTTGTCGAAGACTGAAAAGAAATTGGTATGCCACTCCACGTCGTAGGGGAAGTCCCCCCTGTGGAAGTCTTTATCCACACCCTCCCTGGCAAAACCGTTGAAACGCCCGACCGTCTCCCTGAGATTTTCCCCGAAGGATTTGTCCAGGCGCCAGCAGCCAAGGCGAGGGGCCAGCTCACTGATCCTCCTGCGGATGTTTTCAGCTAATTCATCCCAATTTTCTCCGGAAAGAACAAATTTCTCGGGGAGGCCGGAATCGGGAAGGGGGTAGGTGCTGTAGGACTCTCCGAATGCCCCGGCGGTTCGCCCGTCATAGATCATGCAGAGAATCTGGTTCGGATATTCCTGCTCCACGGGGTCCCAGTAAAAATGGACCTTTGTGCGGTCGTTGTAGCTGCGCTTCTCGTTCACGACGCGCTTGCCGTATTTGTTCACTAGAATCATGCTGTCACCGATGGGCTGCCAGATGTCGTTCGGCGTGCTGGGATTATCAAGGGCCTGTTCAAGGGGAATCTGGGCGTTCCAGGCGCCGTTCATATTTGCGAGCTGGGTTCCGACGGCAGTGCCCATGCAGATCAGATCTCCCGTATTCGTCGGAACAGCACAGCCGCCGTAGGTCGGGCCTTTCTGAAAATGCAGCATGAGCCCGGGGTTATGGGTGTACCCTCCGCAGCCGAAGATGACCGCTTTTCTCCCTCGGATGCGTCGAATACCGCCGTCCTTCCCTTTCGCCTCTATGCCTGTGGCTTCGCCCTTTTCATTCATCAGAATGCGCTGCACTTCGTGTTCCAGCAACACCTCTATGCCCTTCTCTTTGATCCAGGCGCTGAACTGCCGTATCAGGTCCGCCCCCGCGCCCATCCCCCCTTCCCTGTTGGCCGCAGCGAGGGCTCTGCCCCGCAGCACCTTGTTCTCCGGCACGTGGTCAACGTAATCTGAGACCAGGGGCTTCCACTGGACAAACTGGCAGATATCCTTCTCCATGAAGAAGTCGATCGCCCTGTACCCGTTGTCATAGTAGGCAGCGAGAAGATCATAGAGATCTGAAGGAAGACCGAAGCGGTCACCATCAGGATTGTACAGCTCGGGGTAATTGGCCCGGGCCAGAAATTTGAGGCATTCTTCCTTTTTATCCTCAATTCCCTGCTCCCGCAGAGCGAAGTTGTTGGGGATCCAGGGGGAGCCCCCTGATTTGATCGTAGTGCCTCCTATGGATGAAGCTTTCTCGACCATGACCACCGACGCTCCCCGGGCGGCTGCAGTCGATGCCGCGGCAGACCCGGCAGCCCCTGTTCCGACGACGACGACATCCGCTTCAGCATCCCATTCAATGTTATTCATATCCACACCTCCTGAGATCAGATGAATCTGCGGGAAAAGCTTTACTCCCGCCTTCCTCTACAAATCCGCGAGTATTTTACCCCCTTCGACTTTCAGCGAATAGGTGGGTTCCGGATCTTTGGCCGGGCCGTTCTCTACCGCTCCGGTTTTCACATTGAACCGGGAGGCATGGCACGGACACTGCACCTTGTCCCCCTCCAATGTTCCATCCGAAAGGCTGCACCCCCTATGGGTGCAGATATTTCCCATGGCGTAATACTCACCGTCCACGTTTGCGATAAGAATGGATTTGCCGTTTTTTTCTACGGCCATCATCTTTCCCGGCCCAAGGTCTTCTGCGGAGGCAATCTCTACCGCCATATTTCCCCCTCCCTTTCTGTTGGATTTCATCTTTCTGCTGTCCCGGAAAAAGTCAGCCTTCCCCCCTCTAGGGTGCGCCTTCAGGGCAAAAGAAA
>JALHFZ010000109.1 GCA_022837505.1 Synergistaceae bacterium
GAGATATTTTCCGGTGTTCTCATTCTGGTGTTCGTCATGGAGCTTCCCGCAGGGGGGCTGTACGTCACGATGAAAACCTCCTTTTTGAATTTTTTCCCGATCAGGTATTCTTAGAGCAAAAAGCTTTCCGTTCGCCGAAGGGCGGCAAAATTTTAATGATTCACTGTCCGGAAATTTACACCGGCTCTTTCTTTTCACCAAAGGGCGGCCGGGGATTTTTTCATTTCCCTCCCTACTATATACCCGGGAGGGGATTTTTCAATCCCGGTGAACTTTTCCTCCTCTTTTTCCCCTGATCTTCATAGAATACTGATCTTGTAGGGATTCCCTCCTCCTGCGTCTGGAAATATTCCAATGTACTGGGTATACTATTACTGAATGAAATCAATTCCTGTCATAATTAGAGAATGAAGGAGGTTTTCCGTCATGAGCCGATATACCTTTTCCGTGCCGGATATGAGCTGCGACCACTGCAAGATGCGCATTTCCAAGGCCCTTGAATCCGCCGGACTGCGGGAGTACACCGTAGACCTGGAGAATAAGACCGTGGCCGTTGAAGCCCTCGACGCCGAGGCTCCGAGAAAGGCCATTGAAGAAGCGGGGTACGACGCAGCCCTGAAGAAGTAAAAAATAGAGAGGAAGAAGGGGCTCCATTCCGGAAATCCCCGAATTCCCGGTTTTCTTCCGGGGATTCGGGGAAGGGGATGGAGCCTGTTCTTTACAGGAGGATAAGAGTATGGATAAAAAAGACGATCAGCAGTTCAAGACGAGCCTCACCATCACGGGGATGACCTGCGCCACCTGCTCCCGGATGGTGGAGCGCTCCCTCTCCAAGGTGGACGGAGTGGTCTTCGCGGCGGTGAACCTGGCCACGGAGACGGCCTTCGTCGTCTCGGAACGGGAGATCCCGAAGGAGGTCCTCGAGGAGGCAGTCCGCAAGGCCGGGTACGATGTCTCGGACAAGCGCCCCGAGGATCTTGAAAAGACCCGCTACCGGCAGATGAAGCAGAACCTCCTCGTGAGCTGGGCCATCACCGGGCCCCTCATGGCCCTGATGATCCTCCACATGGCCGGCCGCCACATCCCCTGGTACAACCCTCTTGAAGTTGTCGGCGGTGCCGTGGTGATCTTCTGGGCGGGGAAAGGGTCCATCAAGGGGGCCTGGATCGCCCTCTCCCACTTCCACGCCAACATGGATGTCCTCGTGGTGGCCGGTTCGCTGGCCGCATGGACCACGGCCATCCCCCCCATCTTCGGCTACCCCATTGCCTCCTTCGGCGCCGTGGGCGCCATGATCATGGCCCTCCACATCACAGGGCGGTATATCGAGTCCCATCTCCGGGACAAGGCGTCCAAGGAGATCCGTGCCCTCGTCTCCCTTCAGGCCCGGGAGGCCCGGGTGCTCCAGGAGGACGGGAGCGAGCTTGTCATCCCCATCGAGGCGGTGAAGGAGGGGATGACCCTCCTCGTGAGGCCGGGAGAGCGCATCCCCGCCGACGGCGAGCTCTCCGTCGGAGCCACCTCCGTGGATGAATCCATGATCACGGGAGAATCCCTCCCCGTGGAGAAGAAAGAGGGGGACGGTGTCACCGGCGGGTCCCTCAACCTCACGGGAGCCGTGCGGATGAGCACCACGAAGGTCGGTGAGGACAGCTTTCTCTCCCAGATGGTCTCCCTCATTCAGGAGGCCCAGGGGTCAAAGGTGCCCATCCAGGCCTTCGCCGACCGGGTGACGAACTACTTCGTCCCCGCAGTGGCAGCCTTTGCCCTGACCGCCGGACTCTTCTGGTACTTCTCGGCGGAGCGCTTTGCCCCCTTTCTCGACCGGGCGGCGGAGATCCTCCCCTGGGTGACCTCCATCCGGGATCCCCTCTCCCTGGCCATATTCGCCTTCGTCACCACCATCGTCATCGCCTGCCCCTGCGCCCTCGGGCTCGCCACCCCCATGGCCCTCATCACCAGCACCGGAGCGGCATCGAAGAAGGGGATGATCATCCGGAACGCCGAGGCCATCCAGACGGCCCGGGATGTCACCGTGGTCGTCCTCGACAAGACGGGGACAATCACGGAGGGAAATCCTTCCGTTGTGGAGACGGACCTCTCCCCCCGGGATCTCGCCGCAGCTGCGGCCATTGAGACCAACTCGAACCACCCCCTCGCCCGGGCCATATCGGCTGCGGCGGAACCCCTCGGACCGGTGACCGGAATCGAGGAGATCTCCGGCGAAGGGGTGCGGGGGACCGTGGAAGGAGAGGAGTGGTTCGTGGGCCGTCCAAGGAGCGGGGGAAATTACGACGGCCACCTCTCTCTGGGGAGGACCGTGGTGGAAGTCTATCGGGGAGAGGCCCTGGCGGGGTACATCGCCGTGGAGGACCCCCTTCGGGATGACGCCGTCAAAGGGGTGAAGGCCCTTACTGAGATGGGGATCACCGTGGTCATGGCCACAGGGGACAACGAGAAGACCGCCCGGGCCGTGGCTGAGCGGGTGGGGATCACCGAGATCTACGCGGGGGTGCACCCGGAGGAGAAGCTCGACCTTATCCGGAAACTCCAGGCCCGGGGAGGAAAGGTCCTCATGACCGGGGACGGCATGAACGACGCAGCGGCCCTCAAGGGAGCGGACGTAGGAGCCGCCATCGGTTCCGGCACGGACCTCGCCATCGACAGCGCCGACATCATCATCGTCCGGGGGGGGATCTTCCGCATCGCCGACGCCCTCTCAATTTCGAGGAAGACCTTCTCGGTCATCAGGCAGAACCTCTTCTGGGCCTTCGCCTACAACGTCATCGCCATTCCCCTCGCCATGGCGGCCCTGCTCCACCCCCTGATCGCCGAGGGGGCCATGGCCTTCAGCTCCATCTCGGTGATATTGAACTCCATGCGGATAAAATAAGCAAAAGCCCGAAATTCCTTTCAAAGGAATTTCGGGCTTTTTTCTTCTTCAAAGGGCAGCTAACAGCTGCCGGAGCAACCGGCTCACCCGCCGCCGCAGCTTCCGCTCCGGAGGCGTTCTATCGCCGGAAGAAAGACATCAAGAATGGGCTGAAAGTTCTCCGTTCCCGCGACGCCTTCCTCGAGGCCGAACTTCTCCTGAAGGCCTTCAGGGGTATCGACACCGTCGGCGGCCGCCTGGACCACATCCTTCAGCATGATGTTTTTGCTCTCGACCACCATGGTATCCGCCGGTACGCGTTCCCAATCCATCGTATTTCCTCCTTCCTCTTTTCAAATGGGCTTCCTTTCCGAAAAAATGCCTTCGAAAAAAAAGCATGCTCTATTATACACGTTTTTCCCTCTCCTTACAGAACCAGCTTGAGAGCGGCGGCGAAGGCGAGAAGGAGGACCGCCTGGTTGAACCGCTCCTGGGGGATGCGCTTCACGAGCCAGTAGCCGAGGAAGGCCCCGAGGGCGACGGAGGGAAGGGCCAGGAGATTCACCTTCAGGCTCTGGAGGTTGATCAGGCCGAGGCTGAGATAGAGGGGGAGTTTGAGCATATTCAAAATGAAGAAAAACCAGGCCGTCGTGGCGAGGAACTGAAGCTTGGGAAGGCCTGCTATCAGAAAATAAAGGCTGAGCACCGGCCCCGCCGCATTGGCCATTCCGCTTCCGAACCCTCCGAAGAAGCCGAAGACCGCCGTGACCAGGGGGTGAGTGCCATAGGAGGGAGATCCCCCTTCCCCCTTCCTTTTTTTCACAAAGCGGGAGATCTGGTGAAAGAAGAGCATGAGAAGGACGACCCCTCCGATGAGGGGCTTGAGTTCCTCATTGCTCACATGGCGCAGGACCACATACCCTATCCCCAGGCCTGTGAGGGCGAAGGGGAGGAGAAGAAAGAGCTGCTTTTTGTCGGTGAAATTCCAGTATTTCCCCAGGGCGAAGAGGTCTCCCAGAAGGAGC
>JALHFZ010000110.1 GCA_022837505.1 Synergistaceae bacterium
CTGCTTTCTGAAAGGGGAAAGGAGCTCGACGGGGCTGTCCGGCGGGTGCAGGCGGAGATGCAGATCCTCTCGAGCCTCGTGGACGAGAACCAGAGGCTCAACGGCATGATGGCCGCAGAGTGGAGACGCCTTCAGGGCATGAACCCCTCCCGTTCGGGAGTGGAATTCCGGGGATAGGAGGGACTGCCATGCTGAACAGCTTCTTCGGGCTTGAGATGGGACGGCGGGCCATGGATTACTTCCGCCGGGGGATGGAGACGGCGGGGCACAACATCTCCAACGCCGACGTGGAGGGGTTCTCCCGCCAGCGGGTGGAGGCCTCCACGACCTCCCCCTTCACTGACCCGAGCCTCGCCCGGCCGAACATTCCGGGGCAGATCGGCACGGGGGTGCAGGTGGACGCCATAATCCGCCTGCGGGATGCCTTTCTCGACATTCAGTACCGGGAGGAGACTACAGTCCTCGGGTACTGGGAGCAGATTCAAAATGCCCTCTCCACCGTGGAGGTCTACGTCAACGAACCCGCAGGGGCAGGAGTGAAAGCCGCTCTGGATGAATACTGGACGGGCCTTCAGGAGCTTCAGAAGCGGCCGGACGACTCCTCCGTAAGGGAAAACATCGTCGAGAAGACCAGAAATCTCACTGTCTATCTCGATCAGCTTGTCCGCAACTACGACGAATACAGGATTTCCCTCAACAACGAAGTCCGCCTTATGGTAGAGCAGTCCAACGGCTATATCGACCAGATCGCCGCCCTCAATCTCACCATCGCCCAGGTGAAGGGGGTGGGGGGAAACCCCAACGACCTCCTCGACCGGCGGGATATCCTCGTGGACAAACTCGCGAAGATGCTCGACATCACGGTGAACCCCCCCTGCTCCTCCGACGACGGGGATTTCAAGATCGACGTGGGGGGGAAGATGCTCGTTCAAGGAGACCGCACCCGCCACCTCGTCCTCGTCCCCGTGGCGGGAAACGGCGGCATGTTCGACGTCCAGGTGGAGGACAACCTCTTCGATCACGTCTCGAACCCCTCGGTCCTGGGCGCCCTGATCGAACAGAATGCCTCCGAGGCGGTCCATACGGTCAACATTCAGCGCCTCGCCACCGAGACCGCCTGGTCCGTGGGGCAGGGAGACTCCTTCTGCCCCGACCGGATCAAGCCGGAGGAGGTCGATTCGGCCCTCAACCTCAGCGGTATCTTCTCCCTTCAGGTGGGAGGGCAGGGGACGCGGTCCGTCTCCTCCATACTCACGGGGGGGATCGTTCTCGGCCCGGGAAGTGCGGGGAATGAATCGGT
The DNA here is from genome assembly GCA_022837505.1 of Synergistaceae bacterium. Classification (GTDB taxonomy): domain Bacteria; phylum Synergistota; class Synergistia; order Synergistales; family Aminobacteriaceae; genus JALHFZ01. Next base: position 1,301 of record JALHFZ010000110.1, read on the forward strand.
CTTCCGGATCTCCGCCGGGAGTACTGAGCGCACCCTGTCGGCCGCCTGGAACGCCGGAACGGGTCTCTGGGATCTCTCCGACGGCACGAACACCGCCTCCTCAGCCACAGGGGATCTCACCCTGACCGACCTGCAGGGGTTTCTCACCACGAGTTTCGGAGGGGAGATCGTCGCCGCCCTCAATACGGCGGGGACCCAGATGACCCTGGCGAGCGCCGACAGCAGCCTTCTCTCCGTGACGGACATCAAGGGGAATCTCTCGGGCCTGCTCGGAATGAAAAACGACGCCCCCAGGATCTCCATCGAGGTCACCGAAGAGGATACCCTTGAAACGATCCGCAACAAGATCAACAGCATGTACTCCGAGGAGAACGGCCTCACCCGGCCCCAGGACTGGCTTCATGCCGACATCCGCCTCGACGAGGGGACGGGGACATACTATATAGCCCTCGAGAGCAACCGGGTGGGGGAGGCCCATCGGATCAACGTCACAGGCGACGGCAACGGAAGCCTTCAGATCGCCAAGCGCCTCGGGTTCCTCAACGGCGACGGCACGACAAACTACAAGGAGATCGCCCGGGACGCCGCCTTCACCTTCGACGGAAAACTCTACCTCTCTGAGAGCAACACCGTTCGGGACGCCCGGCGGGTTCCCGTCAAGAACGACTATTCAGCCCGCACAGTGGAGGAGATCTCTCCGGGACTGCGCCTTGAGCTTCGGGCCGTGGGGGAGTCGGGCATCACCGTCCGCCACCACATCAAAGGAGGAGCCCTGAAGGGAATTCTCGAGGCCCGGGACGACGTCATCCTCGGCTACCTCGATGTCTTCGACGAGATGGCCTTCGGCCTCGCCTCCGAGATGAACGCCATCCATTTCAGCGGCCACGGCGTCGGAGGCAGCGAAATGACCACCGGAGTGGCCTTCTTCGATCCCATCGCCGTGCGGTACGGCGCGAGCAGACATCTCGCTCTCAACCGGGCGGTGGATGAAGACCGAAGCCTTATTGCCGCCGCTGTCGGGGGAGGAGACGGCTTCAGCGTCGGGTCAGGGGACGGCAGCAACGCCCTTCGAATGGCCCGGCTCAAGCAGACGAAGGTCCTCCAGAACGAGAGCTCGGATTTCAACCAGTTCTACGAGGCCTTCATCGCCCGGCTGGGCGCAAGAGGCCAGCAGGCGGGCACCATGCTCAAAAACCAGAAGGCCCTTATGGGGCAGATCGACAACCAGCGCCAATCCGTCATGGGAGTCAACATAGACGAAGAGATGATGGATATAGTCAAGTTCCAGCAGGCCTTCAACGCCATGGCCCGGTACATCACCACAATCGACGAGATGCTCGACCGGATCATCAACGGCATGGGCATCGTGGGCAGATAGGGACGGGAGGAACGGATATGAGCCGCGTAAGCAACCCCATGATCCAGAACATCATGCTGTCGGACATGCACAGAAACCTCTCCCGGCTGCTGGAGTATCAGCATCAGCTCGCCTCGGGAAAGAAACACTCCCGCCCGTCGGACAATCCCATCGATGTGGTGAGGGAACTCGCCCTTCAGACCTCCCTCACGGAGAACAGCCAGTACATCCGCAACCAGGATGACGCCATGACCTGGCTTTCGAATACGGATACGGCCTTCAACCAGATGACGGACATCCTTCACCGAATCCGGGAGCTCACCATCTACGCCGGGAACGGCGCCCTCGGAGCGGGGGAGTCGGAGGCCATCGCCTCGGAGATCAGCGAACTTCAGGAAGAGCTCCGGAACACGGCCAACTACTCCGTCGAGGGGCGGTATCTCCTCTCGGGGCTCTCCACGGGGGTCAAACCCTTTATGCGGGACGAGAACGGCCAGGTTGTCTACCAGGGAAACAACGGCAAGGTCACCTACGAAATTGAGCGGGGTGTGGAGGGGACAGTCTCCTTCTACGGCCGGGAGGTCTTTCCCGAGAGTTACGCCTCAAACACCCTAACGAGCGTGGACCTCCCCCTCGACTTTCAGTGGACGGGGCGGGACGAGATCCTCCAGATCTCCGTGGGCAGCCGGACGGTGAAGGTCCATCTTCCGGAGACATGGACGGACGCCAACCTCAACGGATCGGACAACCCCACGGACTACAACCGCTTCCGGGACAGCGGCGAACTCACAGGGCACACCCTTGACGACATCGCAGAGATCATCCGCTCAAGCCTGGACATGGGGGATGTTTCACGCCTCCTCTCGGTCACCGTGGACAAAGACGAAGCAGGGGGAACTCAGCGCCTCGTCTTCACGAGCCATACGGGCGAGCCCCTCGCAGTCACCGGGTGGCCCGAGACGGACGCAGCGGCCCAGGCCCAGACTATCGAGAGCCTCGACCTCTCAGCGTGGACGGCAGGGGACGGCACAATCCGCCTCTTCTTCCACCAGGGGGAGGACGTGGAGTTTCCCCTTGACGCCTCCGATACCCCTGCCACCATCGCCGACAGGCTCACCACGGTCCTCGGCGTGGCCGCCCGGCTCTCTCCCGACGGAACCCGCCTTCTTGTCACCTCCCAGGAGCCCGACAGGCTCACCACGGTCCTCGGCGTGGCCGCCCGGCTCTCTCCCGACGGAACCCGCCTTCTTGTCACCTCCCAGGAGCCCGGAAAATCCTTCACCCTTGAGCTCACCGGGTCAGCCCGTTCGCTTTTTTCGGCCTCCACAGAGGACACGGTTTTAATTTCTTCCCAGCCTTCAGGCCGTCCGGTGGACCACAGCCATATCGATTTCGCCGCCTTCCTCGGCATTGAGACGGCGGTGAAGAGCCGCCAGTTCGGGTCGGGGGAAGTTCTACCCCTGACGGATGATTTTCATCTGCGCTTCGAGAGCGGAAAAAACGCCGCCGAGCTGAAGATCAATGGAGGAGTCAGTCTTACGGTTAACGAACTCGCAGAACGGATCCGCCAGG
>JALHFZ010000032.1 GCA_022837505.1 Synergistaceae bacterium
ATAAAAATCCCCACTTACGAATACCATTCCTTTAGGGCTGGAAAATGGTATTTTCTGCTTGTAATTGAATGCATTTCGGACGGCAGCAGTGAAAAAATGGCTTTTTCGTAATATTTTATCCCAAAAATTAGAAAGGTCGATCAAACCCTAGCAATGCATGCTGTAAGAATGCTTTCATGATACGGTTTTAAAATCATCATTAGTATCAGGGTATGAGATTCGTTCTGATTGATTAATCGCGGTGAAGGGGAAATTTAGTAAAACCTCATTCCCTTCGATATCAGGAAATAACTTGAGAGGTATTATCGTACTGAATTTATTCTTCAGATTGCCCATCCGGTTGTCATTTTTGTTTTCGAATCACCCTTAACCAAAAAGATAGTTACCTTCTAATATTTTAACTCCCGGATTTTTCATATACTTTTAGAACCTGTCCTCTTTCCTACACTCCAAACTGACACTTTCGGATTTTGTCTTTTTACCACCAATTTTCTGATACACACTGAATTGATTTGCAAAAGATACGGGAATAGGACTCCTGTATCTGGTAACAGGAAATACAAATTATCGTTTTGAATCGATTTTCGCAATGTTTTACGTGAAACATATTTGCTGTAGAGGAGAATATCCTGTAAAAACTCATATTCGATTTCATTAGGTTATTGGTTGTCAGTATTGGTCAGGTTCTTGAGCGTCTTTCGTACTCCTTTTGATAAGAAATAGACCTCTTAAAACACTTGATAATTCGATGAAACGAGAATCAAGCTTAGGCCTAGTCATTAAATCAGCCTGCTGTTTCATTATCTATGGATTTTTTGATCTTGGTTACCCTTTTTTTCAAAGGGCCGATCTTCCTTGACCTCAGTCAGAGTAATTTCACCTTGATCATCATCGAGAGCTTATTCAAGACGAGGAGATTTCTCATCCCTTCACTGAAAATCTATAGAATTTATTCGTTGTCTCTTTAAACGCGGGCACTGGAATTGAGGTTTTAGAAGATAGCCCCAATAGTACATCTCCCGTATAAAATATTGTTGAAATTTTTCATTCTTCTAACTGAGCTTCACTTACCAAAACCAGCGTTAGGGTAAAAAAAAGTCCTTACTTCAAATATTCGCTGGCGGAGCAGGAGACCTGACAGGGAATTACACACTCAAGGGCCACTTTAGGCCGAATTGATAGTTCTAAATGGAGTTGTAGAGGTTGATCTATACTGACCTTTGAAATTACCCGGCATAATTTTTTACAAAAATTTATGCCTCCAGAATCTACTCCTCAATTCGCTTAATCTTGAGCTCTAAATTGAGAACCCTTTCTTCAGTAAAGCTCCGAATTCTGGCGAAGCTTAGGGTCTTTAAGGCCTGAAGTAAATTTAGAATGTTACGATGGGTGTAGAAAGGACAAAGCCTCAGAGAGAAGACTTCAACCCCGGAAACTATATGCCGGAGAGAGATGGAGAAGTTGTCCTTTCATTCAGTTTCTCTGCTTTGAGCCCCATGACACCCCAATTTCCGATAAATTTTTCTCTTCCTTTTTGACATCGATAGAAAGAGGATTTACATTTTTTCATCGGCAGCTTTTTTTACTCATATGTTCCCGCCTTGCTTACACCTGATGACTTGCCGGCAATTCAATTACGATGTTTTACGTGAAACATTGCTATTGAGATAGACAGGTATGAAATGGAAAAGAACCTTTTTAAATTCTACGGCTGAAAAAGAGTATTCATCGTGATTATTACCCCAGACTTTGTTTGTCTTTTTGTCTTTGTGATCTGGGAAGCCATAGACGATGAAAGAAAAGACCCATTAAAGGGAGGAGAGAAAAGGATAACAAGCTTTTCAAGGAAAATCGGACCGATGAGAGCCTATTTTAAAGGCGAAAAATGCTGCTGCTGCGGCTTTGAGGAGGTCCGGAATCACAAAAGGGATTACTCCGATTCGAAGTACTTGAAAGATGGTAACGTCCTTTTCGGCGAGATAGTTGAGATTGAGATAGAGCCCCGACACGCCGAAGGCGTAGATGACGGATAATCCTGTGAGAGCAGCGAGCAGAAGTTTTGAAAAAGGGGTATTTCCACCCCTGGAGAGGCGTCCGGCAGTCCATGCGGCAAAGGGGTAGGCGAGTATATATCCGAAGGTAGGGGAAAGTATGTACGTAACCCCTCCGCCGCCGGCGAATATAGGGAGGCCCGTAAGCCCCAGGAGGATATACACCCCCTGGGACGCCATTCCTGTGCGGCTCCCCAGAAGGAGCCCCGACAGAAGGACCAGGAGGACCTGAAGCGTAAAGGGTACGGGAGGAAAGGGTATTCGCAGAAAGGCCCCGAGGGCGGTGAGCCCTGCGAAGAGGGCCGCAAGAATTAAGGAATGAGTAGGGTTTCTCATTAAAAACACCTCCATGTCAACTGGAAACTATATAGGTTGACATGGAAAAACGCAAGGGGAATAATGCCGCGCAAAACATTCGACGGAGGAGAGTCCGTTTTTTTCCTTCCTACTGAGTGCCGGGAGATCCCTTACCAAAATAACGGGTCTGCCCATCGTTACCTGGTTATTATGTTGTTCTACCTGTTGAGTGCCAGGACATCGTTTACTAAAATAACGGGCCTGCCCATCGTTAACTGATATTTTTTGTCTACTGGATATAATCGATTTGCACCACCTCTTCTCCTTCTTCTTGCTAACTGCACCTCTTTCGTAAGGATTTCGCCGTCGAAAACCCTGCCTTATCACTGTTTTCAGGACAGTTCGGAGAGATTTATATTTTTCCGGGGGAGGATTCAAGAGAGAATTCACCTCTTGAGACATCTTGATTTTTCACCGCTCTTGTCCGAGATAAATTCCGCCCACCAAAAATAGAGACTCTTCAAGGCTTGCAGCAAGTGGATTTGCACCCGCTACAAAACCTGGAATGATATAAGAGCTGGTTCGAATTTATTTGATTCCGACGCTTGAAGCTTTGCAAATACTACTTGTTGTTTTTAGGTGTGTTTTTTTGGTCAACAGTGATTTTTAGCCTCAGGCTCGAGTTTTGATCCTCCGGAATCAGGGTTTTACTCCCGGTGTGCCCTGCCCGTCTGGATCCACTCTTCGAGGGTTTCCTCGAAGGGAATGCGGAAGTCGAGGGGAACTCTGCAGAGAACGTCTATTTTCTCTCCGTAGCTGAGGGATTGATCGGGCAGGGCAACTTCGCAGACAGTAAAGAGATGCTCGAGGGATTTAGAGGTTTCGTAGGGGATTGAAAACCGGTATTCCTTTGTCTGTCTTTTTTTCACCCTTCCGGCGGCCTCAAGGGCTTCCGATGCCGCCGAGGCGTAGGCGTCTATGAGCCCCCGTACGCCGAGTTTGATTCCGCCGAAGTACCGGGTGACTACGAGTAGGGTGTTGGTTACGTCCGCCCGGAGGATCGCTCCGAGGATCGGTTTCCCCGCCGTCCCCGAGGGCTCTCCGTCGTCGGAGGAGTACTCCGCCGCCGGGTCCGTCCCTATCCGGAAGGCCCAGCAGTTATGGGAAGCCTGTTTATGCTCGTTTTGTATCTCCTTCAGCCGTTCCCTGGCGTCTTCCTCAGAATCGCAAAGGCAGACAGAGGCGATGAACCGGGATTTCTGGATCTTTTTTTCCACCCGTATCTCCCCGGCCGGTTCGAGAAAGGCATCGCTCATTCCTTTCGCCACTCCTCCAGTATCTTTTTGTAGGTGGTCTCAAGACCCTCTGCTATGACCCGTACATCGCTGAAAACAGGCATGAAATTAGTATCGCCGTTCCACCGGGGGACGATGTGAAGGTGAAGATGCCCGTCAAAGCCTGCTCCGGCCACTTTTCCCAGGTTGACCCCCAGGTTGAACCCCTGGGGGCCCATTACTTTCTTGAGGACGGAGACGCACCGGCCTCCGAGGCGGTGAAGCTCAAGCATTTCCGTATCGTTCAGGTGTTCGTATTCAGCGGTGTGGCGGTATGGGGCTACCATGAGATGCCCCGGATTGTAGGGGAAGGCGTTGAGGATGATGAAACAGGTCTTTCCCCGGTGGAGGATGAGCCGTTCTTCATCCCGGTCTTCCTTCGGAAAATCGCAGAAGATACACCCTTCCTGATTTTTTGAGGCCGATATGTAGGCCATGCGCCAGGGGGCGAAGAGGTTTTCCATGTCAGGCTCCTTTCCCGGTTCTCATATTCTGCCTTGAGCAGGGGGATTTATTTTTTTCGCAGGATATTCCGCAGGTAAAGCCACCCCTGCCACAGTCCGACGGCGGCCATGAGGAGAGGGAGAGCTACCTCCAGCCATTCCGGATATCCCAGAGATGAGAGTTTTTTCCCCGCAAGAAGGCCGAAAAAAATATATCCTCCCATGAGGAACGCTGTGGAGAGGATCTTTCCGTAGAGGAGAAGATCGTCCATCCCTTTCATTATTTTTCTTCCGCTATTTCCCGGGAAATAACTTCTTCCTCATGTTCAATTGTGGCAAGAATCGCTTTCACCTGGTATTGATTGAGTCCGTCAAGGGATAGTTTCATCCGCGACTTCGTCCCGGTCACTTTAACTCCTATGCCCAGTTCCCGGGCGGCCCGTCGAACGGATTCGGGGATCTCAAAGGAAAATCTCCTTGAGGCCTTCACCTCCGGGGTCTGCCTGTTCACCAGCTTGACCGCCTCTTCGACCTGCCGGACGGAGAGCCCTTTTTCCGCAGCCCGCCGGGCGAGGGAGATCATCACCGCCTCAGATTCAAGGGAGAGAAGGGGACGGACATGCCCTTCGGCAAGCTGGTTTGACGAGAGAAGGTCCTTTACCTCGCCGGGGAGCTGGAGAAGGCGCAGTTTGTTCGTAAGGGCGGTTCGGCTCCATCCTATCCGGGAGGCAGCCTCCTCCTGGGTGAGGGAGGAGGATTTCAGAAGATCTGAGAGGGCGCCGGCCACTTCGAGGGGGGCAAGGTCTTCCCTCTGGATGTTCTCTATAAGGGAGATCTCCATCATCTCAAGGTCCGTTCCCTCCACCATGCGGACAGGGACCTCCTTCAGGCCGGCTCTCCGGGCGGCCCTCCACCGGCGCTCCCCCGCTATAAGTTCGTAATCCCCCTCCTCCCGGCGGCGGACCACGAGGGGCTGAACGACGCCGTGGGTCCCGATGGACCGGGCAAGGGCCTCGATTCCCTCCTCGTCCATGGTGCGCCGAGGCTGATTGGGGTTGGGGATGATTTCGTCCAGGGGCAGGACGGCCCCTTCCCGGAGCTGCTCTTCCCGGCCCTCCGGGGGTGAGGATTCCTGGGACGGCGGGGTGAAGAGGGCTCCCAGGCCTTTTCCTAGCGCTCTGTTTTTAGCCACAGTTCCGACACTTCCTTTCCCAGTTCTCTATAGGCCTGAGCCCCCGTGGAGGAGGGCTCGTAGTAGGCGATCGGTTCTGCATGGCTGGGTGCCTCCGAGAGCTTGACGTTCCGGGGAATGACCGTCTTGAAGACGATGTCGCCGAACTGCCGCCGCACCTCGTCGGCCACTTCGTTGGCAAGGCGGGTGCGGGAGTCGAACATGGTGAGGAGGACGCCGTCCATGGAAAGATTCGGGTTGAGGTTCTCCCGGACGAGGGATATGGTGCGGGAGAGCTGGCCGACCCCTTCGAGGGCGTAGTATTCGCACTGGATGGGGATGATGAGCCGGTCGGAGGCGGCGAGGGCGTTTATGGTGAGCATTCCGAGGGAGGGGGGGCAGTCCACGATGGCCATGTCGTAGCCCCTAAGCCCCGAGAGGCGTCTGCGGAGCCGGGTCTCCCTGCTGATGACGCTGGCCAGCTCCACCTCGGCCCCGGCAAGGTCGATGGTGGAGGGGAGGAGGGAGACCCCCTCCCACCGGGTGGGGACGATGGCCTCTTCGGCGGAGGCCCCTCCCAGGAGGACGTCGTAGAGGCTTATGTCGAGTCCCGAGGGGGGGATGCCCAGCCCGCTTGTGCAGTTTGCCTGGGGGTCGATATCCACAACGAGGATGGAATATCCGAGCCTTCCGAGCTCGGCGGCGAGATTGACGCAGGTGGTTGTTTTTCCCACGCCGCCTTTTTGATTGGATATGGTCAGAGTGATCATGAAAGGGTTACCTCCACCAGAATGATTTTTCCGCCTCCCCTGTCTTTCGGGGAAAAGAGGCAGGGCAGGGGGCAGTTTTCTTCCAGAGAACGAAGAAGAGCTTTTTTTCATCCCTCTCGCAGGGGATGAGCCGGGGGGCGGAGAGCCTGAGCCGGGCCCATTTTCCCTCAAGGGGGGCGGCCTCGTCATGCCACGAGGGGCCTTTGAAGGCGAGGATGGTCCCCCCGGTCCTCACCAGGGGAGAGAGGTATTCAAGCAGGATGCCCGCGGAGGCGAGGGCCCGGCACCCCGCAAGGTCAAATACCTCCCGGTTTGTCCGGGCGTAGTCCTCCGCCCTTGACCAGGCCACGGCCACGTTGGCAAGGCCGAGGTCGGCGGCCAGAGCGGCCAGGGCGCCGCATTTCTTCCGGACGCTGTCGAGGAGGACGACCTCGAGATCCGGCCGGCAGAGGGCCCAGACCAGCCCCGGCAGCCCTCCTCCGGAACCGACGTCGATGATCTTTCCCTCAGAAGGGAGAAGGGGGACGGAGGCAAGGCAGTCGAGGATGTGCTCTTTCCAGAGGATCTCAGGGTCCGTCGGCCCTGTGAGGCGAATGCGCCCTTTGTAGGAGGCAAGGAGCTCTCCGTAATGCCGGAGGGCGTCTTCATGCCGGGAAAGAAGTCGGGAAACGGCTTGGTCCACCGGTTTTCTCCTTTCGAGTCTTTGGGATAGCCATTTTCATGGATTTTCATTATATACCCTTTGACGCCCCAGGGGGCTCTCTTTTGTTTCGGGGAGGGGCGTTATACAATGAGGAAAAGGAGGGTCGGCCATGTCTCTGTATGAAAAAATGCTTGAATCCGCCGCCGGCGGAAAGGACAGCGGCGTACGCTCCCTTTTTCTCGGCTGGAAGGGGAGCGCCATCCTCCTTGAGGACGGACGGTGGGGTGTGGGCGCCGTCCCCCCTTCGGAGAGGGATTCCCATTCTCCCCGGGAGCCCCATACCCGCCTTCTCCTCTCCGCCACTGCCCGGGAGATCGCCCTGCTGGCCGTCTCCCCCTACCCCCAGGAGTTTGCCGCCGCCTCCGCCGCTCTGTCGGCCCTTCTGCCCCCTCCGGAAGGAGGACGCCCCCTTGAGGCTCTTCTCAGCCTCCCCGGAGAAGAGCGGGTCTCCCTTCTTTCTCCGGACCCGTGGGTTTCGGATTTCCTCAGGGACTGGAACTGGAATCTCTCCATCTTCGACGACCGGCGGAGAGGCCTTGCCGTTCTCCCCGAATGGACAAGCTCCCAGCACATGGCATCAAGCCCGTGGATATGGCTCACCGCCGAAGCCCTCCGCACCCGGGCGATCCTGACCCTTCTCCCCCTTTTTCCCCGGAAGAAGGGGGTCATCCTCCAGGGGCCCGGCATCCCCTATCTTCCGGAGCTTTTCCGGGAGGCGGGGGTCACCCATCTCGTTCTTCCCGTCCCCGGAGAGAGGAGCCGGGAGGAGGTCTTCCGCTATCTGGGCACGGGGGGAAGCCCCTGGAGCTGCCCCGACCTCCGGTGGAGAGTCTTCTTTCTGAAGGGTGAGGGGAATAGATGAAGCTGCCCAGGGGGAAGCTCTCCCTCTCCCTCGGAAGCCTCCTTTTTCTGCTGCTCACCCTTCTCTTCCGGGAGAGCCCGGAGCTGCCCATACCTCCCTCCTCCATCACCGTCTCCGACGGGGACACCATCTCCATGGAGATTCAGGGGGAGAGGGAGACCATCCGGTACCTTCTCATGGATACACCGGAGCTTCATCACCCCTCCCGTCCGGTGGAGGAGCTGGGCAAAGAGGCCCGGGAGGAGAATATCCGTCTCCTCTCCCTCGGCCCCGTACGCCTCGAGTTCGACAGGGAACGGCGCGACCGGTACGGACGGCTTCTGGCCTTCGTCTGGGTCAGGACAGCCCAAGGGGAGATCATGGTCAACGAGGAGCTTGTGCGGAAGGGGCTGGCCCTGCCCCTGGTCATCCCCCCCAACGGAAAATACTCCGACCGGATTTTTTCCGCCATGGCCGAGGCCCGGGAGAAGGGCCGGGGGCTGTGGGGGAGGGCGGCGAAAAGAATTTTCACCCCCGCCCAGCTCTGGAGCGAGGCCCCCTACCTGGCGGGAACCTTCGTGACCGTGAATATGACCGTGGAAAAGGCGGAGAAAAAGGGAAGGCGGCTCTTTCTCCGCCAGGGGAAGGTGACCCTGAGCGCCTATCGCAGCAAGGAAACGGAGCCTCTCTGGCGCCTCAGAGAGGGAGACCGGATACGGGCCTCGGGGAAGGTTCTCCTCAGCCATAAGGGGTGTGAGATTCCCCTCGTCTCGGGCCTTCAGGTCTCCCTGGTGTCCTCTCCCTGAACTCTGCCTCCTCTAGCGTGCCTTTTTTTCTTTCCACAAAGGGCAAACTTATCCACAAAGGCTCAGTAAATGAGCCTTCAGCCCTCTTTTTCAGAACTTATCCACATACTTGTCCACATATCCACACCTTTTCCCGCTCCAGGGGAACTCCACATATGGGTCGTACAGATCTGATTTTTTCTTCTTCGAGGTTCAGTAATACAACGCTGGTTTCTCCGGGAAAATTCGTTATCATAGTATTCTGTACGAAATGTACGCCCTTTTTCATCCGTACCCCCTTACGGAACAATTCTGCCTCAGCGGCATGAAGGGAAGAAAGCACATGGCGGCAGGAAAAAAGAAAAAAATACTCTCCCTCCTCATCCTCCTTCCCCTCGTCGTAATCGGGTTTCTCTCCTTCTTTCTTCTTTCGGGAAAGGACGTCGCCGTCTCCACCTACAAGCAGACTCTCCAGAATATGATCTCCGATACCCCCGGATGGAGCTTCGACGCCGGTCCTATCTCGGGCAACCCGGTCACCGGGTATGTGGCCGAGGATGTCCGCATTTTCTATCTCGAAAGGGAGATCGCCCGGGCGAAAAGCCTTGCTGTCCGACTCTCCCTCCTCTCCCTCGCCAGAGGAAAGCCAGAGGCGAGCAGGGTCACCCTCCGGGAGGTCTTTCTTCCGGCGGAGGAATTTTTTGCCGCCCTCCGGGAGACGGATTTTCCGCCGTCGGAGGACGAAGACGCCCCTCTCGAACATTTCCCCGTGGTGGTCCTCACATCGGCCCTCCTGTCGGCGCCGGGGGGGGATATCCTCCTTGAAAATTTCCGCCTCTCCCCCGGAGAGGGGAGCATCACCTTCGCGGGAGGGGGGAAGCTGCTCAATCTCCCCCTTGAGGTGGGGGGCTCCCTCGTAGCGGAGGACGGACTTTCCGTCAGCAACGCCTACCTGAAGGCCGGAGAGGCCGTCCTGACCCTCTCGGGCTCCCTCTCGCCGGAAGTCACCCTTGAAGGAACCCTCGAGAAGCTCTCCCTTCAGCAGATCGCCCCTCTGGCCGCTCTCCCCTCGGGCGTCACGGGAACCCTTGCCTCCACGGTACTCCTCAGCCGTCCGGGGGGGAGCCTCCTGCTCTCGGGGGAGGGAACCCTTACGAAGGGGAACATCAGCGGCCTTGAAACGGACGGGAAATTCCTCTGGTCCGCCGACGGCGGAAAGTTGACCCTCGACCCCGGGGAGGCCACCGTCTTTTCCTCTCCCGTCAGGGGGAACCTCTCCTTTTTCTTCGGCGAAGATCCCCAGGCGGAGATGAACCTCTTCCTCAAAAATGTCCGCTTCGACGAATGGACGGACTTTTTCCCCTGGCTATCCTCCGCGGAAGGCACCCTTTCCACCCTGGACGTTTCCCTTGCAGGCCCCCTGGACAGGCTCTCCGGGCCGGTACAATTCAGCGCTTCAAAGATCCTCGCCGGGGGAATTCCCGTGACGGATGTGAGGGGGAGCGTTGTCCTCGAGGAGAGCGACCGCTTCGCCCTTCAGGCCGCAGGGCGGTGGCAGGGCTCCCCCCTGACCGTGGACGGCGGGAGCGAACCGGAAGGCCGGGGACTTCGCTTTCTTCTGCGGTCCGAATCCCTCGATCTGAAGAAGGCCGGAGCGGTCTACGGCCCCTCCCTCGCCCTTGAAGGGACGGGGACGGCCGACGGCAAGATCCTCCTCTCCGAGGGGGGAGACCTCCAGATCATCGGCTTTCTCAAGGCGCCGAAATTCGCCCTCCTCGGCACTAGGGGGGAGAGCCTCTCCGTGGCCTTTACGGGGAATGAAAAGCAGCTCGATTTTTCGTCCCTCAGCGTGAAGATCCCCGGAGGAGGGGATCTTTCGGGGAGCGGAAAAGTCACCTCCCTCGACACGAACGAACCGGGGGTGAACTTCACCGGCACGGGCAAGAACATCCCCGCCTCTTTTCTCGAGTCCCTTCTTTCAAAGGACAGCCCCCTCGGCGGAAAGGGGACCTTCGACCTTCAGTGGGGCCTCTCCGGCCCCCTGGGGAAACCCGCGGCGACCTTCCAGCTCAGGGGGAAGGATACCCCCCTCTCCCCCCTTCTTCCCCTCCGAAAAGTGGCCCTCAACGGAAAGTACGCCGGAGACAGGCTCCTCCTCTCCGACGGATCGGCCTCCCTTTTCGGCGGCCAGGTGAGCCTCGGAGGGGAGGTGGCCCTGTCGGGCGTTCCCTCCCTCGATCTCAGGGGAAAAATCTCCGGCCTTTCCGCTGCCGCCCTGGCCTCCCTCGGAGGGGCGGAGCTGCCGAAGGGGAAGGGGGAGATATCAGGGGAGTACGCCCTTGCGGGAAAAGCGGACTCACCGAAGATATCCCTCTCCCTTTCCTCACCCTCCCTCTCCCTCGAAGACACATCCCTCGATGACCTCCGCCTCAGGGCGGAGGGAACCCTGCCGGACCTGAAGATCCAGGAATTTTCCGCCCGGTTCGGAAAGTCCCTTCTCAGCGCCGCCGGTTCGGTGAGCTTCGCAAAGGGAGGGGCGATCAACCTGAAGGCCTCGGGGAAGGACCTTGACCTCCGGTCTCTCTCAGCGGCATTCTTCCCGGGGTCGCCCCTCGGCGGAAGCATGGACGGAGAGGTCTCCCTCACGGGGACCCTGGGAGGAAAACAGACCCTCCTTTTCTCGGGGAAAGCCCCCCTCGTCACACTCCACGGCACCCTCCTGGAGGATGTGAACGTCACGGTCAGGCCGAAGGGGCAGGATCGCTTCGCCTTCTCGATGGAGGGGCTTCTCGGCTCGAGCAGCCTTGCCTTGACGGGGGAGATCGAGCCCACAGAGGACGGCGCGGCCTTCTCCGTTAAAAACAGCAGCAAAATCGATATCGCCGCCACTGCCGCCGGATATTCCAGCCAGGCGGCGGGGATCGTCCGGGGAGAGGCCGATTTCGAGGCGAAGGGGCGGATAGGAAAGGAAGGGCTCACTGCGGAGGGGACGATCTCCTCCGGGAAGGTGGGCTTCTACCGCACGGAGGCGACGGACGTGAAGATCCCCTTCCTCTGGAAGGACAACCTGATGACAGTAAAGGGAGGAAAGGCCGTCTACTACGGTGGAACAGCCGACCTCTCCGGCACCCTCGACCCTGCCACCATGCGGTGGGAGGGGAACCTCTCGGTGAAGGGGTTCAGCCTTGAGAGGGTCACGACACCAATGCTCGACGGTGAGGGGGCCGTGACGGGAACAGCGGACCTCACCATGCGGGGGAGCGGTACGGGGGGGATGGTGGGGCTCGTCTTCGGAAGCGGGCAGCTTGCGGCCCGGGAGGGGGCCGTGAAGGGGTTCGAGGCGGTCAAATCCGTCTCGCCGAGCGGCGAAATCCCCTTCACCTCCGTCCTGGCAAGCTTCAACGTGGACGGCCGGAACATCTTTCTTCTGCCGGGAAGCAGGATCTCCGCCCCTCCGGGAAACGACGTCTACCGCTACTTCTCCGCCAGCGGCTCCCTTGGGTGGAATGAGGCCCCCCTCGATCTGAAATGCCTCGGGGACATAAACATCCGGGCCCTCAATGCCTTCCTCGGCGCCCTTCAGGGGATCATCTCCATCGACGGCAACCCCCTGACGGACCCCCAGTTCCTCTCAAATTTCCTCACCGGGCTGCTTGGGGGAATGTCCGTCCGGGACTTCCGGGAGACCACCTTCAACCTCAAGGGAAGCTGGGAATCCCCGGCCCTCACGGATCTTAAGGTGAAAAGCAACCAGATGCCGGCCAATATCCCCCGGTCGGGCCCGGGGAACAACGGCGAGACGAAGATCAAGATCTCTGTGGATATCCCCACGGGCGAGGGGAAGGATACGGGGACGAGCACGGAGGACCAGGTCAAGAAACAGCTTCTGGAGAACATCATGAAACAGATCATCCGCCCCGGAACCCCCGACGAGAACCTTCCGTAGAATGTATGGTGACCCCGGACAGCAGGTAGGGTATAATAGTCCGACAACGCTATAAAATGTGAGGAGAGATTTTTTATGAAATTCAGACCTGAGGTAAAACCCTTTCTCCTCGGATCCGTTGCGGCCGGTGCGGTTCTGTATCTGCTGCTGCGCCTTCTGGGAATATCCTCCGGCGGCGCCCTTACGGGCGGTGTTATCCTGGCCGCCGCGGGGGTAGGGTATATGCTCTTCTTCTTCCGGGACCCCGACATGGAAACCCCCCGGGAGCCCGGGCTTGTGGTGGCCGCCGCAAGCGGCAAACTGGCCAAAATAACGGAGGTATACGAAAAAGATTATCTGAAAAGGGACACCGTGCGGATCAGCATCTTTCTGAGCCTCTTCGACGTCCATGTAAACCGTTTTCCCATCGGGGGCTATTCCACCTTCCTGGGGTATTTTCCGGGAAAGCGCTTCTTCACCTTCGATGAGAAATCCTCCGACTTCAACCAGCACAATGCAGTCCTCGTCCGCGGCGAGGGAACGACCTGCCTCATCCGCCAGATTGTGGGGCCCGTCTGCCGCAGGGTGGTCTACTGGCTGCGCCCCGACAAAATGGAAGTGGTACAGCGGGGTGAGAAGTTCGGCATGATGAAGTTCGGCTCCCGCCTCGATATGTATTTCCCCAAGGGGGACATCGAGATCATCGCCTCCCTGGGGGACCAGGTGACTGCCGGCGAGACCGTCATCGCCCGGATCATCCCGGAGGAGAAGCGGGCGCAATGAAGGGAAGAGCCGTCCCGCGCCCCCGGATTCTGGCCAACTGGCGGAGGATCGTCCCCTCCGGGGTGACCCTCTCCGCCCTTTTCTTCGGCTTCGCGAGCATTCTGACCACCCTGGAGGCCATGAGGCTGGACATCCCTTCCCTCCTGGCCCGGTCGGCCCAGTACATCATGATCGCCCTCATTCTCGACGGCCTTGACGGAAACCTCGCCCGGTGGCTCAAGGGGTCTACCGACCTCGGGGCGGAGCTCGACACCTTCGTCGACTTCACCGCCTTCGGCGCGGCCCCGGCGGTGCTCCTCTACGCCATGCTCCTCCACGGCCCCAGCCCCTTCTGGCGGACGGCCCTCCCCACCCTCATCGTCTTTTCGGGGGCCCTGCGCCTCTCAAAGTTCCGGATCATAGACCCTCTCCGGGGGCAGGGAGGGTTCATCGGCCTCCCCATCACGGTCAACTCCTCCTGGATCGCCCTGGCCGCCTTCGCGGCCCTGATCCTCTCTCCCGAAGGGCATCTTCTCGTTCGGGGGCCTCTCTCCGTCATCTTCCAGTTTTTCATCCTCGTCATGATCATTCTTCAGCTTTCGAACCTCCGATACCCCAAGCCTTCAAACAAGATAAAGTATTTTGCCCCCGCGGCCATCGTCGTCCTTCTTCTGTGGATTCTCAGCCAGACCTACGCGGCGGTGATCGCCCTTCTTCTGGCCCTCGGATGCATCGGCTATGTCCTCACGGGCCCCATGATCCACAAACATTCAGCCCTGAAGCGGGCGGAAGAAAAATAGGACCATGAAGGCCATCGGAGTCGACCTGGGAGGGCACAAGATCGCAGCGGCCTTCGTCGAGGACGGCCTCATCCTCGACAGGCTCTCCGAGCAGACGGAAATCCGCGAGCCCGAGGCCGTCCTCGAGAAAATCTCCCTGCTCGCCCGATCCCTCGGCGCCGGAGAGGACTGCCCCGTAGGGGTAGGCATCCCCGGAATGCTCGACGCCGGGCGGAACATCTCCCTTCAGCTCCCCAACTTTCCCGGATGGAGCGGCCTTCCGGTGAAGAAAATTCTCTCATCGAAGATCGGCTCCCGGGTGGAGATCGAAAACGACGCCAACTGCCATGCCCTCGGCGAGGGGTGGCAGGGGGCGGCTGTGGGCATGACGGACTTCATCCTTTTCACCCTGGGAACGGGCATCGGCGGGGGAATTGTGGTGAACGGACGGATCCTCCGGGGGTACCACGGCATGGCTGGAGAACCGGGGCACCTTGTGGTGGGGACGGCCGAACCCTGCGGATGCGGCTCCTTCGGCCACCTGGAGGGGATCAGCGGAGCAGACGCCCTCGAGCGCCAGGCTGTGGCCATGGGACTGCAGCCCGACCTGAAGTACCTCTGGTCGAAACGGGATGACCCCGAGGTCGCCCCACTGTGGAACCGGGGGCTCGACTACATGGCGAAGGGTATCGCTTCAGCGGTCCACCTCTTCGACCCCCAGGCCGTGATCCTCGGCGGCGGACTGAGCCGCGGTGAGGGATTCCTTGACCTCCTCCGCCCCAGAGTGAACGACTACCTGGCCCCGCCCTTCCGGAAAGTCTTCGACCTCCGCATCAGCCTCCTGGGCAACGATGCCGCCACCATCGGGGCTGCCGCCCTCACCAGGCTGCAGCGTCCGGAAGGAGCATAGTTTCTTCTTGACACCGGCCGCCATCACCGATAAGTCCGGGCAGAAAGTGAAATTTCCGGCCGAATTCCCCCTCTCCACTGACATGCTGCACCACCGGCCCGTGCCCCGATCCATTCTTGAGATTCTTCCCCTGAAAAACCGTCATTCCCTCTCCGTCTCCACCGGAAGGAGCGCGCTCTCTCTCGCCCTCGATTCTCTCCCACAGGAAGATATCACGGGAAAGGCGTGGCTGCCTGCGATCTGCTGTTCTTCCGTCGCCGCTCCCTTTCTCGCCAGGGGATATACCCTGCTCTTTTACGGTGACCCCGGGCGGGACGGGCTGCCCCCCCTGGCCAGGGGTGACGTCTTTTTGTATATTCACTTCTGCGGCTTTCCAAGCCGGGCCGCAGAGAAACTGCTGTCCGATCTGCCCGGAAACCGGTACCCTTTTGTGGTGGAGGACTGCGTTTCCGCCCTCTTCACCGCCAATGTGGGGGAGTTCGGCGACTTCGTCCTCTACAGCTTCCGAAAATTCCTGGCCGTACCGGACGGCGGACTGCTGCTTTCCCGGAGTCCTCTGAAAACTGCCCTCGAACCGGCCCGGGAACCCTTTATTGCGGCAAAAACCCTCGGAAGCCTCCTGAACTCGCCTGAACTTCTCCGCAGAGGAGAAGATCTTCTCGATACAGACCATGCTCCCAGGGAACCTTCGGACCTGGGACGGTACATCCTCGACCGCCTTCCCTGGGAGCATATCCCCGGAGCACGGAGGAAAAACTACGCCATTCTGGCGAGCCTGATCCCGGGCGCTCTTCCCCTGGACGAAGACACCGTCCCCCTGGGCCTGCCTCTTTTCCTTCCAAAGGGCAAGGCTGAGCTGGAGAGGCGCCTCCGGGGCGCGGGATTTGACCCGCCTTTCTCGTGGGATGCTCCTCCAGGCGACCCGAAAAAGGAAGCGGAACGGGTAGTGGTCCTCCCCTGCGACGAGCGGATGGAGGAGGAGGATCTCGAAAAAATGGCGGAATTGTGCCTTCCCTTTCTTTCCTGATAGGGACTCGGCGGTGCAGCGATGCGCTGTTGAAATACAACAGCACTTTCGGCAAGGAACTTCGAGTATCGCGGCGGGTTCCGCATTCACTCCGGGGCCTTTGTTATTTCTCCTTCTTCGCCTCCTGTATTGTTGTTTTAGCCTCTTCTCCTTCTTCCGGAACCTCTTCGATCTCTACGTTGCAGCATCCGCAGCCGCCTCCGAACACCTTGCTGAAGAAACTCTCTTTCTTCTCCGTCAATGCAATCGCCTCCTATATCTGCATAAAATTGAAGACCAAGCCCGCCAATACGGCGGTCGAAAAAACCAGCGCAACGAAGATGCACACGAGACGGAGCTTGAAAATCCCCGCAAGCATGCTCATCTCCGGAATGCTCATTCCCGCTCCTCCAATGACGAGAGCGATCACGGCCCCGAGGCTCATTCCCTTCTGAGTCAGGGCGACGCCGATGGGAATCACCGTCTCCGCCCGGACGTAGAGCGGAATGCCGATGATCGCGGCGACCGGTATGGCCAGCGGGTTCTGCGGCCCGGCGAGATTCGCGACGAAGTCGTTCGGGACGTAGCCGTAGATGACTGCGCCGATGCCGATGCCGATTACGAGATAGGCGAGGACGCCGCGAAAGTCGGTCCACGCGCCCGAAAAAGCCCGGCGGAGCTTCGCCCCGAATGAGGGAAGCCGCTCCCGCGCCCCGTGTCCTCCGCTGACACGGACGTTCTTCACGTCCTTGGCGAGGCCGAAGGATTCGAGCAGCATTCCGCCGACCATCGCGGTCACAAAGGTCACGGCCCCATACGTCAGGCATGCTTTCCACCCCAGCAGCGCCCAGAACATGGCCATAATGATCGGGTTCAGAAGAGGAGAGGCGAGAACGAAAGAGAGTGTCGCGCCGAAAGGCACTCCGGCGCGCAGGAAGCCCACCGTCATGGGAATGGTGGAGCAGGAGCAGAAGGGCGTAAGCGCCCCGAGCGCCGCGCCGAGGAAGTTCCCGAGGAGCCCCTTCGAAGACATCCGGCGGCGGATCGCGTCGTCGGAGACATACTCGAAGATCAGCCCGATGAGCGTGCTTACTCCGAGGAAGAGAATCGTCAGTTCGAGAAATATGAACGCGAAGAACTGAAGCGTTACTACTAACGTATTCATTGCACCCCTTCTTTCGCAGTGGTGTTCGTCTTAAAAGCCCAGATAGAACATGGCAAAGGAAATCAGCAGCGCTCCTGTCTTTTCCGACCAGGCTCACCACCTGCGGATACAGGGCGACGTTGATCTCGTCAGATCCCTGAATTCGAACCCGACACGGTCGTTCATACCGGCTGGGCGAAGGACTCCTCCAGGCTCTTGAAGTCGTCCGCCTGGGTCAGGGAGGGAGAGCAGGCTCCGCCGCAGTCGCACCCGGAAGTGCAGGAGCAGCTCATATTCACCGGTTCGGTCTATATGTCGTAGATTGTTATGTGAATTTTTTCCATTTCAATGTTATGTCTCCGATCGTTCGAAATTCGGGCGTAGGAGAAGAGCATAGACTCCGCCCGTTGTGCGTGCAGTACCGAAGGACTCTAATGCTCTTGCCGGAACCAGTGCGTCGTGTTGTTGCAGAACTTCACCAGCATGAGCATCACCGGCACCTCGATGAGCACTCCCACCACCGTGGCGAGGGCTGCCCCCGAGGAGAGGCCGAAGAGCATCGTGGCCGTGGCGATGGCCACCTCGAAGTGGTTGGACGCGCCGATCATGGCGGACGGCGCGGCGTCCTGGTAGGTCAGGCCGATTTTTTTCGAGAGCCAGTAGCCGATGCCGAAGATCAGCACTGTCTGGAGAAAGAGCGGTATGGCGATCCAGAGGATCGTCAGCGGGTTGGCGACGATGACCTCCCCCTTGAAGGAGAAGAGCAGTACGAGCGTGATGAGTAGCGCTGCAATGGTGACTGGCGTCAGGAAGTGAAGGAACTTTTCCTGGAACCAGATGGGTCCTTTGGTTTTCAGCAGGATCTTGCGGGAGTAGTAGCCTGCGGCCAGAGGCAGCGCCACGTAGATCGTTATGGAGAGCGCCAGCGCCTGCCAGGGCACCGGAATGCTGCCGACGCCCAGAAGGAAGCCACCCAGCGGTCCATAGAGGAAGAGCATTGTGAGCGAGTTGATGGCGACCATCACGAGCGTGTGTCCGGCATTCCCCTTGGCGAGGTAGCCCCACACCAGGACCATCGCGGTGCAGGGAGCGATGCCGAGCAGGATGCAACCCGCGAGATAGCTCCGCCACAGAGGGACCGAAAGCATTCGAACGCCGTTCTCAAGCACGACCGTGCCCAGCCCGTAGGTCGCGCCCGGTTCAAGGTCGAGCCCGAAGGGAAGTCGCACCAGGTCGACCGCGTCGGGACCAATGAAGTGCAGGAATACCTTCCCGAGGAAGAAGACCGCGATAGCGTACATGGTGAAGGGTTTCACCGCCCAGTTGATGAAGAGCGTCAGACCTACCGGCTTGATGCTCTTCCCCGCCTTCAGGACCTCGGCGAAGTCAATCTTCACCATGATGGGGTACATCATGAAGAAGAGGCAGACTGCGATGGGAATCGAGATGACCGGCGCTCCGCCCACATAAATCGACATTCCGTCGAGCGCCTTTGCGAAGTCCGGGGCGACCTTGCCGAGCCCGATCCCCGCGAGGATGCTCAGAACGACCCAGACGGTAAGGTACTTTTCAAAAAAACCGAGTCCTTTTGCTTCCTTTATGATGAATGCCTTGTCTTCCATTGTCAGCATTACTCCTAAAAAAGCATTTTTTTCAGAATAGCGCTGCCCTCAGGGCAGACCTTATCCAGTGCAGAGCTTTGCATCAGCGGAGCGGGGATATCCTCTCTCCGGGCGGCAACGAAGCCCGCTCTTTCGAAGAATCGCCCCGCCGTCTCGGTGAGAAGATAGATCGTCCGAACGCCCTGCGCGCGGGCCAGATCGATGATGACGGAAGTCATCCGTACTCCGAAGCACTTCTTGCGGTCGCGCAGACGCACCACGAGCGAGCGGAGCAGCCCCGAGTCCCCCCGGATTTCCATGCCGATTACGGCGGCGATGCCGGAGTGCTCCAGAACGAGGAAGTTCTCCGGAGCCTCGGCCACGCCGAGGGGAGTGAGCCCGTTCTCCTCCAAAAGGACAGCTATGGCGGGAACGTCTCCGGACTCGGCGCGCCGGATCGTGTAATCGACCCCCTCTTCGAGTTCCAAGAGCGGCTTCTTTCCCCGAATGATCGCGCTGGCCAGCGCGCCGTTGATCTCGTTTCGTTCTTCGGAAGAGAGTTCGGGAAAGGCCATCGCCGCCATCGCGTCGGGGACAGAGTAGACCTTCGTGCGCCGCACCTCGACCTCCTCGAAACCGGCCTCCTTCATCTTCTCCGTGTATTCCGTCTCTTGGAGCGCTCCCGAGATGCACCCGGACCACGCCGCCAGGTTCTTGACGGCCCGCTCCGTCACGGGGCGGAGAAAGAGGGTGTCGGAGATGCAGAAGCGCCCGCCGGGACGAAGAACACGGAACGCCTCCTTCAACACCTTCCCCTTGTCGGGGGAGAGGTTAATGACGCAGTTGGAGATGATCACGTCGACGGAATCACTCTCGACCGGTATCTCCTCGATGTACCCCTTCAGGAGAGAGACGTTTTCGACCCCCTTGAGATTCTCGGCGGCGGTCGCGAGCAGATCGCGCCTGGCATCGCGCATCAGCTCGTCCTGGGCGAGATCGTCGGC
>JALHFZ010000111.1 GCA_022837505.1 Synergistaceae bacterium
AGTGTTCATAGAGGGTGACCCTGTACCCCGGGCATACGGCGACGGAAGAAACGCTGTCGTTGGGCAGGGAAAAACCGCTGCCCAGGTCATACTCCCCCGGCCGGGGGATTTGCCACGAGACCCCCCGAAGCTCCGGCAGAGTATAGAGGACGGCGACGAAAGCAATGTTTTTGTCGTCCTTCTCCCCAGTTTCGTCGTCGAACAAATCCCCTCTCCCTTCTCCGCCTTCGTTTTCATCATCTCCGGACCCTCCGCCGCCCACGAATTTCATTCTCTCGAGCCACCCCTGGGTTCTGTCGGTGTAGTCGTCGAAGGAATCCGCCGCGACCCCGGCCTGGACGATGAAAACGTAGTCATCGGTAAACACGCCGATAACCGCGAACTTTTTGGCGTCCTCATCCTCGCCGATTTCATACTCTGCGGTCAGGCACGGGTACGAAAGGATCTCGGCGAAGTCGTCCGCCGCAGTATCGAACTCAATGTCGTCAGCGTCGCCTCCTCTTTCCGTTACACTCTCTGCAATCGTGTCCTTCATTTTTTCGGGGGTCATTTCGTCGTCGGCGGGCATTCTGAAGATGCCCAGCACATACTTGCCGTCGTCGATAGAGCGAATGTAGGTTACTTCACCGTCATCATCGGCGGAAAATTCATCTACCTCCGCGTCGTCAGGAAATTCCGGAATCCTCAGCCACAGCCCCTCGACACCCCCGTCCTCACCCGCTGCAAAGACCACAGATGCGGAAGGGAAAAACAAAACCGCCGCGCAGAAAACAAAAAACAAGCGTCTGAAAACCTTTCCCGTGCACTTCATAGGGCTCACTCCTCATTTATTTGATTTTTTTTGAAAATAGATCCGTATTCGGGCCCATCGCTTGTCCGGTTCACTAGCATCAAATCCGCGAAGTCCGCCGGACCGATACGGATTTTCAGCGCTCCGGGTTTTTCAAACAGGATAAAATTTCCGTCCGTTCTGACGCTGTTGAACAGTTCGTCCTCCGCAAGGGCTCCGAATCTCATCGTGCCCAGGCGCGAGGTAAAATCGAACAGGATGAGGGTGTCCGTCTCCATCATGATCTCCAGCCTGTGCCCCGGCAGAGCTTTTACGCTTTTGAAAAATCCCGGCTGTATTTTCATGGTATCCCCCTTCGCCTTCATGCAATACGACAACAGTACCCCGGTGGTTGTGCAGGGCCGGTTTTTTTAGTTTTGAAAACAGCTTTTGCTGCATGTCATTGTAGGGAGAACTGAAGATTTACACCTCCCCCTCAGGGGGGGTTTCAAAAGGGGTGATCAGTTCTTGCGGCAGGGAACAATTCGCTGCCGTCAGGGGGGGTGATTAGGAACGGGAGGCTGGAATAAGTCCGGACTTTCTAGAAATCTATTTTTGTCAGTTCCATTCTCGAATGAATTCCCAATTTGCCGTAAATTATCTTCCGAACTGATTTTACGGTGTTTTCCGATATGAAAAGCCGGGCTGCGATTTCGCTCGTCTGAAATCCGTCCTTCACGAACAGGGCGATTTCCCGTTCACGGGGGGTAAGCCCGGATTTCACTCCCGTCGTTTGTCTGAGGACATTTGCTGCCCCCGCCGAGAATCTGCCGCAGAGGGCGAGTATGTCGTCTATTTTTTCCCCGTCGAAAGGACCCTTGAGGCCCTTGAGCAACGGCACCAGTTCATTCCCGAACTCCGCAAAGGGGAAGTAAACCCTGTCAGGCAGGCTCATCTCAAGGGCAGCAGATATTTTCTCCAGGGCTGCCCGTTTATTTCCCTCTCTTTTATCCGCTATCGCCAGATAGGCGAGATGGGTTACCTGGGGCAACAGAAAATGTACCCTGCGGGACAGCCCCATCACGACGTCGGTGAGGGCGTCGAGTTCAGCGTGGCGGCGGTCCCCCAGCAGCAGCGCGCCAAGGATCGAGAATGCGTAGGGCCGGGAGTGAATGAAGAGTACGCTGTTTATGCCGTCTGCAGTCCGCAGCCAATCGGGAATTTCGTTCCGCAGGCCGAGAACTACATCAAGGGAAGCCCGGGCAAGTTCGCCGAGCAAAAAGGTCGACCTCTGGTCGGCACTCCCCGCACGATTGATGATCTTTTCTCGAAGGGAAAGGTAGGCTGCCCCGTCCCCACGGAGAATAGCGAGCCTCGCCAGGACAAGTTCCGCGCAGATGCGATTGCCGATCTGATTTTCCTCCGAGGCGCGATAAACCGCTCTGTGCGCCGCGACTTCCGCGGCCCTGTCGTCGCCGCGCATGAGCATCGCCTCCGCGCGCATCACGTGTTCGCCACCGGCGCCGTGTCCTCCGGAAATCGTGACGTAATAGGGTACGCACTCGTCCATAACTTCAAGCTCTCTGTCAAGTTCACCGGTCTTGCGCCAGTAAAGGGAGAAGACTGACGAGCAGCCGAATGTCCACGGAATGTTGCCGCCGAAATAGGACGACCGGGGAGGACATTCCTCCGCTGCCTCGAAAAACCTCAGGGCGTCCCTGTGATAGGAGCTCATTTGCACAATGTCGTTGAACTGAGAGAAGGACATCAGCAGGGCGAACTCGCCTTTTATTTTCAATAATTCCCTGTCCTGGGTTCGGTTCGGGTCATCCAGTATGGAGCGTATCAAACCGGCAAGCTCGTCAAACTGTTCGCGCCGCCCGTTCCTGAACATGAAATAGGCCACCATGACGAGGAACATTGGGTTCCCTCCCACAATCTCCGCCGGGCATTCCTTCACGAAGCGCTCAAGAAATCCGAGCATGCCGATATCGAAGTTGTTGTAAAAATACCGCGCGGTGAAGGGCAGAGAAATTATGGCCCCGAAATCCCCGGCCTCGAAATAAAAACGGGATGCGCCGAAGTAGTCACCCCCTTCAGACAGGGCGGTTCCCGCGCGGCGAAACATCTCCCGTCGAATGTCCGGAACAAATTCGTCGAAACGGCTCCGCAGATAATCCCGCAACAGGCTGTGCATGGAATACATGCCTTTGTCCTCGACGAAAGGAATGAAAAAGTTCCCCCTGAGCAGCCGGCCCATGTCGTTCGGGAGGGACGGCCAGTTCCCCATTATCGCCGCCTGTTTCGAGGTAAAACCGTCGAGGAGCGAAAGGGCCGTGAGAAACTCCCGGCTTTTCTCAGGAACTCTGTTCCACACCGTATTTTCAATGAGTAGGTTCATGTCGTTCGTCTTCACCAGAGAGCCTGTCCTTCTGTAGTTGTCCGTTTGGAGACAGATGGCGGCGATCCAGCCTTCGGAGATGTTTTTGATGTATTCTATCGCTTCATCAGAAATTGCTATTTTTGCCCCCCGGCAGTATTGGGTGATGCTGTACCGGTCGAAGAGAAAATCCTTTGTGCTGATTCTGTGAATGTTGGGGTTATGAACGCTGCCCGGGTTTGCCGCAAGGGGTTGGCTGACGAAGACCATGTGAAATCGGGTATTCGTATGAACGGAGAAGGCGTCCATGAGCCTGTAGGGGATGGCGTTCCTGAAGAGCTGGTAATTGTCTATGACGAGAAATACCTTCCCCTCGCTCGTAAGTTCGCGCATGGATGCGGCAATGTCAGAAAGGGTTTCCAGCGTCGGCGGGTACAGCTCCTTCAATTTCCGCCCCACTTCCCTATCCGCCTCACTGAACAGCCGGCAGATGCTTTCCCATGTCTTTGCCGGAGGCTCATCAAAACAGGTATGCCAAAGGGCGCGGGAGCTGCCGGGCAGATTCCGAAGAAATTCCCGCACGGCGGTAGTCTTGCCGTAACCGGAGTCCGCCTCAATGGAAGTGACGGGGTAATCCGGTATCGCACCGA
>JALHFZ010000112.1 GCA_022837505.1 Synergistaceae bacterium
GCAGACCCCCACCTCCCTCCGAAGATCCGAAAAAGTAATTTCGTTCATCTGCTGCTCCTTTCCTGCCTTCCGATCGGTAAAAAAACCCTCGGAAAAAAAGTTTTCTGTCATAATGAGGAACCAGACTACACCTTTGGGAGGACCGTCCATGGATCCGAATGAACTCTATGCCGTCTTCGACCTCGAGACCAATGGATTTCGGGGGGCTTCTGCCGTCTCCGCCTCATCCATTATCTTCACGGCCGATGGGCGCATCGTGGATATATTCAACCGCTTTTACTACCCGGAGGAACGCCCCTCCCGGCGGACCGAGACGGTTCACGGCCTCACCCTCGGGCGAATCGGCTTCTTTCGGGGTGAGGCCCTCTACCCCCGCCACTTCCTGGAGGACGTCCAGAGTCTGGCAGCCTTCTGGACGAGCTGGGATCTTCGGGGGATCGTGGTCCACAACCTCACCTTCGACCTCTCCTTTCTTCCCCGCCCTCTGGCGAAGGAGAGGAAATGGTGGTGCTCCATGAGAGGCCTCACGGATTTCTGCCGTCTCCCCCCGAGCAGCCGCTCCTACGGGGAGTTCAAATGGCCCAGACTCGCGGAGGCTGTGCGAACTGCCCGGGAGCGTCTTACCCCCACCGCTCCTCTTTCCGAAATAGAGAAGTCCATGGTCCCTCCCCTGAGCCACTACGGCCTGAGCGACTGCTTCGAACTCTACGGACTGGCCGTCCGGGTGTTCAACGGCCTTCCGGAGAAACCGGTCTTCCGGTCCTCCACCGCGCCCATGACACCCCCCCGCAGGGAAGTCTACGAGATCGAGCCTCCCCGGGAGGATGACTTCGTCACCGAACGGCTGCTCTATTCCTCCCGCCTCGCCGAGGCCGCCGGGATTCCGGAGAGGCGAAAAAGCCCCCTGCTCCTCTGGGACCAGGGGGAGATCCCCTGATTGCCAGGGGGATCTCCTTTTTTTTGCCCCTGTAGGTCAGTAAGGTCAGACTCTCGGTACTCAGTTTTTATCCCCGATAGTGAAGAATTTTCCCACCGCCAGGGGAATAAAGGCCTTTTCGAAGGCCTTCGGCGAGAATTTCAAGGGGACCGGGCATGGAGAAACCACCTCCGAACAGGGGATATTTTGTATAATGAACCGAAAGGCCCCTCTTTGCAAGGGGAGGGGAAGAAGAGGAGAAGAGGATGTACTACATCGAAGGACAATCCACCGACCCCGCGTTCAACCTCGCCATGGAGGAGCATCTCTACCGAACCATAGATCAGGGGCACCCCGGCTATTTTCTGCTCTGGCAGAACCGGCCGTCCATCATCGTCGGAAGGTTTCAGAATACCGCCCAGGAGGTCAACCGGGCCTTCGCGGAGGAGCACAGCATCGCCGTGGTCCGGCGCATCTCCGGAGGAGGGGCGGTCTACCACGACTTGGGCAATATCAACTATACCTTTATTCTGCCGAATGACGAGGGGAACCCCTTCGACTTCGCCCGCCACGCCCGGCCCGTGGTGGACGCCCTCGCCGCCCTCGGGGTGACGGCGGAGTTCAACAGCAGAAACGACCTCGCCATCAACGGAAAGAAATTCTCCGGAAGCGCCCAGCATATGGACCGCCGGCGCCTTCTCCACCACGGAACCCTTCTCTTCGACTCCGACCTCTCCGTCCTCGCCCGGGCCCTCCGGGTGGACGAGGAAAAATTTACATCAAAGGGATTCAAGTCCGTCCGCAGCCGGGTCACCAACATCCTCCCCTGTCTTCCCGCCCCTCTGTCCCTTCAGGAATTCATGGGAGCCCTCCGGGATTCCCTCTCGGGCCTCGAGATGATCTCCCTTACGGACGATCAGAGGAAGGCCATAAGCGCCCTGGGAGATGAAAAATACGCCTCCTGGGAATGGAACTGGGGAGCCTCGCCGGATTTCTCCGAGAGAAAGGTGCGGCGCTTTTCCTGGGGAAAGGTGGAGGCGCTGCTGGACGTGAAAAACGGAGTGATCGCCCAGGCCAGGTTCTTCGGCGACTTCTTCGGCCAGGAAGACCGGGAGGAACTGGAACTTCAGCTCGCCGGCTGCCCCTACCGGGAGCAGGACCTCAGAAAAAGGCTCGAGGGGTTTCCCCTGGAACGATTCTTCCGGGGTGTGGAAAGGGAAGAATTTCTCGCCTTTCTCATCTCCTGAAAAGACTCCCCTCCGACAACAGACAGGCCCCGGATCCTGAAGAGGGATTCCGGGGCCTGTCTTTTTGGTCCTTTATATCAGAATGACTATTTCTTAGGGAGGGAGAAGGGGTGCCCGTTCACGGCCAGGGCGCCTTCAAAGAGGGCCTCCCCCACGGTGGGGTGGGCGTGGATGGTGGTCAGCAGTTCGTCCACCGTGGCCTCGAGGCGCAGGGCCAGAGCCCCTTCCACGATGAGGTCCGTCGCCCGGGGGCCGATAAGGTGCACTCCGAGAATTTCGTCGTACTTTCCGTCCACCACGTACTTCACCATGCCGTCCGCCTCGTTCATGATGAGGCTTTTCGCATTGGCGAGGAGGGGAAATTTCCCGATCTTGACGGAATGTCCCTTCTCCCGGGCCTGCTGTTCCGTCAGGCCGACGGAGGCGATCTCCGGGGCCGTATAGACGGCGCTGGGGACGGTCTTGTAGTCCATCTCTACAGGGTGGCCCATAATGTTCTCCACGGCCACCTCTCCCTCCCGGGAGGCCACATGGGCGAGCATGACGGGGGAGGTGCAGTCGCCTATGGCGTAGATTCCGTTCACCGAGGTCTCCATGGATTTATCCGTCTTGACCCTCGAACGATCCATAGCGACTCCGATATTCTCGAGGCCGAGGCCCTTTGTCACAGGGCGGCGCCCCACGGAGACGAGGACTTTTTCGCACTCGACGGCTATCGGGCCCTTGGGGGTCTCCACGGAGGCTGCAAGGGATCCGCCCTTCTTCTCCACTCCCGTGACCTTGGAGGAGGTGTGGAAGACCACTCCCCTGCGGGCGAGCACCCCCTTGAGGATGGCGGTGATCTCGCCGTCCAGCAGGGGAAGGATCTCCGGGAGCATCTCCACCACCGTGACCTTGACGCCGAAGGAGGTGAAGAGGGAGGCGAATTCCATTCCGATGACCCCTCCGCCCACGAGAACCATGGACTTCGGCAGAGCCTCAAGAGAGAGGGCTTCCGTGCTCGTCATGACGCCGTCAAGGTCAAAGCCGGGGATGGGCGGGACCACCGGCTCCGACCCTGTCGCCACGATGAAGGCGTCGGCTGTCATCGTGGCGACAGTGCCGTCTTTCCCCTTCACCGATACCTCTTTTGGCGAGAGAAAGGACGCCTCCCCCTGCAGGACGGTCACCCCGTTGGAACGGAGGAGGGTTCCCACTCCGTCCACGAGGGTCTTGACCACAAGGGCTTTTCTGTTCATGAGGGCAGGCCAGTCCAGGGAGACCTTCTCTGCCGTCACCCCGATGGCGGCGCCTTCTTTGGCCTGGCAGTAGACCTCCGCCGTATGGAGGAGGACCTTGGTGGGGATGCACCCCACGTTGAGGCAGACCCCTCCGAGGGCATTTTTTTCCACTATGGTGACCTCAGCGCCGAGCTGGGCGCCTCGGATGGCCGCGATGTACCCTCCCGGCCCCGCACCGAGGATGACGATTTTCTTCCTTCCGTCAGAACTCATAGCCTTCCCCTTTCCTCTAGAGCAGGAGGAGCCAGGGATTTTCCACAAGCTCCCGTATCCTGGCGAGCAGGCGGGCGGCTTCCGCTCCGTCGACGATCCGGTGGTCCGCCACCAGAGAGAGGACCGTCATGGGCCGGAT
>JALHFZ010000257.1 GCA_022837505.1 Synergistaceae bacterium
AATTTAGACGTGTGGAACGGTCGGAACTGGCAGTCTGGAGGTACAGGTGAACACAGAGGCCTCACACGCTTAGAAGATGGCAGGTTCGTATTGATTTACGGTTCGGACTGGCAGGGAGTAGAAGACTATGCAGAAGTAATCAGTGAAGATGAAGCTTTGCAGGAAATATTGAAAAAGCCGCCGGCACGGTTAGTTAGCACACCGCGGGCTTTTGGGTATACTAAGCCCGGTCTGGCAATCTCTTTTGGAGCGACAGCTGTTGGATACGGAGCAGAACCGGATAAAAATAGCCTTCCTCACCTCCGGGAACCCGGAGGACAAACGCTCGTGGTCCGGGATAGACTACTACATGGCAAAGGCCCTGCAGGAGCACTGCGGCGATGTAATCTACCTTGGGGATATCACCCCCGGGCGGAGCATGCTGTGGGGCAGGCTGGCGAACGGTATCTCTCAGACCCTGCAAAGAACGCGGGGGAGAAGCTGGCGCTTCAGCGCATAGACCTTATCTTCGTGCCGTCGGACTCCACGCTGGCGGCCTTTCTGGAGACGGATATCCCAATGGTCTACCTCTCCGGCACCACCTTCAGGCTCATGAGGGAATACTATCCCCAGTTCTCCCGGCTGCTGCGCAAATCCGTGAGGGATGGGGAGCTTATAGAGCAGCGCTGCATAAGCAAGTCCAGGGCGCTCATCTACTCGTCCGAGTGGGCGGCCCGCTCCGCCGTAAGGGACTACCGGGCCGACAGCTCCAAGGTCTACGTGCTGCCGTACGGAGCCAACCTGGACCCGGCGGATATCCCGTCAAGGGAGGCCGTGCTTGCAAGGAAGCCCGGGAACCCGTGCCGCCTGCTCTTCCTTGGGGTGGACTGGGAGAGGAAGGGGGGAAGAATCGCCTTTGACGCCCTTGCGGAGCTTAACAAAATGGGGGTAGAGACCGAACTCACCGTCTGCGGCTGCACCCCGCCGCACGGTATCTCCCACGAGCGGCTGAAGGTGATCCCGTACCTGAACAAGAACGAGCCGGGCGAGCGGCACCAGTTGATGCACCTGTTCCTCACATCGGACTTCCTGCTGCTGCCCACCCGGAGCGAGTGCCTGGGTATAGTCTTCTGCGAGGCAAGCGCCTTCGG
>JALHFZ010000033.1 GCA_022837505.1 Synergistaceae bacterium
CCTCCGGAGGGGATCGCCGGCTGGGCGGCCGACCTGATAACCCCCGGAGAGGAATGGCGGGCCGCAGTGGACCATCTTCTCGGCGATCTCCTCCTGGTGAATACCTACTCTGTCGGCTCGGAGATCCTTCGCCGGGGGGCGTCCTTCCCCGTGGCCACCCTGGAGGGGGATGTCTTCGCCCCCTCGGGTACGGTGAGCGGAGGAAAGGGGCGATCCGCCGGAGGGGCCATTGAACGGAGGCAGCAGATTGCCGCCGCAGAGGAGAAAATCGCCGCAGGGGGGGAATCCCTTCGCCTCCTCTCCCTCCGCCTCGAAGAGGAGGAGAGGGAGGAGCGCAGGCTCTCCTCGGAAAAAGAGGAGAGCACCCTTCTGGTGCGGGAGATCCGGGACAGCCTTGAAAGAAACGGAAGAGAGCTCTCCCTGGCCCTGAACAGGAAGAGCCGCCTTGAAAAAGAGATGCTCTCCGCCCGGCAGGATATCGGGGCCCTCGGGGGGAGGATCGCCTCGATAGAATCGGAGACGAAAGGGCTTCAGGAGGAGGAGCGCCCCGGGGACGACCAATTTTCGGAGAAGATGGCCGGGGATCTTACGGAAAGGGAGAACCTCCTCGCCCTTGCGGGAGAGCGCCTTGCCGGGCGGCGTACCCTGCGGAAAAGGGCAGAGGACGAACTTGAGGCGGAACGGCATAGGATGGCCCTGCTGAGCAGGGAAAGGGAGCAGATCCTCCGCAGGCAGAAAGAGGAGAAGGAGCGCCTCTCCCTCTGGGGGCGGGAGCAGGGGGCTATCTTCTCCTCTCTGAAGGAAAGGGAAGGGGCTCTGAATCTCCTCCTCGACCGGGAAAAGGGGTTCCTCTCCCGGGCGGGGCGGATCGCCTCCCGGACAAAAAAGGCGGCGGAGGAAGGGGGAGCCCTGAGGGAGAGCCTTGCGGCCCTCATCTTCAGAAGAAGCTCCCTTGCAGGGGAAATCAGCCGTATGGCCGACCAGTGGGATGAGACGTGCCCCTACCGGCGGGAGGATGTTCCCCCCGCCAGGGAGGGGGCGGCCGCCGAGGCGGCAGTGCGCCGCCTCGAACGGGAGCTGAAGGCCCTCGGACCGGTGGAATGGGGCGCCCTATCCGAGGGGGAGGCCCTGTCGGAACGGATAGACTATCTCGCCGGGCAGCTTGACGATGTGAAGGCCGCCGTAGGGGAGCTTCAGGCCATAGTGGACGAGACGGACAGGCAGGTGGCGGAGCTCTTCAACGCCGCCCTAGAAAACATAAACTCCCGGTTCGACGCCCTCTTCCGGAGGCTCTTCGGAGGAGGGGAGGCCCGCCTTCAGCTTGAGGAGAGAGCCGGACCCGGCAGCGACCCCACCGGCACGGAGGAAGAGGATATAAGGGAAACCCCCTCCCCCTGGGACAGAGGAGTGGAGATCGTCGCCCGTCCTCCGGGAAAACATCTTCAGAATCTCGCCCAGCTCTCCGGAGGGGAGCAGTCCCTCACGGCCATCGCCCATCTTTTCGCCTCCATGGAGGTGGCGAAGGTCCCCCTTGCGGTGCTGGACGAGGTGGATGCCGCCCTCGACGAGTCCAATCTTCTCCGCTTCGGCGAGCTGGCGAAAGAATATGCCGTCGGAGGGGAGACCGGGGAGGGGAGGGGGATCCAGCTCCTCGTCATGACCCACCGCAGGGCGACCATGGAGAGGGCCGACATCCTCTACGGGGTCACCCTCGCCGAGCCGGGACTTTCAAAGGTCATAGGGATGCGGATGAGCGACTGGGTCGAGCCGGAACTGGAACCGGAGGGAAAAAAGAGATGACCTTCACCCGGGACGAGATCCTCTGCGGCGCCCTCACCCTCGAGCAGCCCCTTCCGGGGCCGAGGGTCAACGTGGATACCATCCTCCTCTCGGCATGGGTTCGCCCCCCCTTCCCCCCTTCGAAGGGGGGTGGTCCTTCTCCTTGCCCTCCGGTTTCCCCATGTGGAGCGCCTGAGGGGGATGGACATTCAAAAACCCCTCGTGGAGATGGCCCGGAGAAATGCCCTGGCAAATAACCTCTCCCATCGGGTATCCTTCTTCGAGGGGGACGTGCGGACCGTGGATGCTATCCTCCCCCCCCGTTCTTTTTTCACCGTGGTAATGAACCCCCCCTATGAGGCCCCCGGCCGGGGGCGCCTCCGGGCCTCCCGGGAGGAGCAGACCGCCCGGCAGGGGTTCTTCTGCTCCCCCGAGGACGTGGCCCGGGCGGCCAGGCATCTTCTTCCCTTCAGGGGGCGGCTGTACCTCGTATTCAAGGCTGCCCGGGCGGCGGAGCTTTTTACGGCCCTTCGCTCTCAGGGGCTTGAGCCGAAGAGAATCCGCTTCGTCCACCCCCTTCCGGGGCGCCCCTCCTCGGTGGTCCTCGTGGAGGCCTCGGCGGGGGGGAAACCCGGAATGACCGTGGAGCCCCCCCTCTACATCGAGGACGGCCATGGATCCTATACGGAGGAGCTCTTGAGAGCCTATACGAAGGAGGGATTGCCCTGCCGCTCGTAATCGTACCCACCCCTGTGGGAAATCTCGGGGACATGACCCAAAGAGGCCTTGATGAACTGCGGAAGGCTGATCTCATCGCCTGCGAGGACACCCGCACATCCCTTCCTCTGCTGCGGCATTTCGGCATATCCCGCCCCCTCGCCGCCTATCACTCCTTCAACGAAAGGGAGAAGGCGGAGGAGCTTCTCTCCCGCCTCGCCGGAGGCGCCAGGGTTGCCCTAATTTCAGACGCAGGAACTCCGGGGATATCCGATCCCGGCTATGAAATCGTCAGGCAGTGCATCGCGGCCGGAGCGGAGGTCACCGTTCTGCCCGGGGCCACCGCCTTCGTCCCCGCCCTTATCCTCTCCGGCCTCCCTCCGTACCCCTTCCTCTTCTACGGTTTTCTCCCCGATAAAAAGGGGGAGCGGGAGAAGGCCATCCTCTCCGTGGCGTCCCTCCCCTGGACGCTCATCTTCTACCTTTCCCCCCACAAGGCGGAAAAACACCTGGGGCATCTTCTGGAGCTTCTCGGAGACCGGAAAGCCGCCCTGGTACGGGAGATAAGCAAGATCTACGAGGAGGCCCGCCGGGGAACCCTCTCCTTCCTCACCGAATCCGTCCGGGAGGGGGTAAGGGGAGAGCTCGTCCTCGTGGTGGAGGGGGCAAGCCCCTCCGCTCCCTCTCCGGAGGTCTGGCGAGGAAGGGCCGGGGAACTTCTGAAGGAGGGCAAATCCCCCCGGGAGGTTGTCAAAATCCTCTCGGGGGAGTATGGTTTATCGAAAAATGAGGTCAAATCTTTTCTCTTTACAGAGGGAAAAGAATAGGCCCGTTCTCATTACGAGTCTGTTTCCGGGAGGGAATTTTATGTCAGCCAGTTCACAGGAACAACGAAAAGCCTTTTATCTCACCACCCCCATTTATTACGTCAACGACATCCCCCATATCGGCCATGCCTACACCACCATCGCCGCCGACGTCCTGAGCCGGTACAAAAGGATGACGGGGTACGACGTCTTCTTTCTCACGGGGACGGACGAGCACGGCCAGAAGATACAGCAGACGGCCGTCGCGAAGGGGATCACCCCCCTTGAGCTCGCCGACAGGACCGTGGTGAACTTCAAGGAGCTCTGGAAGGTCCTCGGCATCTCCAACGACGACTTCATCCGGACCACGGAGGACCGACACTGCAGGACGGTCCAGGCTATCTTCAAAAAACTCCTTGACCAGGGGGATATCTACAAGGGGGCCTACGAGGGGTGGTACTGCGTCCCCTGCGAGACCTACGTCCCCGAGAGCAGCATGGGAGAGGAGAAGACCTGTCCCGACTGCCGGCGCCCCCTGCAGATGATGAAGGAGGAGAGCTACTTCTTCCGGGCATCGAAGTACGTGGATCAGCTCCTGGAATATTACGAAAAGAACCTCAGGGCAGTAATGCCCAAAAGCCGCTACAACGAGATCGTGAGCTTCCTGAAGGGGGGCGTCCGGGACCAGTCCATCTCGAGGACCACCCTCAAATGGGGGATCCCCGTCCCCGGGGACGACGCTCACGTGGTCTACGTCTGGTTCGACGCCCTGATCAACTATGTGACCGCCTGCGGGTACCTTGACGACCGGGAGAAATTCGCCCGGTACTGGCCCGCGGCTCATCATCTGGTGGGGAAGGACATCATCCGCTTCCACTGCGTCATATGGCCCATCATGCTCCTTGCCCTGGGGGTGAACCCTCCCGTCACGGTCTTCGCCCACGGCTGGTGGACTGTAGAGGGGGAGAAGATGTCAAAGTCGACGGGGAACGTGGTCGACCCCTTTGAAATGGTGGACCGGTACGGCCGGGACCCCTTCCGGTATTTCCTCCTCCGGGAGGTCCCCTTCGGCAACGACGGAGACTTCTCCGAGGCCGCCCTCGCCGGCCGGATCAACTCCGACCTCGCCAACGACCTCGGCAACCTGCTGAACCGCACCCTCCAGATGATCGACAATTTCAGCGGCGGAAGGGTCCCCGGAGCAGGAAGATCGGGCCCCCTTGAAAAGGAAATAGAGGCCTTGGCCGGAAAAACCCTCGCCGATGCGGAAGAGAAGATCTCCTCCTTCGCCTTCGACGAAGCCCTCAAATCCATCTGGGTCTTCATCTCGAGGGGAAACCGCTACATCGACGAGACCATGCCCTGGAAGCTCGCCAAGGAGGGGAAGACGGAGGAGCTCCTTCCGGTGCTCCATACCCTCTACGAAATCCTCAGCCTCTCGGCCCTTCTTCTCGCCCCCTTCATCCCCGACACGGCCGTCCGCATCCGCGAACAGCTCGGCCTGGGGGAGGAACCGGGCGGTCTCTCCCTTCTGGGGTACAAATGGGGGCAGACGGCCGGGGGACAGAAGGTCAGGAAGGGAGCGGTCCTCTTCCCGCGGATCGACCTCGAGGCCTGGAAGAAGGAAAAGGATGCCCGGGAGGGCAGGGGGAAGGTCCCCCCTGCCGCTCCGCAGGAGGAGGAACCCCTACTCCACGAGGAGACGGTGGAGATCGACTCCTTCCGCAGCGTGGAGCTCCGGGTGGCACAAATTCTCGAAGTTCAGGAGATCCCGAGGTCGAAAAAACTCTATAAGCTCACGGTGGACCTGGGGTACGAGAAAAGAACCATCGTCTCGGGGATCAAGGAGTTCTTCACCCCGGAGGAGCTCACGGGCAAAAAAATCGTTGTGGTGGTGAATCTGAAGCCGGCGAAGCTCTGCGGCGTGGAGAGCAACGGCATGCTCCTCGCCGCCGGGGACGGAAAGAAGACGGCCCTCTCCCTCCTCACCCCCGACCGGGATATTCCCCTGGGCAGCAGGGTCAGCTAGAAAAACGGAACGGTTGAAACCCTTTCTCGGGAGCCTCCGGCTGTTCTCCGGGGCTCCCGATTTTTAAGAAAATGAGGACTGAGATCATGGAAAAAGAAAAAAAAGGCCTCCCCCCTCGCGAAGATGGGCTCCTCTTCGTCGATACCCACTGCCACGTCCATCCGGGGAGCTACGGAGGGGAGACGGAAGATGTCCTCCGCAGGGCGGAGGAGGCGGGGGTTTTCCGGCTTCTCGTCGTCGGCGGAAGAGAGGCCGAAAACTCCATGGCGGCGGAGCTGGCCGAAGGACATTCCGGCGGAGTGTTTGCCTCCGTGGGAATTCACCCCCATGACGCATCCTCCCTCTTCGCCCCTTCCGGCGAGGGGGAGCGAATTTTTGAGGAAGTCTCCTCCCTGGCCCGGCGGGAACGGGTCGTCGCCATCGGGGAGACGGGCCTCGACTACCATTACGACAACTCCCCCAGGGAGCAGCAGCGGGAGGGGCTCAGAATGCACCTCCGCCTCGCGGCGGAGCTGAAAAAACCGGTGGTCCTCCATTGCCGGGAGGCCTGCGCCCCCTTGCTCGCCATACTCCGGGAGGAGGAGGACCTCCCGGCCGGAGGGGTGGTTCACTGTTTTTCCGGAACACGGGAAGACGGGGCGGAATTTCTGGAGATGGGGTATTACCTCTCCTTCGCCGGCCCCCTGACCTTCAAGAAAAACGATGAGCTCCGGCAGATCTTCAGGGACCTCCCCGAGGACCGCATCCTTCTGGAGACGGATTCCCCCTACCTCGCCCCTCACCCCTTCCGGGGAAAACGGAACGAGCCTGCCTATATCCCCTTCGTCTATGAAAAGGCCGCGGAGGTCCGGGGGATGCCCCCCGGCGCCATGGCCCTGCTGGTCCGGCGCAACGCCCAGAGGCTCTTCCGCTGGCAGGACCGGGGAGCAGAGGAGGGGATGCTCAGTGAATAGGGGTGCCCTGCCGGAGGGGTTTTCCTTCCTCCTTGAGAAGGTCTGTCCCGTAACAGGGGCCCGGGCGGGGCGGATTTCCACCCCCAGAGGGGAGATCAAAACCCCCGTCTTCATGCCCGTGGGGACCCAGGGGACAGTGAAGGCCATGGCCCCCTTCGAGCTTGAGGAGATCGGGGCCTCCATAATCCTATCCAATACCTACCATCTCTACCTCAGGCCCGGTCCTGAGATCATCGGGGCCGCCGGAGGGCTTCACTCCTTCATGGAGTGGAAGGGCCCCATCCTCACCGACAGCGGAGGATTTCAGGTCTTCTCCCTCGCTGCCCTAGGGTCCATCTCCGACGAGGGGGTGACCTGCCGGTCTCACCTCGACGGCTCTCTTCACCTCATGAACCCCGAATGGTCCATGGAGATGCAGCGGATTCTAGGAAGCGACATCGCCATGTGCTTCGACCAGTGCGCTCCCTACCCCTGCACCCGGGAGGAGGCGGAACTGGCGGTGGAGCGCACGACGAAGTGGGCCCGCCGCTCCCTCGAGGTCCATAAAAAGGGGGAGTCAGCCCAGGCTCTCTTCGGGATCGTCCAGGGGTCGGTCTATAAAGACCTCCGCCTTCGCTCGGCGGAGGCGCTTCTCCCCTTCGATTTTCCCGGCTACGCCGTGGGGGGGCTCTCCGTGGGGGAGCCGGCGGAGGATATGTACGCCATGCTCTCGGAGCTGAAAACCGTCCTCCCTCAGCAGAAGCCCCGCTATCTCATGGGGGTGGGGCGGCCGGACAACCTCGTCGAAGGGGTCGCCCTGGGGATCGACATGTTCGACTGCGTCCTTCCCACCCGCAACGGCCGCAACGGAACCCTCCTGACCCCGGAGGGGAGCATGAACATCAAGAAGGAGCGCTATTCGAAGGATTTCGGACCCCTCGTCCCCGGATGCGACTGCTATGCCTGCCGCACCTTCTCCCGGTCCTATATCCGCCACCTCTACCGGTCGAAGGAGATCCTTGCCTCCCGCCTCTG
The DNA here is from genome assembly GCA_022837505.1 of Synergistaceae bacterium. Classification (GTDB taxonomy): domain Bacteria; phylum Synergistota; class Synergistia; order Synergistales; family Aminobacteriaceae; genus JALHFZ01. The sequence goes on from JALHFZ010000033.1 coordinate 7,299, forward strand.
CAGCTGGCACAACCTCCGGTTCCTCGTCCGCCTCGGAGAGGAGATGCGCTCGGCCGTCCTCGAAGACCGCTTCCCCGCCTTTCTCGCCGATTTCCGGAAGCGCTGGAAGGGAGAGGCGGAGTAAGTGCCCCGGATCCTGAAGGTGGACCCCTGGAACCCTGAGGAGGAATTCATCGAAGAGGGGGCAGCCCTCCTCCGGGCCGGGAGGCTCGTCGCCTTTCCCACGGAGACGGTCTACGGCCTCGGGGCGAACGGCCTTGACGGCAGGGCGGTCGGGCGGATATTCTCCGCCAAGGGACGCCCCGGGGACAACCCCCTCATCCTCCATTTCTCCGCCCCCGAAGAGGCGGAGGGAGCGGCAATCCTCACGGAGAGAGCCCGGTGCCTGATGGACCTCTTCTGGCCGGGCCCCCTCACCCTGGTCCTCCCCGTCCGGGAGGGGATCCCTCCCGAGGTGACGGCAGGGCTCTCCACCGTGGCTGTCCGGATGCCCTCCCACCCCGTTGCCCTCGCCCTCCTTGCCCGCACGGGTCTGCCCGTGGCCGCCCCCAGCGCCAATTCAAGCGGACGGCCCAGCCCGACAGATGCTGCCTCCGTCGCCTCGGATCTCGGCGACAGGGTTGACCTCATCCTCGACGGGGGATCATCCTCCGTCGGAGTGGAATCCACGGTGCTTGATCTTACCGGCCCTGACATGATCCTGCTGCGGCCGGGGGGGTGCCCGGTGGAGGAGATAGAGGCCCGGACGGGGGAGAGGGTGCTCCTGGCAGGAGGTTCAACGAACCGGTCTCCCGGGACCCGGTACCGCCACTACGCACCCCTTGTCCCCCTGCTGATCGCCGGAGACGAAGGGGTCCGGGAGCGGGTGAGCGCTCACAGAGGGCGGGTCGGATGGATCGGCATGGCCTCCCCCGAGACCTTCTTTGCCCCGGGCATCGTCCCCGACGAGTACGCCATCCGGTTTTCGAACCCGGAAAATTACGCCAGGGGCCTCTTCTCGGCCCTGCGGACCCTCGAGGCAAGCGGAGCCCGGCTTATCGCAGCGGAATGGCCGGAGGAGAAGGGGATCGGCAGGGCCCTCCGGGACAGGCTCTACCGGGCCTCCAGGGAGTAATTCCCCGGTCAGGCTGCCCGATTTCCTTGATCTGCCGCTATGAGCGGATCCGGGGATTATTTCCGGGGGATTATTCACCCCTTGCCAAAGCCCCTTCCCCTTGCTACAATTACCCCCGTGCTTTTCATGCCGGGGTGGCGGAATTGGTAGACGCGCTAGATTCAGGTTCTAGTGGGCAATAGCCTGTCGGGGTTCGAGTCCCCGCCTCGGCACCATAAAAAAAGAAAAAGAACAACCTTTTCAAAAAGGTCGTATTATGTCTGTTGACATAACGCGGCCTTTTTGTTATCTTCTCTATTTGTCTATGTTCATTTCCCACCAAATTTCTTTTGGGAGGTCATATGTTCCATGGCCGAATTTGTCCCCGTCAGCGCAGAGCGTCAGAGACTGACCTTTGGCCGTGCCCGGGATCTCGTCGAGATTCCGGACATGATTGAGGTCCAGCGCGATTCATATAGCTGGTTTTACCAGGAAGATACGAAACCTGAGGCGCGGGTCCTTCACGGATTGCAGGAACTCCTCCAGGAGGTGTTCCCCATTGAAAGCTACGATGGTTCTTTCGCCCTCGAGTTCGTCCGCTATATCCTTGATGACCCCGCAACGGGGGATGAAGAGGCACGGCAGCGGGACATCACCTGGTCCCGGCCCGTCCGGGCGACCATAAGGCTCGTCAACCGGAAGACCAAGGAGGTCAAGGAAGAGGAGATCTTCCTCGGCGACTTCCCCCTTATGACCGGCCGGGGGACCTTCATCATCAACGGAACGGAGCGGGTGGTGGTCAATCAGCTTGCCCGGTCCGCGGGGGTGTACTTCACCCGGGATGACCAGATTCCCGGGCAGGAGACCTACTCTGCCAAGATTATCCCCGACCGGGGCGCCTGGCTCGAATTCAGCCTGACCCCGGGGGATCTTATCTCCGTGAATATCGACAACAGGAAAAAAATTCCCGCCACCCTTCTTCTGAAGATCTTCGGGGCCGCCACGAACGAGAGCGTCATCGATCTCTTCGGCGGCCGGCAGATCGAAAAAGACGTCTCCGACGACGACATCCGGGGGATGATGTCCGCCGAGGCGGTCCTGGACCCTGAGGGGAACCTCATCCTTCCCAGAAACAAGACCGTCACGAAGGAGCATCTCGAAAACCTGTGGAGTCTCGGCCGCACGAAGATCCGCGTCTGGGATGTGGATTCGTCCATCGCCGCCACCCTTGAAAAGGACGGCGCCATGAACGCCGATGAGGCCATGGTCGAACTCTTCCGGAAGCTCCGACCCAACGAGCCGGCACGGATAGAGAACGCGAGGGAGTACGTCCATACCCTCTTTTTCGACCCCCGCAGATACAACCTCGGCCGGGTCGGCCGCTACAAAATGAACCGCCGCCTCGGCCTTGAGATCCCCGAGGAGATCCGCCTCCTGCAGAAGGAGGATGTGGTCAACATCATCCAGGGGATCCTCGATCTCAGGGACCCCGAGAAATTTGACGACGATATCGACCATCTGGGAAACCGGCGGGTCCGTTCCGTGGGGGAGCTCCTTCAGAACCAGATACGGGTCGGCCTCCTCCGGATGGAGCGGATCGCCAAGGAGCGGATGACCACCATCCCCGATCTCGGAAGCGCCATGGCCAGGGATCTCATAAATGTCCGCCCCATCGCGGCCTCCCTCCGGGAGTTCTTCGGCTCGGGGCAGCTCTCCCAGTTCATGGACCAGACCAACCCCCTCGCCGAGGTCACCCACCGGCGAAGGCTCTCCGCCCTCGGGCCGGGAGGGCTTTCGAGGGAACGGGCCGGGTTTGAAGCCCGGGACGTTCACTATACCCACTACGGCCGGGTCTGCCCCATCGAGACCCCCGAGGGGCCGAACATCGGCCTTGTGACCTCCCTCGCCACCTATGCGCGGCTGAACGAATACGGATTTCTCATCACCCCCCGAAGAAAAGTGGAAGAAGGGCGGGATACGGGGGAGATCGTCTTCCTCTCCGCCGACGAGGAGGATATGGTCCGGGTGGGAATGGCCAATACCCCCGTGGATGAAAGCGGGCTGATACTTGAGGAGATGTGCTTCACCCGGTATCTGGGAAATATCGAGACCGTTCCGAGGGAAGAGGTCGATTACCTCGACGTCTCGCCGAAGCAGATCGTCTCCGTATCCACGGCCCTGATCCCCTTTCTTGAGCATGATGACGCCAACCGGGCTCTCATGGGGTCGAACATGCAGCGCCAGGCGGTCCCCCTCATCGCCCCCGAGGCCCCCGTGGTGGGCACCGGCGTGGAGCACCGCATCGCGAAGGATTCAGGCTCCTGCGTTATCGCCATCGACGACGGAATTGTGGAATACGTGGATTCCAGCCGCATTGAGGTCCGGAAGGGCGCGGAGACGCGCATCTACAGCCTCGTCAAGTTCCGCCGGTCGAACCAGGGGACCATCATCCATCAAAAGCCCATCGTCCTGAAGGGAGACGCGGTCTCCCGGGGACAGATCATAGCAGACGGCCAGTCAGTGGAGGGGGGCGAACTCGCCCTCGGGCGCAATATCCTCGTGGCATTCATGCCATGGGAGGGGTACAACTTTGAAGACGCCATTCTGCTGAGCGAACGGCTCGTGAAGGAGGACTTTTATTCCTCCATCCACATAGAGGAATACGAAATCGAGGCCCGGGACACCAAACTCGGCCCCGAGGAGATCACCCGGGACATCCCCAACGTCGGCGAGGATATGCTTAAAAACCTCGACGAGGGGGGTATCGTCCGGGTGGGAGCGGAGGTCAACGCCGGCGACATCCTCGTCGGAAAGGTGACCCCCAAGGGGGAGTCCGATCAGACCCCCGAGGAAAAGCTCCTTCGGGCCATATTCGGCGAAAAGGCCCGGGAGGTCCGGGATACATCCCTGAAGGTACCCCACGGTGCCCGGGGAAAAATTGTTGCAGTCAAGGAGATGACCAGGGCGGACAGCCCCGATGCCCTGAGCCCCGGAGTGAACAAGGTCGTCAAGATCTATGTCGCCCAGCTCCGGAAGATCACCGTAGGGGACAAGATGGCGGGACGGCACGGAAATAAGGGGGTCGTCTCCCGCATCCTCCCTGTGGAGGATATGCCCTACCTTCCCGACGGCACCCCCGTGGACGTGGTCCTGAACCCCCTCGGCGTTCCGAGCCGGATGAATCTCGGCCAGGTCCTCGAGACGATCATGGGGTTCGTTGCCGTGCATAACGGGTGGAAGGTGGCAACGCCGGTCTTCGAGGGAGCGAAGGAGCACGAGATCTTCGAGCTTCTCGGAAATCTGAGCAGGGAGAAGTATCCTGACCTCACGGAGGACGGGATGATCACCCTCTACGACGGCAGGACCGGAAACCCCTTCAAGAAGAAGATCACCATGGGGTACATGTACATGATGAAGCTCATCCACCTCGTGGATGACAAGATCCACGCCCGGTCCATCGGCCCCTACAGCCTCATCACCCAGCAGCCCCTCGGAGGGAAGGCCCAGTTCGGCGGCCAGCGTTTCGGTGAAATGGAGGTCTGGGCCCTGGAGGGGTACGGAGCAGCCCATATCCTTCAGGAGATGCTCACCGTGAAGTCCGACGATATCCGGGGACGACTGAAGACCTACGAGCGGATCGTCAAGGGACAGAACCTCACGAAGCCCGGTGTACCCGAGAGCTTCAGAGTACTCGTCAAGGAGCTGCAGGGACTCGGTCTTGATGTGGAAGTGAAGTACAGCGACGGCCAGATCGGCGAACTGCAGATGGACGAAGACGAGGCGGAAGGGCCGGCTCCCCGCTACTCTTCCCCGAGGGAGCGCCTTTTCGAAGAGCAGCAGCGGGAGAAGAAGGACCCGGTATTTGACACGGAAGAACTGGAAGAGCTCATCCCGGAGGAAGTCCTCTTCGGCGAGAAGCTCCCCGATGGTATGTCCATAGAAAAAGGGGATGAATAACAGATGGCCCGTAGGGAAATACTCGGCGTTCGAATCAAGCTCGCCAGTCCGGAGCGGATCCGGGAGCTTTCAAGCGGCGAGGTAAAGAAGCCTGAGACCATCAATTACAGAACGCTCCGTCCCGAAAAGGACGGCCTCTTCTGCGAGCGCATCTTCGGTCCCACCAAGAGCTACGAATGCGCCTGCGGAAAATACAAGCGCAGCGGCCCCAAGTTCAAGGGGATCATCTGCGACCGGTGCGGTGTGGAGGTCACGGACAACCGGGTGCGCCGGGAGCGCATGGGGCATATCGAGCTCGCTGCCCCGGTGGTCCATATCTGGTATCTCCGGGGGATCCCCAGCCGGCTGAGCCTTCTCCTCGGCACCACCACGAAGGACCTCGAAAAGGTCGTCTACTTCGCCCCCACCCGCCAGCGGGAAGCCGCCTACAAGGTGGTCATGGAGGGCAGACGGATCGACCTCGCCCGGAAGAACGCCATCCTCTCCGAGAGCGAGGTCAGAATTCATACCCACTACGACCCCAAGTTCAAGGCCGAGGAGGCCTACAAGATCCTCTCCGTGGACGATGTCCCCGTGAACGAGGGGGATATCCTCTCGGCCAACCAGGTCTCCCGCCACAAGACGGAGTACGGGGACGAACTCTTCAAGGTGGAGGTCTCCTATAAAATTCTCTCCGCCCCCCGGGATACGGAGGTCATGGAGGGGGACACCCTCTCGGCAGGGGAGCTCGAAAAGCTCCGGAAGCGCCACGGGGATGTCTTCGAGACCGAGCGGGCGTACATCGGAAATTCCGAGGCCTTCGTAGTCACTGCGGCTGTCCACCTTCCCTTCTCGAGGGGGGACGTCATCTCCGACAGCGAATTTAAACTCTACAGCGTAAAGTACCCGGGACGGTTCACCGCCCAGAAGGAAGTCATCACCGTGGAGGACCCCTGCTATATCGTCATCGGCGAGGGGATGTCCCCCTTCGTCCCCTCGGACATCATCCTCGAGCGGGAGTATGAGCTGTGCGTGGCCTACGACAAAAAGTTCCACGCCGGAATCGGCGCCGAGGGAGTTCAGGCCCTCCTCGACCGCATTGACCTCGGGCAGCTTGCCTCTTCCCTCCGGGAGGAGGTCTCGGAGAGCACGGGGCAGAAAAAGCGCAAGCTCATCAAGAGGCTTCAGGTGGCGGAGGATTTCCGCAAGGGAAATGCGGCCGCAAAGTCCATGATCCTTGAGGTGCTTCCGGTCATCCCCCCCGACCTCCGGCCCATGGTGCAGCTCGACGGAGGGCGCTTCGCCACCTCCGACCTCAACGACCTCTACCGCCGGGTCATCAACCGGAACAACCGCCTCAAGAAGCTCCAGGAGCTCAAAGCCCCGGAGATCATCATCCGGAACGAAAAACGGATGCTCCAGGAGGCCGTGGACGCCCTCATCGACAACGGCAGGATGGGCAAGGCCGTCCTCGGGGCGGGGAACCGCCCCCTGAAGAGCCTCACTGACCTCCTCCGGGGGAAGAAGGGACGGTTCCGCCAGAACCTTCTCGGCAAGCGGGTGGACTATTCCGGGCGGTCGGTCATCGTCATCGGCCCCCAGCTCAAGATATACCAGTGCGGCCTCCCCAAGCAGATGGCCCTTGAGCTCTTCAAGCCCTTCGTCATCCGCCAGCTCGTGGAGCGGGGGATCGCCCCGAACATCAAGAGCGCCCGGCGGATCATCGAGCGGGGGAGGGAGGAGATCTGGGGGATCCTCGAGGAGATCATCAAGGATCACCCCGTCATGCTCAACCGCGCCCCCACCCTTCACCGTCTGGGGATCCAGGCCTTCGAGCCCGTCCTCATGGAGGGGAAGGCCATCCGGCTGCATCCCATGGTCTGCACGGCCTTCAACGCTGACTTCGACGGAGACCAGATGGCCGTTCACGTGCCCCTGTCCATCGAATCTCAGGCGGAGGCCCGGCTGCTCATGCTCTCGGCGAACAACCTGCTCTCCCCGGCGAGCGGCCGCCCCGTCATGACCCCCACCCAGGACATCGTGCTGGGGATCTACTACCTTACGGACATGAAGGACAGGGTTGAGGGGGAGGAACTTCCCCATTTCAGCGGCCTGGACGACGTCCTCGTGGCCTTCAACCACAATGTGATCCACGTCAACACCAGAGTCCGGATGAAGCGGGACCCCCTGTGGAACCGGGATCCGAGGGAAACGGACGGGGACGACCGGTGGATGGAGACCTCCCCCGGCAGAGTCGTCTTCAACTCCATCCTCCCCGAGGGGCTCCGGTACATCAACCGCCAGCTCGGCAAGAAGGACCTCGGCATCATCCTCGACAAGGCCTACGACCTCGTGGACCGGGTCTCCATGGTGAAGATGCTCGACGACATCAAGTCCCTGGGGTATCACTGGGCCACGGTGAGCGGCATCAGCTTCGGCGTCCAGTCCATCATCATCCCCCCCGAGAAGGCGGAGCTTACCCGGGAGGCCAGGGAACAGGACGATGAACTCAGATCGGAATACAACATGGGCATCCTCACCTCCGACGAATACCTCTTCCAGAAGGAAAGCCTCTGGTCGGAGAAATCCCGGGCCATCGCCGACAGCATCGTCGACCACATGGACCGGACGAACCCCATCCGCATGATGAGCGACAGCGGCGCCAGGGGAAGCAGAAGCCAGATGGGGCAGATGGCGGGAATCCGGGGACTCATGTCCGACCCCTCGGGACGGATCATCGACTACCCCATCACGGCGAACTTCCGGGAGGGGATGAACATGCTCGAGTACTTCATCTCTACCCACGGCGCCAGAAAGGGGCTTGCCGACACGGCCCTTCGGACGGCAAAGTCAGGGTACCTCACGAGGCGCCTTGTCGACGTGGCCCAGGACCTGATCATCACGGAGCACGACTGCGGAACGGACCAGGGGATCTGCATCGAGGCCCTCAGCCAGGACGGCAAGGTCATGATCCCCCTTTCGGACCGGATCTACGGCAGGACCGCCCTGGAGGATATTCTCGCGCCCGAGACGGGGGAACTCCTTCTCAAGGCGGGGGAGTGCATCTCCTTTGAGAAGTCTGAGGAGATCGAAGGGGCTGGGATCGAATGCGTCTGGGTCCGCAGCCCCATGACATGCACGGTCCGGCGGGGGATCTGCCAGGTATGCTACGGCATGGACCTCGCCACCCGCAAGGAGGTCCCCATCGGCGAAGCCGTGGGAGTCGTGGCGGCCCAGTCCATCGGAGAGCCGGGAACCCAGCTCACCATGCGGACCTTCCACACGGGAGGGGTGCGCCTTACGGGAGAGGACATCACCCAGGGCCTTCCCCGGATCGAACAGCTCTTCGAGGTGCGCCGCCCGAAAAAAGTGGCCTTCCTCGCCGGACTGGACGGGCATGTCACAGAGATACGCCCCATGGAGGGAAAGCGGAAGGTCATCATCTCCTCCGATGATGCCGAGGGGGGCGAAAAGGCCACCTACAATATCCCCATCAGCCAGAACCTCCTCGTAAAAGAGGGGGACAGCGTCAGAAAATCCGATAAGCTCACCGAGGGGAACATTGACCCCCAGCAGCTTCTCGAGGTGGAGGGAATCGTGGCCGTCCAGCGGGCCCTCGTGGACGAGATCCAGGAGGTCTACCGCTCCCAGGGCGTCTCCATCAACAACAAGCACATCGAGGTCATCCTCCGTAAGGTTGCCCCGGTCAACCGAGTGAAGATCCACGAGGAGGGGGACACCTCCTTCGTCGCCGGAGACCTTGTCTGGACGAAGGATATCGATGACGAGATGGCCCTCATAAAGAAAGAGAACGAGGACCACATCGACGAGGCGGTCCGGATCTTCCGGGGAAGAGTACTGAAGGACGTGGTCGCCCAGAAGCTGAACGATTCCGTACAGAAGTACATCAACGCTCCCCTCGACGAGGAGGCCATCCGGACGCTTCTGCGGCCGGGGATGCTCATCTCCGAACTCGTGGTGGAATACGAAGAAGGGCAGAACGTGACCCTCATCGTGGGAGAGGCGGCCTTCCGGAAGCGCATGGAGGACATGGATCTCATCGAGGCCTTCACCACTGAGGACGGGAAGGAAATTCCCGCGGGCACCCATCTTACCCTCGGGCAGCTCGCCCTCATCACCTCGGAAGACCCCCGCCCCATCCTCGTCCGGGACGGCGAGATGCTCGACAAGCTGGCCGATTCGGCCTATCTCGCCGCCGACATCTACGACGGGGAGGAGAAAGTCGCCTCCGCCGACCGCCTCTTCACGGCCTCGGACGCGGCGGAATGCAGAAAGCGGAACGTCGGGGCTCTCTCCCTGTGGCATACGGTGGAGCGGGTCAACGTCCCCGACAAGCTTGAGGAAAGCCTGAAGGACCGGTGGGGGAAACCCCTTGATCAGGCTATCGACTCCGAGGGGAACGCCGTAACGGAAATTCCCCAGCTCGTGGACGGTTCCATCATCAAGGGTGTACTCGACGGCCACATCTCGGCCATCGAGATCGAAGGGGAGATCTTCTCCCGGGACCGCTTCCTCCGGGATCTCCTCTCCACAAAGATCTACGGCAAGGTCCTCCTCGAGCCCGTCTACGACAGGGGGAACAACCTCTTGGCCGACGCCGGGCAGGAGGTCAACCAGCAGGTCATCGAGATCCTTGCGGGCAGCCCGGATATCCAGGAGCTGGTAGTGCGCGCCATGGGGGCCGCCCGGAAGGACGAAGTGAAGATCATCCAGCGGGCAACCTTCGTCCGGAAGCTCCGGGAGGGACCGAAGATCAAGCCCTTCGTCCACGGAATAACGAAGGCCGCCCTCGCCACGGACAGCTTCCTCAGCGCGGCATCCTTCCAGCAGACCGCCCAGGTTCTTGCAGGGGCGGCGGTGAGGGGGGAGATCGACCCCCTCGACGGCCTGAAGGAGAACGTGATCATCGGTCACCTCATCCCTGCGGGGACGGGAGTGGAGCATTTCCGGGCGATCCGGGTCAAGTGCGCGAAGCAGCAGGAAGCGGAGAAGCTGAAGGGGTAGAGGACAAACCCCTTTTCTCCAGTTCTCACGGGAGCCTGAAATCTGAATCCCTGTCTCCGGGATTTATGAAAAAGTCGTGCTTGACACGGCTCCCGTGAGTTTGGTATTATTCCTTGGTGCTTTTGCACGGGAGGAATTTTATTGCCTGTAAACGAATTGGCAGTATCCGGAAGAATCACCGGCGAGCGACAGGTGGCCAGAATGCTCAAGGCAGGAGAGATAGCGAAGCTTTTTATCGCTGACGATGCGGATCCGAAGCGTACGGGGCCCCTCGAAGCCGAAGCGCTGCGTCAGGGAATTCCCGTTGAAAGGGTGAGCGACAGGGTCCGCCTTGGCCGTGCCTGTGCCATTACCCGGGGCGCCTCCGCGGCGGGAATCAGAAGATAAGCGGGCGAAAAAGCCTGCAATAGAAAGAAAAGACGGAAGGAGGAAATTACGTGCCGACAATCAACCAGCTCATTCGACACGGCCGGCAGGAAAAAAGGCCGAAGACGGATTCCCCCGCGCTTCAGGGAAATCCCGCCCGCAGAGGGGTGTGCACGAGGGTGTACACGGTGACACCGAAAAAGCCCAACTCTGCTCTCAGAAAAGTAGCCCGTGTCCGGCTCACCAACGGGATTGAAGTGACGTCCTATATCCCGGGGATAGGCCATAACCTTCAGGAGCACTCGGTGGTCCTGGTGCGGGGCGGAAAGATAAAAGACCTTCCCGGAGTGCGGTATCACATTATCCGGGGAACTCTTGACTGCGGCGGAGTGGAAAACCGGAAAAGATCGCGCTCCAAGTACGGCGCACGGAAGCCCAAGTAGGTTTTGCGGTTCATGAAGAAGTATTCACTGAGGAGGGATTGACCTATGCCGCGCAAGGGGCATGTCAAAAAGCGTCAGACTCTGCCGGATACAAGATACGGCAGTCCCGCATTGGCGAAATTCATCAACAGCCTGATGCGGAAGGGAAAGAAAAGCGTGGCGGAGAGAGTGATGTATGATGCCCTCGATATCGCCGGAGAAAAACTCAGCGCCGAGCCTTTTGAGGTCTTCACCAAGGCTATGGAAAATATCCGTCCCCTTGTCGAGGTTCGTCCCCGCAGGGTCGGCGGCGCAACCTACCAGATTCCCGTGGAAGTTCCCCCGGAACGGGCACAGGTCCTCACCATACGGTGGATCCTGAACTTTTCCAGGGCGAAAAAGGGAATGCCCATGGCAGAGAGGCTTGCCAGAGAATTCATGGACGCCTACAAGGGCGAAGGGAGCTCCATCAAAAAGAAGGAAGATACCCACAAGATGGCGGAAGCGAACCGTGCCTTTGCTCATTATCGCTGGTAATCCCTCGAGAGGGAAATCAACGCCCATCAACGGAAACGAGGCTTCAGAATAAGCTATGCAGACACTTGATATGAAAAGAATCCGAAATATCGGTATCGCCGCCCACATAGACGCAGGGAAGACGACCACGACCGAACGCATTCTTTTCTACACGGGAAAGAGCTATAAAATGGGAGAAGTTCATGAAGGCGCAGCGATCATGGACTTCATGGATCAGGAACGGGAGCGGGGAATCACCATCTCCTCCGCTGCCACCACATGCATGTGGAAGGATCATTACGTCAACATTATTGATACGCCCGGCCACGTGGATTTTACCGTCGAGGTTGAGCGGTCCATGCGCGTCCTTGACGGAGCCGTTGCGGTCTTCTGCGCGGTAGGGGGTGTAGAGCCCCAGTCCGAGACCGTCTGGCGGCAGGCGGACAAATATCATGTCCCCCGCATCGCCTTTGTAAACAAGATGGACCGGGTGGGGGCAGATTTTTTCAATGTTGTTGACGGGATCAGGCGGCGCCTCGGCGCCAGACCCGTGGTCATTCAGCTTCCCATCGGCAGCGAGGAAAGCTTTTCCGGCATGGTCGATCTCGTGGGCATGCGGGCGATCCGCTACACGGACGACCTCGGAACGGACCCCCATGTAGTTCCCATACCTTCCCATATGACGGATGAAGTCCGCTCTGCCCGGGAGGCTATGATAGAAATTCTCGCCGATTACGACGAGGAGCTCATGGCCCTCTACCTCGACGGGAAGGAAGTCTCCAACGAGCTGATCAAGAAGGCCCTCCGGGCCGGAACGATCGGACTGAAGATAGTCCCTGTCATCTGCGGCTCCGCCTTCAAAAACAAGGGGATTCAGATGATCCTGGACGCGGTGATCGACTATCTCCCCAGCCCCGTCGACCTTCCGCCCATCGTGGCCACCGACCCCAGGACCATGGAGCAGGTGGCGAGGGAGACCAGCATCACTGCGCCCTTTACTGCCCTTGCCTTCAAGATCTCTGTGGACCCCTTCGTCGGCCGTCTCGTCTTCACCAGAATTTACTCAGGCACTTTGGTCAAGGGGACGACAGTGTTCAATCCGGTGAGCAACTCGAGAGAACGGGTGGGTAGGATTCTCCGGATGCATGCCAATAAAAGGGAAGACCTCGACGAGGCGACAGCGGGCATGATCGTTGCCCTTCCCGGCCTCAAGGCGACCCGCACCGGCGACACCCTGTGCGACGAACAGAACCCGGTGGTCCTTGAAAATCTCATTTTCCCCGAGCCGGTCATCTCCCTTTCCGTGGAGCCGGCGACGAAAAACGACAAGATCAAGCTGACAAAGGGGCTCGTTGCCCTTGCTGAAGAGGACCCTACCTTCAAAGTCAACACGGACGAAGAGACATCCCAGACAATAATCCGCGGGATGGGAGAGCTTCACCTCGAGATCATCGTCGATCGCCTGAAGAGGGAATTCGGTGTCGACGTCCGGGTGGGACGCCCCCAGGTTGCCTACCGCGAGGCCATCCGCACCAGCTCCAGGGCGGAGGGGAAGTATATCCGCCAGTCCGGAGGGCGTGGGCAGTACGGCCATGTGGTCTTCGAAATGGAACCCCTCCCCGAGGGGAAGGGGTATGAATTCGAGGACAAGATCGTCGGAGGGACCATCCCCAAGGAATATATCTCCGCTGTGCAGAAGGGTCTTATCGAGGCCCTGAACAACGGAGTCCTCGGAGGCTACCCCGTCATCGGGATCAAAATCGCCCTCGTGGACGGAAGCTTCCATGATGTGGACAGTTCTGAAATGGCCTTCAAAATTGCCGCCTCCATAGGCTTCAAAGAGGCCATGAAAAGAGCGGGGCCGATTCTTATGGAGCCCATCATGTCCGTCGAAGTGGTCACTCCCGAGGACTATCTCGGAGATGTGATCGGCGATCTCTCCTCTCGGAGAGGGCGGATCGAGGGGATGGATACCCGTATGAATACCCGCCTCGTGCGGGCCTTTGTTCCCCTGGCGGAGATGTTCGGCTATGCCACCGACCTGAGGAGCAAAACATCGGGGAGAGCCACCTATTCCATGCAGTTCGATCATTATGATCCGGCGGCTGCGGAAGTGGCCGAAAAAGTTCTCAACGGCTGACGGCCGGCCGGTTAAACAAAAGAAAAATCATCAAGGAGGGAATCTTCACCATGGCAAAGGAAAAATTTGAGCGATCAAAGCCCCATCTTAACATCGGCACCATCGGCCATATCGACCACGGCAAGACGACGCTGACTGCGGCGATCACG